>JAJFJL010000058.1 GCA_021774055.1 Nitrosomonas sp. | reverse complement strand
AAACGGCGCAATGCCCTACGGTTATTGCGCCCTACAGAGCTCATTTTAAAAAAATGGCAGATGCAAGAGGCATTCCTTATCAAAGCTTAATAAATTTATATCTACGAGATTGTGAACATAGGCAATTAGAAACCAAGTGACGTTAACTACTTATATTTACGAAACCAATAGTCGCACAGGATAATAAACGACAACAGAACGGCGCATTTTATTGGGGTTCGTTCGTTCCTCTCCCCAACCTACCTGGTTGGAAGATAAGGGGGTTATTTATTATTTTAATACCTAGGATAAACAAGTGTTTTTAGACCACTCACCAAGTTGGAAGCCAGATTTATCTGCTGAGTTTGAGCAGCCTTATATGCAAGACCTTAAACAGTTTCTTAGGGATGAGAAAGATAAGCATAAAATTATTTATCCGCATTCAAGTAATTGGTTTCATGCGCTGGAGGCTACGCCTTTAGAACAAATAAAAGTTGTTATTTTAGGACAAGATCCGTACCACCAGCCTAATCAGGCTCATGGACTATGTTTTTCAGTATTGCCAGGCATTAAACCCCCGCCATCATTAGTTAATATTTATAAAGAGCTGCATGCAGATTTACAGATCAATCCTGTAAAACATGGTTATCTGGAAAATTGGGCTAAGCAAGGAGTGTTACTACTTAATGCGGTATTAACCGTGGAGGCTTCCAAGGCAAATTCTCATCAGGGTAAGGGGTGGGAACAATTTACTGATAAGGTTGTTGCTACAATAAATGAACGCTGTCAGTATGTGGTGTTTATGCTATGGGGCAGTTATGCCCAAAAAAAAGGTTCAGTCATTGATCAGAAACGTCATTTGGTATTAAAAGCACCGCATCCATCTCCTTTATCCGCACACCGAGGATTTTTTGGTAATAGACCTTTCAGTACGGCAAATAAATATCTTGAACAACATGAGAAAACTGCAATTGATTGGCAGCTACCTGAAAACATTAACCCCTAAGGAGCGCGCATAAAATAACTTGAGCAACTAGCGCAGGATTTATGCTCATATTCAAGGCGTGTAAACAGGCGCATAGTACGGCTATGTAACTGTTTGCATAACACGGAAGATGAATATAAATACAAAGCTAGTTGTTCACGTTATTTTATGCGCGTTCCTAAGTTCCAACTAAATATTCACTTATTAGATGAATCACCACACACCACGCACTCGTTGGCAATCGGTAAAAATGGCACTGGCATTTATTGCTCCTTATAAACGCCAGGTGGCATACAGTTTGTTGGCATTGTTATTTACTGCAACAATCACTCTATCAATCGGTCAAGGTATTCGTTTGCTAATTGATCGTGGCTTTGCCACCCAATCGGCAGATTTGTTAACACAATATGTTTTAATATTTCTTCTATTAGTTTTCGCGCTGGCCATCGGAACTTTTACACGTTATTACTGGGTAACTTGGTTAGGTGAACGAGTGATTGCAGATATCCGCCGTAAGGTATTTAATCATTTAATTAATTTGCATCCTGGATTTTTTGATAAAAATCGTAGCCTTGAAATTCAATCACGATTAACCGCTGATATGACCTTGCTACAATCTGTAATTGGTTCATCAGTATCATTTGCATTACGTAATTTTATTATGATGATTGGTGGAATCATCTGGCTTTTTATTACTAACGCAAAATTAACTGCTATTGTTTTGATTTGTGTACCACTGGTGGTAGTTCCTATTTTGATCTTTGGGCGACGCGTGCGTAGTTTGTCGCGCCAAAGTCAAGACAAGATTGCGGTGGTTGGTGCTTATGTTGGTGAAGTACTAGGACAAATTAAAACAGTCCAGGCATATAATCATCAGGAAATTGACCAACATAAATTTCATGATCATGTAGAAGATGCATTCTCTGTTGCTAAACACCGTATTAAGCAACGTGCATTATTGGTTACCATGGTTATTATCTTGGTATTAGGCGCGGTTGGTGTAATGATTTGGGTGGGAGGCATGGATGTTATTGAAGGGCGTATTAGCGGTGGTGAATTAGCAGCCTTTGTATTTTATAGTGTCATCGTTGGTTCCGCCGTAGCTTCTATTTCCGAAGTTATTGGTGAATTACAGCGTGCTGCCGGTGCGGCTGAACGTACCATAGAGTTATTGGATACACCGAATCAAATTAAATCACCTCTACACCCTCAAGAACTGCCTTCCACAGTTGGAGGAAATATTGAAATCCAGCAACTCTGTTTTACATATCCATCACGTCCGAATAATTATGTAATTAACCAGCTAACACTAAACATTAAAGCTGGAGAAACGTTGGCGATTGTAGGGCCGTCAGGTGCGGGCAAGTCAACATTGTTTGATTTATTATTACGTTTTTTTGATACTAATTCAGGTTCTATCAAGTTAGAAGGGGTTGATATTCGGCAATTAGATATTCTCGCTTTACGGAGCTGCTTTGCATTAGTATCACAAACCCCCGCTTTATTTTATGGCAACATTCTGGATAATCTTCGTTATGCCAAACCTGACGCCAGCGATACCGAAGTAGAAGCTGCCGCCAAAGCGGCTTATGCACATACGTTTATCAGCGAATTACCCCAGGGCTATCAAACTAAATTAGGTGATGCTGGATTAGGTTTATCTGGCGGTCAAAAACAACGTTTAGCGATTGCACGCGCCTTATTAGCTGATACACCGATTTTATTGTTAGACGAGGCAACTAGCGCATTAGACTCACAAAGTGAACACCTGGTACAACAAGCACTCAATAAACTAATGGTCAATCGTACTACGTTAGTGATTGCACATCGTCTATCCACAGTAAAATCAGCAGACCGTATCGCAGTGTTTAACAATGGACACTTAGAAGCTTTGGGAACTCATCATGAATTAATGCAATCTAGCCAACTATATTCTCAGTTAGCTACACTACAATTTCAGTTAGATGCTGCAAGCTAACCTTACGATTTTTTCAGGAATATTGGCATTTTTCAACGATGCATGAAATGCAGCCTCACTAAAGCTGAGCATGAAATTGATCTATCTTTAATTTAGTTTGTTTTAACTCAATAAAGAAATCTCCCATAATGTTATCGAACATCGCTTGCGTATGCTCAGGAAGATAGTCATGTACAATTTTATTACGTGTATCACGCATTCTCATCCATAAAGTAACGTCGGTTATTAAACCTAATGTCGCCATTTTATTTAATCCATCACGAAAAGTATCCGAAGCGACAGCATAGTTATAGTATTCATATGTTTTAAAATACCTAACAAAAACTTCTATGCAACGTATAAAACGATCTGATAAAGCATCATAAGGTTCTAATTCTTTTGGTGTATAATTTTTTGTCATGTCATAACGAATTAGATCTTGCAATGAAGCCTCAACTAATAGGAAGCTTCTATGCAATTTTATTTGAGCCTGTTTAAGTAAAATTAAATAATCTTTTTCTATCACTTTAATCTTATTTTATTCAATGTATTAATAAATGAAGATTGCTCTGCACTAAGTTTAGTTGGATTAAATACAACAACATCTAATTTTGAATCTAACGCTAGAAAAAATTGCGTTTTTAATTGGTCCGCGATAACTACCGGGTTATCCGAGGATAGTATTAATAAATCAATATCACCACCTTTACGCTGCTCATCAACCCGACTACCAAACAAATATACTTCCCCTTTTATTGATTTTAATAACTTTAATAAGACTATTCTTTCATCATCATATAATCTTATTTTTAGGAAAGCATGCGGGTCTAAATTCCACAATTTCTTAGAACCTTGAAGCAGACAATTCTACATCCGCATTTTTCCATGCGCGGTCAAAATCTTTCTCAATTTCACTTGCATCTTTACCCTGTTCTGCAAGGCTTTGCATTAACCCAAACAGACCCCAACCATTGCGTGGATAGTGCGCAAGATTCTGACGATAAACCGCTTCTGCTGCGGGTGCATTGCCTGATTCAAGCAAAGCTTTGCCTAAGGTAAGACGTGTTGAGTGATACCAAAATGGTGGTTCTGTATATGGAAGCTTATCTTGAACTTTTACCGCTTTCTTGAAATGTTGAATAGCAGCCTGCTGCTCATCAATTACCATCATAATTTCACCTTGCACCAGTTGGTGTGCAATCTGTAACAGCATAGTTGCCGGGTAACCAGTGCTATCAAGAAAAGTAAAATCTTCATTTTCACGAATTGATGCCAATTGTGCTTGCTCAATGTCAGCTGCATCTAAATTATCTTTTCTAAGCATTGCAAGTGCACGTGCGTAATGCCAAATAGCATTTGAAAAAATCAGTTCTTCTGGCGGTTGTGGTTCGGCCAAGACAGCATCCCATTCGCCAAAATTAATCAAAGTAAGCAGAGGAGTTGTTTTAAAAAATTCTACACGTGGAAATTGCTCAATTGTTTCAAGCTTTATTTTTGCAGCAACCTTACGAGCTGTTTCGATTGCAACTTGACTACGCCCTTCCATACTGGATGCAGCCCATAAAAAATGAATTGTGTGGGGGTAGTACGCAGCAGGATAAAAACCTTGTGCGTCACTGGCTGCAATATATGCTTCATCAACTGCCATAGCTTTAATATTTGCTTGCGATGCATCATGATAACGCCCAACACGCCAATAAATATGTGATGGCATGTGAACTAAATGGCCCGCACCTGGCACTAGATTTAACAAATTATCTGCTGCTGCTTCCGCACGCTCAGGTGTTGAAGATGCTTCTACCGCATGGATATAAAGGTGTGCTGCCAATGGATGCTGCGGTGAACGCTCAAGTATAGTCTCTAATACTTGTATTACTTCGGCAGTTAATGATTTTGGTGTTTCTTGATCCAACCAATAATTCCATGGCATGGTGTTCATCATCGCTTCAGCAAATAATGCTGCGATATCGTCGTCATTAGGATATTTTTTAGTAAGATTACGCATTGCTGCTACATAAGCTAAATCTAGCGGTTCTCTTGCTGTTGATTGATCTCCGTTGTAACGTGTTGCTAGTGCCACAATCATCTGATACTCTTTTTCGTTGGCTTTATTTTTCAATACCAGTGCTTGCTGAATGGCTGCATACGCTTGTACGCGGGCATCTTCTGTCATTACTGCTTTGCCATCACTAGTCACATTAATATTTGGTCCAGATGCCAATGCCTCTCCCCAAAAACACATAGCACAATTTTTATCTAACTCTTGTGCGGCACGAAATGCACGTTTAGCTTCAGCATGGTTAAATGCGAAACTCATAATAAGACCCTGGTTAAAATAACGCTGAACCATTGGGTTAGCAGTCGTAATTGGATAATGATGGTTTCCCATGCCGTCTAATAACGCTGTATTTACATCAACCACAGGTTGATTATTTACGCTTTCCACAAAATCAGGCACTGCTGATGTTTTATGCTGTGCACAGCCCATTAAGATAACCACAACCACGATAAAAAAACAATTACGAACTAAATCCATACCGCCCCCAAGATATACTTCGAGCGGCCATGGTTTCGGATTTTATAGTGTGATAATTTTTGTCAAGAACAAGGCGCTGATATTGGCAAAAATGATCCACTAGAAAACCGAAATCATGACCGTGCGAAGTATATTAATAAAAAAACAAGATTATCATCAGTGCAACTGCTTGCACTATAATTCACCCTACTTGTGCTTCTTTTGAACATCAAAAGTGTAAACTACTTTTACAGAGATATGAAGGATGCCAATATTCATAAAGAAAACATCTGATGACTAATACTCAATACTATCACCGCCTATTGGCATATGTTGCACCAAATTGGAAAATGCTTACCTTAGCAATTCTAGGTATGTTACTACTGGCAATTTCTTTATTAATTTTGCCTGCATTTATGATACAGGTAGTTGATAATATCTTTATTAACAACGATCAAACAGCAAACCAGACAATCTTGCTGACAGTTATTGCACTCTTTATGGTCCGTGGCGTAATAAGCTATATCAGTAGCTATGCAATTAACACTGCTGCTAACAATTTAAGCCAACAATTACGCCTAAGTATGTTCAATAAATTATTAACACTACCTATTCAACCCCAAATAGTGCTAACAGAAAATAATCTTGCAACACATTTTATAGCTGATTTAAATCAACTTAGATATGCATCCATCCACATTACAACAATACTCAGTAAAGATTTCTTAACTATTGCAGGATTATTAGTATGGATGTTTCATCTTAATTGGGAGCTTTCATCATTAATCCTGTTAATGATCATACTAATAACTATAGCAACTCAGTTAATTAATGGGCACTTGAATAACATTAATAAAAAAATATTTAAAGTAACTGAGAACATCACCCAAGGGTTATATAGCACAGTAAAAAACCACAAAATAATCAAACTTGATGGAGCTCAATCACATGAAGGAGATCGCTTCATAAGTAGCATTAAACAAATAAATCAGTTAAATAAAAAACAAGCTACAACTAAAACGCTTAGCATAATATTGGCACAATTAATTGGAATAATTGTATTAATGGCAATCGTGACGCTAACAAGCCAACAAATCCAAGACCATCAAATCACACCAGGAGAAATATCCGCCTTTGTGTTAGCAACATGCATGCTAATTTTGCCTTTAAAACAAGTTTTACTTATTAACGAATATTGGCAACAAGGTGGACAAGCACTGAAGAATATTTTTTCACTGCTAGACAAAGAAGACGAATTAGATACTGGAACTATTAAAATAGAACATATACGCGGTGAAATAACCTTTGATAAGGTTAGTTTTTATGATCACACACAAGACAAACCTATTCTTAACAATGTTAGTTTCACCATAAAACCGGGTGAAACTGTAGTATTAGCCGGTGTAACAGGAAAATGTAAAACTGCACTAATTGATTTGATCTTACGACACAAAAATCCAACTAGCGGCTGCTTATTGATTGATGATCATAATTTGACAGAGCTAAATTTGACGACTTGGTACGCTGATATCGCACTAATTTCGCCAGAAAAAACCATCTTGCATCATGATACCGTAGCCGCCAATATCGCCTATGGAGCAATGCAATGCGCCAATGAAGCTAAAATTACTGCTGCAGCACAAGCTTCATATGCCATGGAATTTATTAGAGAAATGCCCAAAGGACTGCAAACTATACTTGGTAAACAAGAAACAAAACTAAGCAAATTACAATGTCAACATATTGCAATTGCACGTGCCATGTTAAAAAATCCAGGCATTGTTATTTTAGATCAAATCATTACAGACTCTGACGTGGAATCTGAGCATCTAGACGATGCTCTAAAAAGCCTAATGCACGGAAGAACCACCATAATTATTACCCCACAGCAAAATCTCTCATTAAGACAAGCTAATCGTATGATTGTTTTTAAAAATGGAGCTATTCTGGAAATTTAATGCTAGGCAACCCAACAATCCTCATCATCATGCCGAAGCCATCTTGAATTAACTGTTCCAGAAGTGGTGTAAAATAAGGAATTGAAAGTGCTAGCACCAACAGCCCAACTGTCAGAGTTAAAGGAAAACCAACAGCAAAAATATTAAGCTGTGGTGCAGCACGAGATAAAATACCTAAAGCCAGGTTGGTAATTAACAGGGCGGCCAAAACCGGCAAAGATAGTTGCAAACCAAATAAGAAAATCTCCCTGCCCCAAATAGCAATATCACTGAACATGGAGGATGCGACACCCACAGTACCAATCGGTAAGGTCTGAAAACTTTGCACCACAAGTGCAATCATTATCAGATGACCATCAATTGCAATAAATGCTAGGCTCGCAATAAGGCCAAGAAACCTACCAATCAATGGAATTTGACCAGAACTCATTGGGTCAATCATAGTTGCAAATCCTAATCCCATTTGTAGTCCGACAATTTCCCCAGTCATTTCTACGGCAACAAACACAATACGCATTGAGAACCCAATAGCTATTCCGATAATAACTTGTTGCATTAGAATTAATAGGCCTATCCCAGACCCAGGATCAATCTGCGGAAGTGAGTCTAATGTTGGAGCTACAAGAATGGTAACTAATAATGCTAAGCCAAGTTTTACTTGAACAGGTAAACTCGGATTACCTAAAACAGGGGCTGTTGTAATCAACGCAAGAATCCTACTAAGCGGCCAGATAAAGGCTGCTAATAATGCATGAATCTCTGCTGTGGTTACACTAATCATTTGCTTATTAGAATGTTAAGGGACGAGGCAATAATAGTTGTATCGAATGATAACTTTATACCTAGATCCCACAAGTAATCGTGCATATAATGTGCAACAAATTGTTTCATATAGTGAATCTTATTCTGCGTGGAATACTTATTGATCTTCCCAAAGAACAAGGTTTGCTATATGGAACAATCTGTTGTGCAGTCTGTGTGCAATTACTTGCAGGATCTAGGTTATAACCAAATAACCTGTGAGGTAAGATGTGCAGACGTAGGAGGCGCATTCTACGCTAGGTATTTTGCTTCCTTTACTTGTAACTAATGAGAAATCACAGTGGGACAGACTATTTCTAATCTGGCTATAGAATTACCCAAGTGCCAACCACGGAATACTAGAAAAAAGCTGATGCATGTAATCCATCATCACAGTAAGCATCCATGGTCCAGCTACGACCATCATAGTAAACATTACCAGTAATTTTGGTATAAATGACAAGGTCATCTCATTAATTTGAGTTGCTGCTTGGAAAATACTAACAATTAAACCAGTAATTAATGCTGCCAACAACAATGGCGCCGATACCATAAAGGTAATTTCCAACGCCTGTCTACCTATAGTCATTGCATTCTCTGGAGTCATTAAAATACACTCTTACATGATAATTATACAAAGAAACTTTGTGTTAGCGAACCTATCAACAAATGCCAGCCATCTACCAACACAAACAACATGATTTTAAACGGCAATGAAATTATCATTGGTGACAGCATCATCATACCCATCGCCATTAACACACTCGCAACTACCATATCAATAATCAGAAACGGAATAAAAACAACAAAACCAATCTGAAAAGCTGTTTTTAATTCACTAGTAACATAAGCTGGCACCAAAATCCTCAACGGCACCTGATCAAGACTTTCTATATCATCACTATTAGATATCTGAACAAATAACGCTAAATCAGTTTCACGTGTTTGGCGCAGCATAAATTCTTTAAGTGGAATGCTGGCTTTATCTCCTGCCTCCATAATATTGATTTCATCCGCAGCAAAAGGCAAATAAGCTTCTGTGTGAATACGATCAATAACCGGCGACATAACAAAAAAAGTTAAAAATAAAGCAATCCCAATCAACACTTGATTAGGTGGTGATGATTGCGTTCCCAGAGCAAGCCGCAATAATGACAATACAATAATGATGCGGGTAAAACTCGACATCAATAGCACAACTGCTGGCAAAAATGTCAATGAAGTAAAAAAAAGCAACGCTTGAATGCTAATCGTATAGGTTGTACCACCATCAGGAGTAGGTGAACTAGAAAATGCATTAAAGCCAACTTGCTGAGCAAATACTGGAAATGCTGACAATCCAATTAAAACTATCAAGACGTGCAATAAATAACGTATTTTCAGTCTATTACAACAAAAAAATATAAATTTAAACGCTTGGCTAGTAAATATTGAAATAGCATTATTCATGGTTTCTTTCAATTGACCGACTTAACTGTCCAGAAAATTTCTCAGCATTAGTTTCAGGCGTCTTATTATCAGGAGTTATATTAATACGATGCAAAGTATTAACACGACCAGGTGCAACACCTAAAACCAATCTAGCACCCTCAACCTCAACAATAACTACACGCTCCCGTTGCCCTACACCTACTGTCGCAATTATTTTTATACCATTTGAAGCTGATGTAGGAATAAGTGCGTAGCGCTTGAGTAACCAAGCAATCACCCAGATAATTGCTAGCACTAATAACAGACTACCGATCATCTGTAACAGATTCTCGGTTGAAACTACAGGTGCCGGAACATAATTTGATGGTACTGATGTTTCAGAAAAAACTTTAGACGGCACCATCAATACTAAAGCTACTAATAGATACACTATAAAATCCACAAAAAATGAACTAGAACATTGATCACTTCTAGTGGTTATTTGTTGTTGAATATCTGGCATTTAGTCCTACCGGTTAAGTTTCCTAATACGCTCACTAGGCGTAATAATGTCTGTTAGTCTAATACCAAATTTATCGTTAACAACAACCACCTCACCTTGCGCAATTAAACAGCCATTAACCAATACATCCATTGGCTCACCTGCCAAACCATCAAGCTCTACAACAGAACCTTGCGCTAATTGTAATAAATTCTTAATAGCAATCTTGGTACGTCCCAGCTCAACTGTAAGTTGTACCGGGATATCAAGAATCATATCAATATCATTACGTGTATTGGTTAATACATTATCTTTCGAAAATTCCTCAAAAACAGGTGCTGTTTCTTGAACATTATCTGAAGTAGTACTTTCTGTCACAGCACCAGCTTCTGTTTCAGATTGCTCAGCCATAGCAGCAGCCCAATCATCTATTTCAATTGCTTCTGAAACAGCAGGTTGATCCGATGGTTTTTCAGCACCCAGTTGTTCTACCGGCTCAGACATAACAGTCTCCCTTCAATTATTCAACGTCCACTTGTGCAATCATTGCATTAACTCTTAATGCATACTGACCATTGATAATACCATAGCGACATTCCATCACCGGCACACCATCTACCTGAGCCAAAATGTTTTGCGGTATTTCTAGTGGTATTACATCTCCTTCTTGCATACTAAGAATTTGATCTAACGTTACCTGTGCATGACCTAGATTAGCTACTAACTCCACATCTGCACTTTGAATTTGTTTCGACAATAATCGAGCCCAACGCTTATCGACTTCCATATGATCTCCTTGCAAACTACCATAAAGAATGTCGCGTATCGGCTCAACCATTGCATAAGGAATACAGACATGAAGCTCTCCGCCTGAATTACCTATCTCAATATTAAAAGCAACAACTACGACAACTTCATTAGGTGTAGCAATACTAGCAAACTGCGGGTTCATTTCTGAACGTACATACTCAAACTTCACGGGATAGACAGATTTCCATGATTTCTCATAAGCACTAAAAACAACCTCAAGCAAACGCTGAATAATACGTTGCTCAGTTTGAGTAAAATCCCTACCTTCAACACGAGAATGAAACCTACCGTCGCCACCAAATAAATTATCTACAATAAGAAATATAAGATTTGGATCAAAAACAAATAATGATGTTCCACGTAATGGCTTAATATGCACCATATTAAGATTAGTTGGCACAACCAAATTACGCACAAACTCACTAAATTTTATAACCTTGACAGGACTTACCGAAATATCAACAGTTCGACGCATGAAATTGAATAATCCAATACGCAAGAAACGTGCAAACCTTTCATTGATAATTTCGTATGTGGGCATACGCCCACGCACAATACGTTCCTGTGTTGCAAGGTTATAATTACGAACACCTGACTCATCATCATCTGACTTTACATCATCACTTTCACCCGTAGCACCTTTAAGTAATGCATCAATTTCATCCTGGGAAAGAAAGTCTTCAGCCATAGAAGTATCACTGAATAACGAATGAAGTAAACAACACGTCAACCACTTCTTGTTGACTTGTTCTAGAATCTAAAGATTCTCTAATTTCGTGAGTAATGTCGGCACTTAACTCTTGCTTACCAATAATAGTAGAAATTTCTGAGGGTTTCTTACTAGACAGCAACAATAGAATTCGGTTACGAATTTCTGGCATTTGCTTTTTTATTTCTTCATCAATTTTTGTTTCTAAAGTTTTTACTGTTAACCCAACTTGCAGATAATGACTGCCATCTTCTGGCTGTAAATTAACCGTGAAAACATCAAGGTCTAGAAATTTAGTTGGTGCACCAGGCATCAAAGCTTTATCAAGCACTTCGTCGTTTTGGTTCTGATTCTGATCTTTCAACATAAACCACGCACCACCTGCGCCACCACCTAATGCCACCACTGCGACCAAAATCATCAACAGCGGACCTTTCTTATTAGCTGTACCTTCCGCAGCCTTTTCATCTTTAGCGTCCTTAGACATTTATACTCCTTCTTTGATAAATCAAGTTTTCACGGTAGTCTGATTATGCTAGATACCTATAGAATGTAATATGCTAAATAGCAACTGGATTAATGGTTATTTCCAGATTCCATCTATAGAATATACTACCTAGTACCATAAGTTAAATTTTAAGGAGCGTGCATGAAATAAATTAGGCAGCTAGCGCAGGATTTATATTCATATTTAAGGCGTGTAACAGGCGCATAGCACGGCTATGTAACTGCTTACATAACACAGAAGATGGGCATAAATACAAAGCAAGTCGTCTAATTTATTTCATGCATGTTCCTACGCAAAGGTATTGACAACACCACTATGTCTTCTAACTACAGTCTGTTTTTCAACTTTATCAGCCGCATCATTATTAACTCCAGCCCCAAAAGCTGTATTTCCAGAAGAATTTCCCTCACGCTGATCATTTCCAGCCTGCTGTTGAAATGAATCAGCACCAACAGATACATCACCAAGCGTGATACCACTTTCAGCCATCATTTCCCTTAATTTTGGCAGTGCAGCTTCAATTGCCTCACGTGAAGTTAAATGTGCAGCCACAAATTGAACAGAAGCTTCTTGAACCCCAAGCTCATTCGTTGTCACATTAAGCATAACTTCAACAGGGCCAAGGTGTGCCGGGTTCAGATGAATCTCAGCTGATTGCTGTTGTTGGTTTGTTAACCAAACTATTTTCTGAGAAAGCTCACCATCCCATTTAGGCTGCCCAATTGGAATATCTAAATTGATATCATGAGCCGCTACCGTCGACATAGTAGAAGAAGGAACCGTAGCAGCACTATTCAACCCAGCATGTGAATTTATATCCAATGAAGAAAGTAATGTTGGTTCTGCTGCACTAACACTAAGCAAAGACACTTTACCAATATCAGCAAAAGATGGTGACAATTCACCCGCTGCAATTGCACCATTTGGTCCAATTTGCTGCAAACGATTATTTTCTAAAAAATTAGTAAAATTGTTTATAGCCGAACGCTCAAAGTCGATTGGCTGGCCAACCTGACTTGCTAAGTTGTTTACTACTGGACGCTCTGAATCAATTAGCTGACCAGCCTGACTTGCTAAATTGTTTGCTACTGGGCGCTCTGAATCAACTAGCTGACCAGCCTGACTTACTAAATTGTTTACTACTGGGCGCTCTGAATCAATTAGCTGACCAGCCTGAATTGCTAAATTGCTTACTACTGGACGCTCTGAATCAATTAGCTGACCAGCCTGAATTGCTAAATTGTTTACTACTGGACGCTCTGAATTAATTAGCTGACCAGCCTGAATTGCTAAATTGTTTACTACTGGACGCTCTGAATCAATTATCTGACCAGCATTACTTGCTAAATTGTTTACTACTGGACGCTCTGAATCAATTATCTGACCAGCATAACTTGCTAAATTGCTTACTACTGGACGCTCTGAGTCAATTAGC
>JAJFJL010000057.1 GCA_021774055.1 Nitrosomonas sp. | reverse complement strand
CATCCGCTGTATAAAGCTTTGGGGGACAATTCTCGTAAACGTCGTAAAAGTTATCGCAAGATGTTTGATAAGCTTAATATTTTTAAGCAAGAAAACTTGATAACAGAGGCAACTCTACGTGGCGAGGTTTATGGCGGTAATGAGTTTCATCAAAAAATTAGTTGCTTGATCTCACGGACAACTAAGCTAGCGGCTCATGGGGGTGATCGAAGAAGTGAAGCATATAAAGGTCAAGTTGGCTGACCTCTTGATCTGTGACCTACTTGATTTATTGATAGAATATAGAAGTGAATGTGATCAAGATACACGCATAGCGCCATAAATTAACGTGCTTTAGCGCTTCTCTTGCTTTGCCTTGTTTAAGGTTGAGTTTTCGAGATGCTATGCCAGTCAAACTTTAATAATGCCTCGTAACCCCTGATATCGAAGCCCCTTTATCAAGAGAGACAGTCATCCAAGTGGGAAAACCCTCGTTGACTCTTTTCTGCGTTTGATTGGGGCGTTTAATTGTCATTAGGATGATCATTTGGAAGCTTGCAAAAACCTTGAGCAGGCACATCTAGAGCACTATTGAATTTACTGGATAAATTCTGGAAAGCGATAAGCCCAGTTAACTCCACAACACCGTCATCATCAAAGAAACCTTTTAACCGATCCATCAATTCATCAGTAACATGTTGATCTGTATATGTAACTGCCTCGGTGTATTCAAGCACTACTCTCTCTTTCTCATCGAAGAGGTCACATTCCTTCCACTGCTCAAGTTTCTCTACTTTTTCTAAAGAACCGGATCGTTTGGCCAGAGTGGCGGAGTTGATGTCAACACAGAAACGACACCAATTAATTTGTGATACTCGCACCGTAACCAATGAACGCAGCACCGGATCTAATGGAGAACTTTTTCTGTCCAGCGCACCATAAAGCATGGCAACTGATGCAAACAATTTTGGAACTCTTGCCCAAAGTAAACCCGGCTGAAGAATTGCGCCGTATTTTCTTTTTTGATTCCAGAAGAAAGGCCGTATGAACCATGGATATTCATTTAATTGTTTTACCGTAACCCTCATGATGTTCCCTTCATAAGACTGCGTTGTAGATGAGTTCAAATTCTAAGTGCAATGCTTCAGGTGGTACATTCAACTTATAATTGCCACAATGACGGCTCACCCATCAGTGCGATCTGTTCGCGCAACTCAAGGATATGATCCTGCCAGTAGTGCTGGGTATTGAAACACAGAAAAGCCTGCTGGAAAGCGGGATCGTCCCAGCGTCGCGCTGTAATGATCAAGTTTTACTGTGAAGTATCAAGCATATTATCTGGAATTAACGAATCTATCAAGGGGTCGGCCAGCTTGATGTTTTGCGGTGTAGCGCAGTGTTATGTATTTATGCCGTAGAAAATTGGATAACATGTAGTTCTTTACGATGTTGTTCTATCTGCCAAAGATCATGCTGTAATTGTTGATTTAACCAACTGTAAGATAATGTATTAAACGCAATAGATAAACGTATAGAAACAAAATGTGGCGCCCCCTTTGTGCTTTGTGAAATGGTTCTCCCTCGTTACTATTACTATTCTCGGACAGCCTCCTAGCGTACTCTAGCTTGCAAACTTAACTCATTTTCTTACATTATTTCAAAATGACACATTCTTGAACATGAAAAGTATAGAATACACATTTCCCCAAGAGCACATTACCTAATCGTGAAACAACGATTTTTGCTAACTCGATAATTATGTTAATTAACTTTCCATCAAAAAACTATTGAATCATAAACAGAGGCTACCAAAATGAGATATTTTCTACTTGCTATATTGCTGAATATCATTCCAACATCGGCTTTAGCAAATGATTTCGGTCTGTCAATCAATATCGGCCAACCTGGCTTCTATGGCCAAATAAATTTGGGCAATAATTACCCAAGGCCTCAATTGATCAATCCTCAGCCTATTTTGATTAGAGAAGTAGGTAGAAATGAATGGGAGCATCAGTCGCCAGTCTATTTGCATGTGCCACCGAACCACTCTCACAATTGGCATCAACATTGCCATAGATATCAAGCGTGCAATCAGCCTGTCTACTTTGTACGCGAAAACTGGTACAACGATGTTTATGTACCACACCACAGCAGTTATTCGAATAGACGTTATGACTCACATAGAGATCATGATGATCATTATTATCAGGAAAGACGCCACGACAGAGGAAAATATAAATATGGTCATGATAAGCATCGAGGAAAACACGACAAGAGGCACCATGATAAAAAATACGATAAGAGACACCATGATAAAAAACACCGTGATAGAGATCACGGAAGGCATTAACCTGAGTTATAACGACCACAGTCGGCATATAAGGGAAACGCTGAACAAATTGTCATCCCCGTGCAGGTGTGGGGATGATGATAATTTGCGTGTTGCTTGCGTTTTTTCATTTTTCTTGAATCATTGGCTGAAAGCATTCTTTTTGCCAACAGATAATTACTGCTGTGATAACCAGTAATAGAATCGGAATTCTAGTATAAAGCATGAATGTATCTGACAACCCTGCCAGAAAAATATAGCAGACAAAAGTTGCCCCTAGAATTGGAAGCTGTTGCACGCTAAATATCCTATACCAGCTCCACAAGAAGAATGCAAAAGCCAGTATACCAAGCATACCCAAGTGCATACCTATTTCTATCCAATCATGATGATAGTGGGAAGTGCTATGAAACTCTGGCAAATCCCTGTATATCCCGCCTTTATATGTATCAATAGTATTGTCAAAATATTGTTCGGTGTTACCCGTACCATAACCGAGAAAAGGTCGCTTTGTAATCCCATTCAAACCCACGTCCCACATAGCAAGCCGATACCCCACGCTCGTACTGTAATTTTCTTGCTGAAATTGCGCTATATCCTGCTTAAGAAAATTAAGACGTTCTTGAAGTGCGCTGCTACTGAAAACAAATACAGTAATGACTGCTACCAATAAAACTAAGAGACTCATAAGTTTTTTGGTTTCTACGCGAAACATAAAAAAAATCAACAATGGAATTGTTCCTAGTGTTGCAATAAGAATCCCCCTGCCACCTTGATTAAATTGAATAAATAGTAATGTAAACGCAATAACTAAAAGTAATATTTTAAAACTTATCGAACGACTAATGCACGCAAAATAAATAGCTAAAATAACACTAAACCCAAGTATGGCTGAGAAACCAAGATAAGAGATATTAAAGATCTGAACGCCGGGCTCTCCCATTACAATCCATTGATAAATTCCTGCGGATAAAACCCCCAAATATCCAATAATTAATGTACCAATCACCCAAGGCAAACGTTGCCTATTTAAGAGAGACAAAAAAGGAATGAAAAGTAATAAAATAAAGTATTTCGTCCATTTGTGCCGTCCTTCTTCATAAGAATCACCCCAAAGTAAGCCAAGTAGCAATACAATACACAAAACAAGAATTGCCTGAACTAATGGTTCCTTAGTCGTTTGCTTGAGTTTCAACAAACCATTATCCGCAATCCATGCGCACACAAGCACCGGAAAAATAAACAGGTATAGCTCCTTAATCCACAGTCCAAGACAAAAAATGATTATTGCGCATCTAATTAGCAATTCACGCATTAGTCAGCCCGTATCTCTTTCTCACTTTCTTTTCCCTTTGACGAAAGGCTTGACAGCTGTGTTCTTTGTACCTGATCCTCCAACAGCTTAACATAGCGATCTAAGACATCAACACCACCAACATCCATCATTTCTTGCAAAAAGCGCTGGCGATGTTCTTCGATATAATAATTTTCACAACCATTCGACAAAAACCCTGCAATCCTTTCATACACATCGTCTCGACATCGCAATTCAGTCTCCGGCATAAAAACAGCAGTTGCAGAACGGCCTGCATGCAGATAGTCCGCCGCCATAACAGGTTTTCTTGCTTTAACCGCTTCATATACAACTGAGGTGGCAAGGTCAATAATTACATCCGCCCAATTCAACAAATGAATTGAATGAACGGCATCATCGACCATAGACACATTTGGCAGCTGTCTTAGTTTAACGTCATTAGTTAAGGATTGTTTCCAGCCACCACGTGTATGCGGTTTTATAGCCAGTTCTACATCCGGAAAAGCAGCTATCATATGTACAACTTCCCCAACTTCTTCCCAAAAAGTTGTATAGTTTGCTTTCCTTAGGAACATTACTACCTTGAGCCGACTATCAGATTGGGGTAATGGTGAAGGTGGCAAGAGCGTAGCCAGCTTTGTTAACCACTCATCACAATATCTTGGCGAGCCCAAAACAGCAATTTTGCGATTATCGAATAAAGAACGAAAACGCACGGAACAAAGCTCATTAGGCACGACCACCCGATCGAATATTCCAGCTGCAGAGAATGAAGTGTCAGGTTCAAGCACCCACTCGCCTCGCCGTATCAACTGACTGGCATGAGGACTATCACCATGTGGCAAAGAAACTGTGCCCAAACCAATGTTACGTGCCATAGACACGAATGTTTCAACCCATTCAACGCAAATATATGAATTTCTTTCTATCCAATCAAAAGCAACAACACCTTGCTCACCTTCTTTAAAACAATAGCTCAATAAGCAATTGGTAACACGCTGCCAAACCGGCTCACGTTTTTTGAAATCATATGCACGGTTAAAATATTTAACTAATGGACTAAAAACAGAGTCATGTGAGCTACGAACCAACATTAACATTAGTAATCGCCATCGTATAAACTCAAATCTAGGTAATAGTTCATGGATATGAACAACTCGCACTCCATTGAGTTTTCTCAGAAACTCAATACGATAATCCCGCATGAATTTTTTTTTCCCAAGTAACACAACATCACAACTATGACCAGAATCTACCCACTTGAAAATGACCGGAGTAATATGATCAATATCGTTATAATGACGCAGGAAGAATAGTGTTTTCATAGCACGAACAGTTCACTCAGATAGATAAGTTTAAAAAACAACATATACTTCGCACGGTCATAGTTTAGGATTTTATAGTGTGATAATTCTTGTCAAGAACAAGGCGTTGAAACAAGCGCATAGCTAGGCTATGTAATTGTTTCAGTAACGCTGCTATTGGCAAAAATGACCCACTATAAAACCTAGACTATGACCGTGCGAAGTATATTAAGTAAGAATTATACTCTTTCAAATATAAAACATGTTTCACCCCAGTTCCTGGTCGTTTTATGTTTCACTTCAAGACCAGCTTGTTTCATCAAAGCAACCGCTTCGTTTTGTTCCTGCAATGTACCCAATTCCACAATGACCGACTTAAGATTAGGGTGGGTTAATAAATGCTTGGCGCCTTTTAGGATGGAAATTTCTATACCATCAACATCAATCTTAATATAGTTAGGATATGGAAACCCCCACTTCGCACACAAATCATCTAACGTCACACCAAACATACCTTGCGTATGTGCAGTAGATATTTTCATGTTTCCAATATCTGCTTTACCAAACTGAGATCGGTTCCCGCCAGGAATAAATTTTGGTATATATAATTTTGAGAATTCAGTGCGACCAGAAACCGCAATGCAATAAGATAGAATGCTCCTTCTCAGATTATTTATATAAATATTCTTATTGAGCGCGTAATAATTATTACTCTGCGGCTCGAAGGCAAATATTTGTATGCTTTCTCCATATTTTTTTGCGGGATACAAGGAATATTGACCAATATTTGCTCCAATATCAAAATAGCATGTATTGGGCTCAAAGTTATCTATCCAATCAAGTGTTTCTGGTTCTTTGATAGAATAGGTTTTTGCTCTCTTAAGAGTCCGCCAATGTTCCACTGAAATCAGTAGCGACTGACGCCGGACCTTAATTTTAGTATACCCGCCTTTAATCTTATAGGCAGCTACTACCAGATTATTTAATATATTTTTGAGAAACATTACCTTATTGCAAATTATAGTAATTAAAGCTTAATGCATATAAGGCAATCTATGTTTCGCAATTAGAGCCCAGCTAATTTCTCTAATAGCCTTAAATACAACCGAAAGTTGCCAAGTCCAATGATAACATCAGACCAATGCATCAAATGAACCTAATGCGCATCGTTTTCAGCAATACTTACATTAGGCAGTAGCGTATTGACCTGTCCTACGTCAATGATTAATTTCAGCCACTGCTTGTGCTTGCAAGTACTCGACAAAAAATATTCTAATAAAATAACTGCACGCAAAAATCGGTGCAGCACATTAAAAACAGAGTGTTTTTCTAGATATTTCTTAGCAATAGATAATATTAGAATAATTCTTGTCGAGTACTTAATAAAGCAAGGACAACTGATGCTGCTTGGGAAGTCGGATGATGGCGTAGTACCGTTGATAGATGTGTAATGCATCAGGAGGAAAGACCGTCACAATAACAACAGCGTTTTAAGGGCACACGAGTCGTTCACAGAAACGAAGAATCAGGGAAACAAAACTACAACGCATAGCCTATAAAGTCAACTTAGAGGTAAAGTGTGTTATTTAGGAGCCGTGTGCGTAAATAGCGCAAGCACGGTTCTGAGAGGGGCTTGGCTACAATATTTGTTGGGTGTGAATTCAATATGGGTGCCGGTCTACTCGACCAGCCAGCCTGCTCCATCATAATTTTTCGATTTCAAGCTGGCCGACTCCTTGATACTCGGTGGGATATGAACACAACTAGAGTTTTAAAACAAATTACCGGAATAATTATGTATTCAAAAATATTTTTCTTGGTTAGCTGTACTACTGGTTCGTGGGTTGGAGGAAATGCTTTATCTTATTGGCAAGCACAAGGAGACACACCACGCTTTGTACAAGCGTTGGTATTCTATAAAAATGGAGAAATTAAATATCTTTCATCTCAATCAGAAGTAAAGAACCATGAAAAACAACTTGGAAAACTAGGCGGCTATACAGACGATGAAAAATTACCGTTTACATTTCTCTTGCAAAAAAATGAAGGGAAGATTGAAATAGACGAATATACGCATGTTCGTTTTGAAGTTAAAACAATAGGAGAGAATGCACAGAAAATAAAAGTACAAAAAAGGGATGATGACTATACGCGTTGGAGTATTTATCATGCAACGGCTAATAAAATAACCCCTGTTTACTCTCGTATTTTTGGTGTGGGTCACTTTATGGGAGCCGGACCATTCGCTTTTATATTTTCGCTGGTCCTTTATGGCATAGGTTGGTTAATAATTAGATCCGAGAAAAACGTAAAAAATTAGAAAAAAATAAAATTAAGTGTAGTCAGGTCAGGTCGTAATATTATAATAATTAGAGGATAGCATAATCAATATGTATTAATATTGGACCTGGTACCTTGGTTATCATAGCTAACCAATAAGATATTCTCAAATGTTGGCTTGTTTAACAATCGTTAAAACACAATAGTCAGGTCTTGTTGAACCACAAATAATAAGCTTATCTGTGGTTTAATGAATTTGAGAAAAAAAATTTAAGTAACATTCTTCGACAGTTAGCAAAATTGTTAAAAAATATAAAATAATTAATATTATGTCACAAGACTTGACCCTATTTTTGCCGTTTTGCGATACGATCCCATGCCGTAAAATAAACGTAAATTGCACTGGATTACTGTTGATTGGTGTAGACTAGAGTAGTGAAAAGAGTGGCAAAAAAACAAGCTAATGCCGCATAAACACGGGGGTTTAATGTGTTAGATGAGATTATTTTGCACTATTGCGAAATGCTGTAATGGTGCCAGAAGAGGACTCGAACCTCCACACCCGAAGGCACATGGACCTGAACCATGCGCGTCTACCAATTCCGCCACCTGGGCAATATACGCCCCCTGTTTGGGTGACGAAGCGTGCGTAATTCTATAGGAAATAACTGTTTTGTCAATTAAGAAAAAGCGCAAACTGCGCAATCTTGACCCTTATCTTGAGCGTGAGAAAAAACATTATGAATCTCCGCTACCAAGCCGAGAATATATTCTACAAATTCTGGAAGATCAAGGGGTTCCAGCTTCAGATAAAGTTTTGCAAAATTTATTAGGCATTACGTCTGAGGAACAAGAATTTTTTAAACGTCGACTTTCTGCCATGGTGCGTGAAGGTCAGATAATGTGTAATCGTAAAGGTGATTTTTGTATACCGGATAAGCTTGCATTGATTAAAGGTGTGGTGCAAGGGCATGCTGATGGTTTTGGTTTTTTAATTCCAGATGACAAGGCTACTGATTTATTCCTTAGCCCGAAGGAAATGCGCAAAGTATTACATGGTGACCAGGTAATGGCGCGTGAAGTTGGTGTGGATCGGCGTGGACGTAAAGAAGGTTGTGTGGTTGAAGTGTTGACACGAGCTAATAAGAAACTGATTGGGCGATTACATGCCGATCATGGAATTTTATTGGTAACGGCAGAGAATCGACGGATTAGTCAAGATTTTCTGATTCCTAATGAAAAATCAATGCGTGCCAAAGAAGGACAAGTAGTTATTATTGAAATTATTCAACAGCCAAGTAAAAAGGCGAAGCCTATTGGTCATGTTGTTGAGATTTTAGGTGATTACACTGCTTCAGGAATGGAAATTGAAATTGCCTTACGTAAACATGATTTACCTTGTGAATTTTCATCTGAGGTTAAAGATCTTGCTGCGAAATTTCCAAATAGAGTATTGAAAAAAGAACACGAAGGAAGAGAGGATATTCGTCATTTGCCACTGATTACCATTGATGATGAGACTGCTCGTGATTTTGATGATGCAGTGTATTGTGAACGTATTAAAGGTGGTTATAAATTAATTGTTGCAATTGCAGATGTTAGTCATTATGTTCGTAATGATGATGTACTTGATAAGGCGGCATTAGAACGTGGCAATTCGGTGTATTTTCCCAGAAGAGTTATTCCAATGCTGCCAGAGAGTCTTTCTAATGGCTTATGTTCACTTAAGCCAAAAAGAGATCGGTTGTGCATGGTTTGTGAGATACAGCTAAAGTCAAACGGGGATCAACTTGGTTATCGTTTCTATTCGGCAGTTATGCATTCTCATGCGCGCTTGACTTATAACAAAGTGGCGGCAATGTTGGCGAATACAGAGGGTAAAGAGGCTAAACAATATGCCAAACTTTTACCTTCGATACAATTGTTGAATAGGCTCTACAGTGTATTGCTAAAAGCACGTAAAAAACGTGGTGCAATTGATTTTGAAACCACAGAAACTAAGATGGTTTTTAACGATCAAGGTAAAATCGAAAAAATCATTCCAGTGCATCGCAATGATGCACACCGGTTGATTGAAGAATGTATGTTGGCAGCTAATGTATGCGCTTCAAATCTTTTACAGCAGCATCAACAGCCGGCTATGTATCGTATTCATGAAGGTCCAACGACAGAAAAATTGACCAAGTTACGTGATTTTCTTAAAGAGTTTGGTTTGCAGCTTAGAGGAGGAGATGATCCTCACGCGAAGCATTATGCCAATGTATTAAATAAAATCAAAGATCGTCCAGATGCGCAATTATTACAAACAGTGATGCTACGATCGCTGCGTCAAGCAGTCTATAGCCCAGATAATGCTGGTCATTTCGGCCTGGCTTATGAGGCCTACACTCACTTCACTTCCCCGATTCGACGTTACCCTGATTTATTAATTCATCGTTCCATCAAAGCAATCTTAAATAATAAAACGTATTCACCAGGTGATTGGTACGCTTTAGGTACACATTGCTCACAAACTGAGCGTCGTGCTGATGAAGCTACTCGTGATGTCACTGCTTGGTTAAAATGTTTCTATATGCAGGATAAAATTGGCGAGTGCTTTGATGCGGTAATTAGTAGCGTTACTGGATTTGGTTTGTTTGTTGCACTGGATGATATTTATGTTGAAGGATTAATACATATTTCTGAATTACCAAGTGATTATTTTAATTTTGATGCTACTAAGCATCAATTGCAAGGTGAACGTAGTGGTAAGCAATACCGTTTGGGTGATAAATTGCGCGTCAAATTGGTACAGGTAAATTTAGAAACTAGTAAAATCGACTTCATACTAGCGGACAATAAAAAATCAACAGACTCCAGTTCGTCTGTCAAATCAGGCAAGAAACGTCGCAAGAAATCGAAGTAATAGTTTTAGCATCCTTCATTATTCGGTTTACATTTAAGGTACTAGGCAATAATAATTTATCCATTTAGGCAAAGTCATTTTGCTCTGATTTGAGGCGGTCCGTAGGGCGCATAGTTATTCTATGTAACCGGAGGATCAACGAAAAATCAGAGTAAAAGGACAAGTCTAAATGGACAAATTATTATTTCCTCGTCCCTAAGGTAGGGTGCGTTTTACGCACCAACGTTATAAATGGTGCATGGAATGCACCTTAGGTATGATATGAAGGGTGTCATTTTTTATTACTGACAAGGTATTAACAAAATATGTCCAACTCTCGCTTTATATTTGGTTTTCATGCGGTTATTAGTAGATTACGGCAGAATCCAGATAGTATCAAAGAAATATTTATTGACGCAAATCGTCATGATCAACGTGCACGTGATTTAACTAAGCTGGCACAAGTTCAGAGTGTTCGCTTGATTACTTGTGATCAAGCCAGGTTGAACAGTATGGCAGGAAATAGTCGTCACCAAGGGGTGACTGCTAATATTGATATCACACGTAGTCATGTGGATATTGAGGATGTTCTAGAAACACTTACCGAACCAGCACGTTTGTTGGTTTTAGATGGCATCCAGGACCCGCATAACTTGGGTGCTTGCTTACGAGTGGCAGATGCTTTCGGAGTACATGCGGTTATTGTTCCTAAAGATCGTGCGGTTGGCTTGACAGCTACAGTGCATAAAGTAGCAAGTGGCGCAGCAGATACGGTAGCTGTTATTCCGGTTACTAATTTAGCGCGTACCTTGAGATTATTAAAACAACAAGGAATATGGATTGTTGGTACAGCTGAGGATGCAGATAACAGCCTTGATTCTGTGAAATTGCCAGAATCTATTGCTTGGGTGCTAGGAGCAGAGGGTGAAGGGTTGCGACGATTAACACGTGAAACATGTGATCAATTGATTCGTATTCCTATGTTGGGTAGCATTGAGAGCCTTAATGTTTCGGTTAGTGCTGGAATTTGTTTGTTTGAAACTTACCGACAGAAATTAACGAATACTTAATAATACCTAGATCCTGCAAATGATCATACACATTTTGCACAACAGATTGTTCCATATAGCAAACTTTATTCTTTAGGAATATCAATAAGTATTCCATGCAGAATAAAATTCACTCTATGAAACAATTTGTTGCACACTATATACATGATCATTCGCAGGATCCAGGTAATAACTTAGGAAAATAAATGAATAAAATTATTATTTCAGTTTTTTTATTAATGCTAATCCCTGCGATTAGTTTTGCGGAAAACAGTATCAAACCTGGATTGTGGGAAATAACAACAAAATCAGATTTATTAGCGGCAATACCTCGTTTATCTCCAGAACAAATGCAACAAATAGCTGTTTTAGCAGAACAACATGGTTTAGAAATACCGCAAATTGATAATGGTGCAACTACTTCAAAGGTATGTATTACTAAAGAAATGGCGAATCAAGAAATACCAAGCTATTTTTATGAAAATCAATCAGGCTGTGTGATTGAGAATTCGACTAGAAACGAAAATAAATATAAAGTAGATTTAGTTTGTGAAAATCCTCAGTTTAGTGGAAAAGGAACTGCGGAAGGTGTTTTTTCTAGCTCAGAGAATTTCACTGCAAAAACATCGTTTGATAGTGATGCACAAGGAAAAGCAATGAACATAACAACTGAGAGTAGTGGTCGTTGGATTAGTGACGATTGCGCAGGAATTGATTCTTAGGAATAAAGTAGGTTGGGGAGAGGCACGAACCCCAACAGAATTAAACCTACCTTTTTCCAAAATTGTTATCAGACAAAATAAGATTAATACCTAGATCCTGCAAGTGATCGCACACATACTGCACAACAGATTGTTCCATATAGCAAACCTTATTCTTTGGGAATATCAATAAGTATTCTGCACAGAATAAGATTCACTCTATGAAACCATGACCGTGTGAAGTATATGCACGATTACTTGCAGGATCTAGGTTTAATTATTACGCTCTTTTGTTGGGGTTCGTTCCTCTCCCCAACCTACACTATTTCCAAATTAATTTTTTTGAAAATATATACTTCATAACGCTCTCCTAACAACTACCTGTCCAATTATGTTGTTATCTGTTTTATTTCTTCAACCTTTTTATTTAAAATTAATGTAATGACCAAAATACCACCAGCTGTTGGCTTAATTAATAGATCAATTGATTGGTTTAATGCCAATATTATTTCTCTTGGAAAAGAGATGCGACTTTCTTATTTGCCACCACTTATGGTTTATATGGCGGCTGGAATTTCTGGTTTAACCGCAATTGTAGGAACTTTCTATGTTAAAGAATACTTAGGACTTTCTGCTGAATTTCTAGCTATGCTAGGCTTCTGGATGATGCTGCCATGGGCATTAAAAATGCCACTTGGTCATCTGGTTGATTTGGTTTGGAATTGGAAATCTGTGCTGGTGTATATGGGGGCAGGTTTAATTACCTTAAGTTTATTGATCATGATCGGCCTACTTGGTTATACCGATGAAATGGCTGAAATAGCAGCGGTAGAAACCTGGTATGTAACTGCTGCACTGTTGGCCCCAATTGGTTATGTATTGCAGGATGTAGTCGCTGATGCAATGACAGTTGAGGCAGTGCCACGTGTTGATGACGAAGGACAAAAGCTAGCACCAGAGCTACGTAAACAAATGCATGTGACGATGCAAACCTTAGGCCGGGTAGCTATTATTAGTGGTGGCATCTTGGTTTCACTAGTTAACGTTTATGTGTTACGTGACGCAGCTATTTTGCCAGAAGATGAAAAAGCCGCTGTTTATCTATTTATTTATCAACTTGCTTTGATTATTCCTTTAGTTTCAATTTTTGGCGTGGTGTTTGCTGCGTGGTTACATCGACGCGAGGTATTAAGATTTAAAGCACTAGGTCATGATAAGGATGAAATCATCAAGTTGTTGGGCATTCACACTGAATCACCGCCAATTAATTGGTGGATATTAGGTGGCGGATTGGTCTTTACCGTGATGTCATTAAGTATTGGTTTAAGCAGAATTCCTGGTGGTGAAGAAATTATTTTCTGTCTATCCATGACGATCGTGCTGTTTTTAATGTGGAAGTTAGTTGGTGAATTAGAACCTGAAGCACGTAATGTATTAGTTGGTACCGCTGTATTGATATTTGTTTTTCGTGCCTTGCCAGGCCCAGGTGCAGGATCAACTTGGTGGATGATTGATGTGCTAGTTTTTGATCAGCAATTTTTAGCTAAATTATCATTAGTTGGTGCGGTATTAACATTAGCCGGTATGTTTATTTTTCGTCGTTTTATGGCGGAGAAGTCGATCGCTTATATTATTGGTTTTCTAACGATTGCAGGTACCTTGCTGTCATTCCCAATTGTTGGTATGTTTTTTGGCTTCCACGAATGGACTGCTTCTGTAACCGGAGGTGTTGTTGATGCACGTTTTATTGCTTTGGTTGATACAGCACTAGAATCACCATTAGGACAAATCGCCATGATCCCAATGCTGGCATGGATTGCTAATTCAGCACCAGAAAAATTAAAAGCTACTTTTTTTGCTGTAATGGCATCATTTACTAATCTTGCTTTATCAGCTTCACAACTTGGCACTAAATATTTAAACCAGTTTTATGAAGTTACCCGTGAAGTAAAGGATCCTAGTACTGGACAAGTAGTTATTCCGGCTGATTATAGTGAACTAGGGCAATTGTTAATTGTGGTAACTATTATTGGTTTTGTATTGCCGCTATTAACAATATTGCTTGTTAAACGCTCTCGTTTCCGTAATGCTTAAATACTGCAATATGCAATCTAACATCTAGATCCTACAGGTGCTTGTAGGATCTAGGTGTCATTTAATACTCCCATGATTTAAAGTCGTGTTGCCAATTAACCATACGTGTACGAATCGCTAAACCATGTCGCTCTAATACTGAAGCAATAAATATAGCACTAACACCTAAAAGTGAAAGGCTGATCCAACTGCCAAGGTTAAAAACAGTCATTACATAACTTACTTGATAACTAAGCCCAATTAATATTGTAAATAAACCGAGGATAAATGTTATACGTTGCTGTGTTGAGTAACCATATATAAGCATAATAATTCCTGTCGCTAAGCTTATGCCTGCAGTAACTACACTAGGTAATAAGAATAAATTGCTCAGCATTCCAATTACTATAGTTATTACAGCTAATCTCCGGTACCCTGCACCTCCTGCACTGGCGCGTAATGAAATCTCTATTACTAATGCTGCAAAACATAAAGTTAACAACAAGACTAACCCCATATCAGAAATAATATGCTGGCTATTAATTAACAACGTTAGACCCATTGCAATACAACCCGCAGAAAGCACCCCTAAGCATTCCATTGCAACACAAAATTTTAATGAAAAGCCTTTATCCATAGCAAGCTGCCGAAATATTACATATGAAAGGCCAGCGATTACAGTAAACATCAGAATATCTGGCGCATAAAGATAAAAGGTGCGTCCTACAATGATAATAATAGGTAAAAACAATATAGTACGGGCAAAACGTCCTTCTAAGGTGCGTAATGAGATATCCTTACTAAACTTAACGCTAAGCTGTTGTAATATAATTACTGTTAACAATATGAGAAAGATACTTATTGTTTCTGCATTACGTATCGGAAGTAAAATAGCTGCATTACTTAACATAAATATTAACGATAGCCGAATAGCTGACTTTCTAGCAAGAACCATAAAACCAATGAAAATAACTGGGGTTAGCAGTAACCAGCCGATTGACATAGTAACCAGTGCGCTTATTAATGAGTCGCTTGACCAACTGGCGAAGTCAGGATAATTATTTATTCCAACATCCCATTGAACCTGGGAATAAAGCATAGCAGCAAGTATGGCAAAGTTTACGGGCACACTAAATAGGGCTAAACCAAGCAACAAACGTGCACTTTTATTTTCATTTAACCAACGGCTACAAACAAATCCAATCAATGCTAATAACAATGTTTGAGCCAACATAATTAGATAACGCTCAATATCGTTACCACTGCTCCATCCTTGGAACAAAAAAATATAAATCGCGATAATTAAGGTTGCTGCACCAATAAGACGTAATAATTTTGATAATGAAGTGTAAGTTAGAAGTGATCGAACAAAAGCAAATCGTGTTGTATCACTCGTATCTATCGGATCTGCTTTATCAGATAATTGGCTTGGTGAGATCATGACTGCTCTCCTATTATTGTTTGTAATTCAGCATGCAAGCTGTCTTGCTCTTCTTCATCTAAAAATTGCTTTTCCAAGGGATCTATTGCATTAAATTTACCTACGGTAGTTTCTGATTCAGCAATCTTTATCTGCCAGCGCTCAAATAGTGCATTAATGTCGTATCCTCCATTCCAATCCATATTTTGTGTGTTAGATAATGCATTGGCAGTTGATTGCCTGGCTTGCATCAAATGACGTTGTCGAGAAATTTCATCTAGATGTTGTTCCAGTTTGTTAATATCATCAACTAATGGCATTTCTATGGCCTGATGTTGCACTTGTGCGGACTTTATTGCTTGTATTTGCTGCATACATTTACGGCGTCGCTCAACACATGCAAGCGCAGTTATTTCATCTTTTGCTGCCATATCTTTTGCACGTTGTTTCCATTGCTGTTCGGCAATCACAAGTGCGTTTAATTGTTCAGTAAGCTTTTGACCATCTGCACGCACCTTGGTCAAATGTATTTTGGCTTGAACCAATGCACGCCTTGTATCTTTAAGTGCCGCTTGAATAATGGCATCATGATTCTCAATTTGCGTGACGGTATGGTCAATACGAGAATAAATTGTAGTAAATAAACGTTTTATAAAAGGCATAACATCTTCTCCTGTTTCAAATTAACTGACGAAGTGGAGTTTCACCGAAAGAAGCGTAATGCGCAACTAAAACTACTGAAGACTAATATTGATGGCCTTAAGGTATCATATGCCAATACTTAGGTGGGAATTATGATAAGAGACATTGTGGCGGCACTTAAAGTAGCACTTAAACAACAAAATTTGACTTATGCAGATATTTCCCTGCAACTAGGTCTTTCTGAATCCAGTATTAAGCGCTGTTTTGCGGGCGGTGATTTTAGTTTGAAGCGCTTACAACAAATTTGTGACTTAATCGGGATGGACTTAAGTGAGCTTATTCATCAAGCTGAAGAACGTCAGCACAACATTGATCAATTGACAGAGCAACAAGAAAAACAATTGGTCGCGGACACCAAATTATTGCTGGTTGCTTTTCTGTTATTGAATCATTTTTCATACCAGCAAATTATTGCGGACTACACCATTGAAGCACATGAAGGAATACAATTATTAACCAAGCTTGATCACTTAGGATTAATTGAGTTATTACCAAATAACAAAATTCGGATGCGGTTATCTAGAAATTTTAATTGGCGCAAGAATGGCCCAATTCAGCAATTCTTTGAGGAAAAAGTACAATCTGAATTCTTTAAATCACGTTTTGACCAAGATGGAGAAATGCGTATCGTCTTAAACGGTATGCTGTCGGTTCATTCCTTGAAAGTTATTAATCAGAGGTTTCAACGTCTAGCACTGGAATTTGAAAATCTGGTAAAAGATGATCGTAAACTTGAATTTAAAGAACGATCAAACACTACTGCCGTGATCGCCGTACGTCCGTGGCATTTAGATTTGTTTGAGCGGTTTAGGAGATAATAGGTTGATACCTAGGTCCTGTAAGTAATCGTACATATAATACTCAACAAATTGTTTTATAGAGTAAATTTTATTTCTCAGTGGAGTCATTATTGATGTTTCCAAAGAATAAAGTTTTTTATATGGAACAATTTGTTGTGTAGGATATATGTTATATTTCAATGAAAGATTGAATGTTGTATAAATTATGAAAAGTGGATTATGTATATATCACTGTTATGTGTGACACAGATATGAGTAAAGAGAGTATCAAAGATATTGATATTCATGATGCTGAACTCAAGTCAGTATTTATCGACTGGAAAAACAACAAGTGTGAGTGGAGCATTTCCGGGTATGGGTTCAAAGGAAAAGTTATATTTGAAGATGTCCTTGATATTCAAATGCCGATGGTAAATCCCTGGGGTCCATCTGATTGGATCAATAGTTTAGAAATACTGGATAAAGGAGTTTTTGAATTTCAAATGCAATCGGGTGATGTTGTCAAGATTAAAGCAAATTCTTGTAGTGTAATTCCTTGTGATGTTTAGTCATTTGCAAAAAATGTACTCCTCACATAATCGGGATAGGAAGCTACTCAAAGTAGCCCCCCCCACAGCACCGTACATACGGGTCCGTATACGGCGCCTGGCCAGGTATTAGCTGAGATGTTTCTCGGGCAAATCGAATTCACATACAAGTGCCTATCGGGTCGTGACCGGATGATGAATGTTGCACCATAGCGTGCACATGGAGATAAGTCCCATGTTATCGAAATGTTCGTTATTTAATCCTGCATTCGTAGCTAATGTTTTAGAAAGTCGCCAGTAGCTCTTGCGCGATAAGCCCATATTAATGGCTTCTCGTTTATGAACACCTAACTTGATCAGCTCTCGAATTCTTCGTCTGGGTTTGCGCCACTGTTTCCAATAACACATTCTCAGTCGCCTTCTAATCCACCCATCAAACGCAACAGCATCATTGTACTTCAGCCCACACCCATAATGTGCCATCCACCCTTGAATATATTGTTTCAAGCGGTAAATTCTTGACCTTATGGATATACCTGGACATCGTCTGGTGATCTGTTTTAACGCCTGCTTGAACACTTTCACTTTACTATCCAGCGTTCGCAGTTTCTTACAATGGATTTTAAATCCCAGCACTGAACTTTCTTTCACTAAGCTGACTTTACTTTTCCTCTGATTCACTTTTACCTTGAGTTTTGTTTCAAGATATCGGCTCACACTATCCAGAACGCGTTCACCTGCTCGCTTCGACTTGACGAATATCGCCACATCATCAGCGTAACGGATGAATTTATGTCCTCTGGCTTCCAGCTCCTTATCCAACAAGTCAAGCAAAATATTGCTGAGTATCGGGGAAACTGGGCTACCTTGCGGTACACCAAGCTTTGTGGGTTGGAGTCGACCGCTGACAATCACACCTGAGCGCAAGAATTTCGTAACCGTTCACCTACCCCCCCCCCTCTGAAATTTGCAATAATTTTTAGATTGCAAGAGAATTGCGATTATGAAATTCGACTTCAACAAATCCAGGCCACAACCTAAAACTCTTAAAAAAGCGCAAAAAATTATTAACGTGTTGTGGGATCGTTCGTCTGAATTTCAAAAAAAGGAATTAGCTTTAATTTCAGAAATAGCAGATTTAAAGGAAAAGTTAAACACCAATTCGAGCAATTCTTCAAAAGCACCATCCTCAGATTTATTCAAAACGAAAAAGCCAAAAAAGAAATATCATGGTGCAGGTAAAAGTAACACTTTAAAACAAGGCGCACAAAAGGGTCATGAAGGAAAGGGACGCAAGTTATTACCACCAGAAGAAGTAGATAATACGGTAGTTTGTTTACCTAAATCAACTTGTGAATGTGGTGGTCACATTGAAGCTAATACTGACAAAATTAAACGCCATCAGCAATTCGAGTTACCTGAAATCAAGCCAATTGTAACTGAATATCAGCAAATTTATGGGTCTTGCAATGACTGCGGGACATTGTATTGCGGTGAATTACCTTTTGGTGTATCTACTTCTTTTTTAGCCCCGCGAGCAACCGCAACAATCGCTATTCTTACTGGCGATTATTATTTAAGCAGACGTTCAACTCAACTCATTTTTGACGATATTTTTAATTTGCCAGTTAGTCTTGGAAGTATTTCTAATGCCGAAGAAACGGTAAGCACCGCTTTGGAGGCGCCCGTTGAAGAGGCTAAAGTTTATATCCAAGAATATAAAGGGTCTGTAAATGCGGATGAAACAGGGCATAAACAGCAAGGCAATAGAATGTGGATGTGGTTAGCAGCTACGATGATGGTTGCGGTGTTTATTATTCACGCATCACGTTCTATGGAAGCGGCTAAAGCCTTATTGGGCGAGAAGTTTGCGGGTATTTTAACCACTGACAGATGCTCTTCTTATAATTGTTTTAAAACTATTCTCAGGCAGTTTTGCTGGGCGCATTTAAAACGCGATATGCAAAAAATCTCAGAACGTAGTGGCCGTGTAGGCCAAATTGGTGATGAGATTTTAGATTATATCAGACGCATGTTTAGC
>JAJFJL010000056.1 GCA_021774055.1 Nitrosomonas sp. | reverse complement strand
GTAAATACTGCGCTAGTTGCCTAATTTATTTCATGCACGTTCCTAAGGTACTAGGCAATAATACTTTATCCATTTAGACCTGCCCTTTTACTCTGATCTTTCGTTGATCCTCCAGTTACATAGAATAACTATGCGCCCTACGGACCGCCTCAAATCAAAGCAAAATAACTTCGCCTAAATTGGACAAACTATTATTTCCTCGTCCCTAAATTCTAGTTCTCAACACTAACAATTTGAGTGCCAGCCAATCGATCATGTAAGAACTGACGATCACGATCAAAAAGTGCCCATAAAATTCCGATGCCAAAGAGAAACACTCCCACAACAGCTACCAGGTAACGTGTAATTGCCTGTTTTGTATCCAGTCTATTTCCCTCAAGCGTCACTACCCGCATTTTCCAGGTTTGCATGGCCAGTGTTTGTCCAGCATGAGTCCAGAACCAGATAAAATAGGTTCCCATTACAAACAGCAAATAAAACTGATGTAACGAGCGAAAATAAGCAGTATTTGGGTCAGCAAATAAGTGAAAAAAAGCACTAGAAATGAACAGCACTGCGAGTAGCAGAAAAAACTCATAAATCATGCATACTAAACGCCGCCGCAATCTAGGTTTAGGAATTGAATTTGTCATATTAATAGATGGTATTTAAAAAATAATGTATATACTTCGCGCGGTCACAGTTGCGTTTTTATAGTCGCTTGTTTCAGCGACTTACTCTTACGTAGGGTGCATTCTATGCACCGTTTATAACATTGGTGCGTAAAACGCACCCTACCTTAAGGGACGAGGCAATGATATTGCAGCAATTATTGTAACCTAGATCCTGCAAAATCTAGGTGTAACTAAGCAAAGTTACAAATTGAGGACAAATAAAAGATACTTGATTGATATTGATAATTATTATCGTTTGCGTTATTATCGCCTGCATTGAAAAGTAAACTACACCTGGATTTATACCGAGAAGATATTGAACCCTTTAGATTTAACCGCTTTCTTAGTTAGCTAAACGCTTTTGTAATGCAATCATTATCCTTAAATAATATTGGGTACATTGGTACACGACGAAAATCGCTTTCTTTACCAATCCTGTCTTTTGTCGTGGCTATCCATGCTGCTTTGTTTTATGGGTTATGGCAACAGAAAACAACTCCACTTCCAGAACAAACGGTAACATTATTTGCTGACTTCATTACTGCGCCAGTACCAGAAACCACTCCAAAAAAAACACCTGAACCACCACCGGCGAAACTACAACCAATAAAAAAGCCTGAGCCAAAACCTAAACAACCACGTTTGGTATCTAAAGCGCCTGCATTACCTGATGAACCGGCAGTTGCACCTCCACCACCCGAGCCAGAACCTGTATTGGAACCTGAAATTGATCAAATACCTGAACCTGAAGTTGTCACTAGGCCGACACAAATGCAAACCGGCCCAGTCACACTTACTTCAGAACTATCAGTTTCTTGTCCAAAATTAAGTGCACCTAACTACCCTCCTCTCTCACGCCGTATGGGTGAAGAGGGAAAACTGGTACTACGAGTAGAACTTGATGAAACTGGTCAAATAGACAAAGCAGAGGTGATTAGTAGCAGCGGTTATGCACGCCTGGATAATGCAGCACTGGAAACAGTAAAAAGCTGGCAATGCCAACCCCCTCTGCGCGACGGCCAACCAATGCGTGCCATCGCACTACAACCTTTTAACTTTGTACTGCAAGGAAATTAATTAAATGGAAAATGAACTTAGTTTTGCTAGCTTTCTTGCGCAAATTGATGCTGTCGGCATCAGCGTGTTGGCGCTATTACTTTCATTATCAATATCAAGCTGGTATCTGATAATCACTAAAAGTATTAGTGATTTTGTCGCAAAACGACGAGCCAAAGCTTTTCTAGAACATTTCTGGAGTGTTGACTCGCTACAATCTGTAAATGTGGCCTTCGAAAGTAAAACATCAGAACCAAATAACGCTTTTGCACAATTAGCAAAATTAGGCATTGACGCAGCGGCTAATTCAAAAAAGTACAGTTCACAAAGACTAGCAGCAGCCGGAGGAACTAGTGAGTTTCTTACCCGCGCATTACGTAATGGCATTGATAAAGAATCCACCCGTGTTGAAAACGGACTAACATTAATTGCCTCGGCTGGTTCAGCAGCACCTTATATCGGTTTATTAGGAACCGTATGGGGAATTTACCATGCACTAATTCAAATCGGGCTTTCTGGTCAAGGTACGCTAGACAAAATAGCTGGGCCAGTTGGCGAAGCACTAATTATGACCGCACTCGGGTTAGCCGTCGCTATTCCAGCAGTACTGGCCTATAACACCTTTGTTAGACGCAACCGTATTTGGATAGCACGTTTAGATGCCTTTGCTCATGACCTGTTTGTACTACTAACGGTAGACGACAAAAGTTACACCTCAGTCAATTCGACACCAGCACAATCATCTGCTACTAACACTACTAACGCATCCAACACAGCACCCGCACCAATCAAAGGTGATCAATAATGGCATTTGGCAGTATGAAAGATAGTGGCCGTCAAACAGCAATGGCCGAAATTAATATGGTTCCACTGATTGATGTCATGCTGGTGTTATTAATTATTTTTATGATTACTGCACCGCTACTTACGCACTCAGTGAAGGTTGATTTACCTAAAGCCTCCAGTGAGGCAAATTTAACCCAGCCTGAACATATTGAATTAGCTATCCGTATTGATGGCAGCATATTCTGGAACGGTGACCAAATTAGACTAGAACAACTAGCACCTCAATTTACCGAAACTGTTGCTGCGGCACCAGAAACTGAATTACATATCCGCGCAGATAAACTAGCCCATTACGAACATGTCGCACGTGTCATGAGTATCGCTGCCACGGCAGGTATGGCAAGAATTGGCTTTATTACTGATCCAACCGAGTAATCAAATATGACCGACACCCCCACATCTAATTTCAAGAAATACCGAATTCCTTTTATCACTGCTGCGCTGGCCGCTTTGACCAGTGGTGTGATTTTTATCCTGCCAGCACCACAATCAACCCAGCTTTATGAGAACAAAGAAACTTATACGCTGAATATTTCTGTAACACCTGACATTCTCATTGATCTTGATAGTAATAGCGCAATGACAGTTACCAATAGTAAACCACTTAGCGTTGAATTACTTCATGGTAATGCTTACTTTGAAATTAACAATGAAGAATTAAAGATAACCAGCGGTAGTATCAATGTAACTGCTACAGCTACACACTTTAGTCTTGAGAAATTGACTACTGGTAACCGTATTGCTATTTCTGACGGACAAGTAAGCATAAATATCGGAGCACTAACACAGGATATTAACGCTGGCCAACAAATTGATTTCGATAATAGTAAGGCTATTAAGGAAGTATCAATTACAGGTTCTGATGTTGCCACATGGCGCAAAAATAATTAGGAACGTGCATGGAATAAATTAGGCAACTAGCGCAGTATTTATTCCATGCATACTCCTTAACGACTACCTTCAGCAAACATAATACGCTGCGCCCATTCTCGGTGAGTAGTTGATTCACACATACCGCCATGCATTTGAAATACAGCAGCAGATTCTTTATCCAGTACCTTTAGAGCAACTTTCCGGTGCTCATCACAACCACGCAAGCCATCTTCAATAATAGATATTTGACTAGGATGTATGGCTGTTTTAGCCATAAACCCTCTGGCCTGATCAAAAGAAACTTCTTGGGCTAAAAGGTCTGGTTTATCAATATAATCAAATACAGGTGCTGATACATTGATACCATTTGGCCGCAAGGCCAAAATGATGTCATCAATCACGCTACGTATTGGGGTGTCATAAATAGTATAGTGTTCTGGGTGTCGAATACCAAGCAGCCCCATCAGATCGTTACCACCGATACGAACACAAACCAATTGATTACTAAAACCACCTAAATCACGGCCAAACTGACGGATCTTATCACGACAAAAAGCAATCTCAGTTTCAAGCGTTGGCATAATTCCGAACTGTGGATAACGACTTAATATTGCACGATAGGTTGTAATATTTTTAAAACTTATTTTAGGCAATACAAAGCCACTGATGTTGCTAATACCTGGAATTTGCAATAGTTGTTCTAATACTTGAGGAGACCTGGGGCGAATAAAAAGTAATAAGTTTTCTCGTAATGATTGACACAACGCTGCGCTTATATTGCGATAACACTGAGGCAAATCATCCTCACGCACCGCATCTTCTGTACATAATACAATTGAACGTACCGTAGCTAATTTTTCTCCTACCACAATTTGCGTTAAATCATCTCTGGTTGCCGGCACATAAAGCGTAGCACCCAACCGATAATACATAGGTATATCAGACTTAATAATATTTTCTTCTTGTGTACCCATCAGGTTACATCCTTAATCAAAGAAATAACACTAAAAATTTGTTGTGGTCGCTCAACCACCGGTACATTTTTTTCCGTGGCTAGCAACATTAAATGCGCCACATCGGCAGCACCTTTATCCTTCACCAATACTACATCTGGCACACGCCGCAACAAAACACGGGTGGCCTCTGCAATCCCTGGTTTTATCCGGTTAACATCTGATACACGATAGTCTTTTTGTACTTGCCAAAGATCAACTACCATAGATTGAAAAAGCTGCGGATCGGCAATATAACCGTCTGTTTCAACGTTATTATACACAGCTGCCAGGTTATCAATACGAGTTATAAACTCATGAGTTTTATCCATCGACTGCAAGGTATCGTAGTAAATACAACCATGAAATTCATCCAACCCTATTTCATGATTCAATATTGACCTGGAAACCAAACCTGACACCACCGCATTAAGAATTCCTGATGGAATCAAATAATCATCCTGAGTTGCAGCAACATCAGCCGTTCCACCGATATCAGCGACAACAAATAATTCATTTGGTAGTTGCCATTGTGCATAACGTTTGTTCCATGAATTGATGGCTTGCTTTAATTCACGACCAATCATTCCTTTTGCCGTCCAACCATCGACAAACACGATTGATTCTGGTGCACGCCCCTCATTATGCACAATATATTTTAACGCATTTTCATCAATCCCCCGATCACGCACAATTGAAACTGAATAATGCCGACTATCGCAGCCCATGGCTTGCATACGTCGATGTAACAACACACCAATTGGCGTGCCTGCACGTGCCAATGATACTAAAGTAACAGTTTTTCCTCTACGTGCGTATATTCGTTGGGCTAACGTAACAATGTCTTTAGCAAAACGTTCACCATAAGACAGCATTGCCTGCTCAAAAAAATCAAAATACTCAGTTGTTGGCGCTTCTTCTAAAGAAAGCATTTGGGAGTAATGTGCCTGCCCTGTTTGAATCAAACGCTCTTTTGCACTAACATCATCGAAAATTCTTTTAGATGCTAATCCCAGAGGTTTCATCAAAAACAAACAATCGCTGGGAGCATAGCTCCCACTAAAATTAGCTATATTTTCATTCACTAACGGCATCATGGGCATTTCCAAGTAAAGTCGCTAGCTGACTATTCGAAGGGATCATTTGAAAGTCACATTCCTTAAGAAAATCATTATCACTATGACTATCACCGGCTCCAATAGACAAATGATTACCACTTGTTTTTTCTATCTCCTGGCGCACAAATCTTACCGCCCGTGCTTTACAAGCAAAACTTGGCAGTAACGCTACATTATTGCCATTACTATGAATTTTCCAATTCCATTGCTTCATGACCGGAGAAAACTGTTGTATGAATGCGCTCAGCACTTGCCGGTTATCTGTTGATCTTGAGCCTTTTACACTTAAATAAACTGGCACCGAGTCTCTTTCAGTTACCAATTTAACACGTAACTGCGGGCGTTCTTTTATCCAACCATGTACCTGTTGCGATAATATTTGCAATTGCTCCTGCTGCTGTTTATGCCCCTCAGGTGGACACCAGCCAGAAGGAACCTGTCCACCAGCGTCAGTCACTTCCGCACCATGCCCGGTTATCCTAAATGGCGCACAATCTAACTTAATATCGGTACGTTCAAGTGCGGGCAAATTACGCCCTGTAACTGGGATTACTGTGGTATTTTTTGACATACATTGAAATAACGCCAGTTGTTTCTTAGTCAAGAAACTTAAAGCATTGCCATCCCTATCTCTAGCACCAACAATTAATTCGCTGTCACCAACAGGGCATTTTCTTTTTGTCTGCATTAGGGTGTCATCAATATCAGTAAAAAAAACAATCTCTACGCCACGACAATGATTAGTATTCATTAATTATTTCCTTGTTCCCACGCTCCTGCGTGGGAACGCAGACCGAAACATAAACAACGAAAATATTCGTTGTAATCTATAAGATATAGTACTTTAACCTTGAAATGACTGTTTTTTAGTTCTTGATGCCTTGCTACTCATAGTTATGAGAAATCACTTCAAGGTTAAAGCACTATAAATATGTGTTCCCACGCAGGAGCATGGGAACAAGGGGCAATGTAAGCCATATATTGAGAGATACCATCGCTGGCATCATTCACCTTTACAACATATATCGAAAAAGGCAGAAATTCGTTTATCAGAAAACAGCGTATGGTATTGACTCTGCTCAAATGATTCGTAACATACAACAGGTACAGCATCTAGATCAGCATTAAAATTGTAAAGGTAATTAGGAATCCCTTGCCCAAATTCATCCTCAAATGTTTCAATGTTTTGAACCGCATCTCCCATCAACACTGGTGAACGTGTTGTCGATTGTACCGTCACATTAAACCCCTTCTGCTCATACGCAGCAGCTATCAATTGGGGTAAAAACATAAATTCTCCAGTACCAATAAAATGCAATGGTTTATCACACGGTAATGATCTAGAGAATTCAATCTGCTCTACATTAAATTCATAAGGCATACGCACGCCCCTACGTCCATATGCCATATTAGGTGATACCGCGGGAGGTTTAGGTTGTTGCGTATATGGCAATTGGTCTATTGACCAATTTTCTGATGGTTCAAAAGAGAAATTACCCTCTATCAAACTAATAAATAATAATTCAATTCCATTTGATTCAAGCTCTCTTTTACATTCTTCCATACGTTCTTCAGAGAGCCAATTTACTAAACTCACAAAAACAATACGATAAACATTCGGCAAATGATTCACCAATTCTCGCGCTAAGTTTACCAGGGTTGTTCCTGTTGAAATTTCATCATCAACTAAGATCGCAATCTTACTAGCAAAAAAATCTTCTTTAAGATTATCAGGTGGAGCATGCAAAATATGATCAACTGCATGGCTATGCGGCTCCTTAAATTCAAATAGAACCGGATCAGACCCTAGATAGCGGGTGGTATGAATAAAGATTGAAGTTGTTTGGTTTGTTTTTGTGTAGGCATCAGCTACGCCAGCACCTAAGCCAACAGCAGTTTCAGCCATACCAATAAACAACGACTGATGATTAACAGGAAGTAATTTAGCCAGCTTTTCATGAATGCTACGCATCCTACTTGGCTGTACTGGGATATGTTTACCTAATACTTTTGAAACGAAGAGATAACCTCGTTTAGGATTCCTACGAGAAGCAAAATCGAGCACTGACGTGAGTGGTTCTAACTCACAAGTTGTCTCAATTTTTAACCGCCCGGCTGTTATATCTTTTTCATATTGCATCTAATTTTCATTTCAAGAATTAGAATAAGGGACGAGGCAATAATTCCTCGTTCCCACGCTCTTGCGTCGCATACCGAAATATAAATAACGAAAAGATTCGTTGCGATCTATAAAGATAGATATGTATTCCCACGCAGGAGCATGGGAACAAGGGATTGCCACGTCCCTAAGCCATTCATGACTTAAAAAAATCACCATGAATAGCCTAACTTTAATCTAGATTCTACAAGTGATCACACACATTTTGCACAGCAGATTGTTCCACACTATATGCATGATCACTTGCAGGACCTAGGTTTAAATGTCAAAAGGTTTAATTAAGATAAACCGAACTTTCCTAATGCCGCACTAAGCCCACCGGCAAAACCTTGCCCAACAGCACCAAAGCGCCATTCGCCATCTTTTACATACAATTCACCAAAGATTAAAGCGGTCTCAGTTGAATAATCTTCACTCAGATCATAACGTACTAATTCTTCACCTGAGGCATCATTAACTACTCGTATAAACGCATTCTCAACTTGACCAAAATTTTGGTTACGTTGTTCAGCTTCATGAATAGTGACAACAAAAGAAAGTTTTTTGACACCTGCATCATTTTTGACAATTGAATCAAAATCTATCTTTATTTCTTCATCATCACCATCACCGCCACCAGTGGTATTGTCACCCATATGCTCAACAGCACCATTAACAGCTTTCATGTTGTTGTAGAAAACAAAATCTGCTTCAGAACGTGTTTTACCAGCATCATCTAACAAGAATACTGACGCGTCCAAATCAAATTCCGCACCATCTGTCGCACGGGAATCCCAGCCTAAGCCTATTTTAACTTTACTCAAGCCAGGGGTACCTTTTGATAGATTAACCTTGCCACCTTTAGAAAGACTTACTGCCATTGGTATTATTCTCCATTTTGAATTTATTCAAATCAACACCTAGATCCTGCAAGTAATCGCACACATACTGCACAACAGATCGTTCCATATAGCAAACTTTATTCTTTGGGAATATCAACAAGTATTCCACGCAGAATAAAATTCACTCTATGAAACAATTTGTCGCACATTATATGCACGATTACTTACAGGATCTAGGTAATAGTCTCAGAAAAAGAAACCACTCCTTCGCTGGTCTTGGTCTCATAATGATTCCAAGTCAGTCCAACGTTTATTTTATCAGACCAATGATTCTTCTTTGGTCCGATCTAAATATCTACACTAGTACCTTACACCACAAATAACCAGAAAAATCTGTGACACAAATTACCGGTAATCGCGTTGAAAAAACTTGGCGTATGCTCAATATACCCATGTTTCTTCACCTTGTTTTCGTCAATTTTTGCATCCCAGCATTTCCCTGGTTACTTAGGATGCAAGGTACTAGGAACCTAGTTTGTAAACTTAACAACACGACGACCATTAACAACATAAGCTTCATCCGCTATCTTCATCAATGCACGGTCAGCCGGTAAATTACCCCATGCGATCACACGATAACCTCGATAATATTTATCCAGCATCTGCTTCGAACGTTCAGCCTTGCGTTTGCCTACACATTCTCCTGTCAATAGTTCACCAGTGTAAACACCTCCATCCTGCGCACCTATTGAGCCAATAACACGATCAACCTGAATATCTTTCTCAGCTAATAGGGTCGCCACAAACAAATCAAGCGATGCAGAGGCGATTACAATGACTGCCCCCGTATCCCTATAAGAATCTAACTTAGTCGCCACCAAGAAATTGACATTAATCGTTGCCGCCATCTTCTTTGCGGTATCGACAATGACTTTTTCCTGGTGTCCGGCTAAGATTTCCCGATGCATCTGTGCTTTAATCGCCTCATGAAAACCTATTTTCAACCACTGAAAACTACTCAATGCCTTTAGCACAACCCAAGACATTGATCGTTTTGACAACGCTTTGAACAAAGGAAGCAAGGTGTTTTCATACACCAAGGTTTCATCAAAATCAACAATAACTATTGTTTTCATTTGATTGTTACGCCATTAATAAAACGTATCATAAAAAATGAATCCCATCCAGCCAGCATAAATCGCCATTAAGATATAAGCTGTCGTCACCGTAACTCGTTTACTAAGTAGTAACAATGAAAGCACAACAACCGTAACAGCGAATAACACGACCCGCAATAATTGTGTTTCTTCTGCGGATTCGACGACTACATCACCATAAAAAACTGTATACAGTAGAATCGGCAATCCCAGTGCAACTGTAATATCAAAAGTATTACTACCAACAGCGTTACCTATAGCATCATCATATTGCCCACGCATGGCATCTTTAACCGATAAAATTGTATCTGGTACAGATGTTGCTGCGGCAGCGAAAATAAGTGCAGTGAAATAAGGTGGAACCCCAAGTGCATCAGCACTTAACATAACCGCTTCTGCCAAACCATAACAGGCGATTGCAATCACTAGGGTTGCTAAAGATAGCACTGTCCAAGCTGAACCTGTGGTGTAATTACGCCCAGCAAACAACAAGTTATTAAAATCAAAAGTTAACAATGCTTTAAAGAATGAAGGAGCTTTTTCATTCTCGCCTTCTTCATTGTCATCTTCCTCTTCTTCATCATCATCGCCATTACCAAAGCCGCGTGCAAGAAAAACAAAATAGACACCATAAATAGCGATTAATGCACCCCCCATCCACCAGGTTATGATGCTATTACCAAGAAAAATAATTAATGCGCCTTCAGCGATTAACAAGAAAAAACCATCTCGTAAAATGGCTCTTTTAGTCACAAAAATTTCTTTTACTTTTTCCTTGATCGCAATACCAGATTCAATTTTAGGTATTCCGTAATAACGTACAGCAAAAATACACAACGCAGGAATAACCACTGCGTTAAAAATAGCCGACCCGGCTGTCGTCGCAATACCAGCAGCTAAGCCATCTCTGTCAGCATAAAGAAAAATTAAAAATAACGCGGTCAATAGCTCTGGCATTGAGCTACCAACAGCGTTAATACTGGCACCTTTAACACCTGGAGCCATATTTCGGCCAAGATAAGATGAGGCTTCATCAAAGCTGTTACATGCGTACATAATAACAACTGATGACAGGACAACAATACCTAATGCAATGATAAGATCCATTGATAATTACTCTATTATTTAAAGATCAAATTCAGCTGGATCAAGATCCAACATTTTACAGATTTGGCGTACTTCTTTTTTCTCGTCAAAATCAAAGTCACCATCAGCCGCACCAATAGCACAAACCAAGCGTACTACAACCCTTGATTCACTTTTCTTACCGGCTAGCTTACCAACTACAGTCAACGCCTCGTTGCGACCTAAATCAGCATCAAATTCTATCTGTTCAGCATATTTGTTAAATAACTTGATGGTGGTATTTTTATCAAACACTTTCATGGTCTCATTCAAGTCCATAAAGCCCATCATTTTCTTTTTTTCTTCAGAAGAAATTGTACCATTAGACGAAGCAACTACCGCACAAGCAGCTACCACTGCTTCATGAAACCCCTTATTAGAAAATCGCTTTGCTTCTTCAGTAAGTTTAGTATGAAAACCACCTGCTTTACTTTTCAAATCATCAAAAAAACCCATTGTCACCCTCAATTATTTAGGAAAATCCATTATTTATCACATGAATAATGCAAGCTATCGTACATATATAATATATGACCTAGACATGTGATCACTTACAAAATTATTGCACTGTCTTTTTTATAACTGGCATCAAGTCTTTAAATGTCCGGCCATTACCCCACTCACCAATCGCATAAAACTCCCAGCCTTTGCTGCCACGCACTAACTTAGCAATCACTAACGCGGTCCACTCACCACCCTCATTACTAAGATTGTAACGCGCGATTTCAACACCAGAGTCAGCATTATTCAACACACAAAAAGCATTTGGAATACCATCAAAACTTTCACCAGTAAAACTATTTATAGTAAAAACTAAAGTCTTAGCCGCAGGATTAATCTTATCTAGGTTTACTCGAATTTCTTCATTTGGATCATCCTCATCACCGCCACCTTGACGATCATCTCCAGTATGCTGAATAGCACCATCTTTACTGCGTAACTGCTGAAACCAAACTTCATCAAGCATATTGCCATCAGCATCAAACAACAAACAAGAGGCGTCCAGGTCAACCTCTTTCTTACCCATACTAAAAAAGCCTTTACCTTTTTTCATTCCCCAGCCAGCACCAAGCATTGCAACTTGCATCCCTGGAGCTTCCTTTGCCAGTGAAATCCCCTGCCCTTTTTTTAATGAAATTGCCATTTTGACTTCTCCTGATAACAATATTTTATATTTCTTACCTAAAATGTCCGAGACCACCTTATTATATGGTCAGTGTCTCGTCAATACACCACGTAACATCACAGACCAAAACAAAGCAATTAACCTTTAAATTCAACTGACTGCACTACATTAAAAATCTTATATATTTATAACTAGTTTCGAATTAAACTTTACTAACACAATCATTTAGATTCCAGAAAAGAATAACCAAGGTCAAATTAATGTTTGAACGTATTTTACAAATAGCAATAAACCAACGTGGCCTAGTCATGGTAGCAGTATTCGCCATGGCAGCACTAGGTATCTATAGCTACCAAAATCTACCTATTGATGCGGTACCTGATATCACCAATGTACAAGTACAAATTAACACTGAGGCACCCGGCTACTCACCGGTAGAAGCTGAACAACGGATTACCTTTCCGGTTGAAACTATTATGGCGGGCCTGCCACATCTCGATTACACACGCTCACTTTCGCGCTATGGGTTATCGCAAGTTACAGTAGTTTTTAAAGAAGGCACAGATATTTATTTTGCACGCCAGCTAGTTAGTCAACGTATTCAAGCTGCCAAAGGTAAGCTGCCAGCCGGATTAGAACCAACAATGGGACCAATTTCCACTGGTCTGGGTGAAATCTTCATGTGGTCTATTGAGGCACAACCTGGGGCAAAAAAACCTGATGGCACCTCCTATACCTCAACTGATTTACGTGAAATACAAGACTGGATTATCCGACCGCAACTATTAACAGTCCCTGGCGTAACCGAAGTTAATTCAGTAGGTGGCTTTGTCAAACAATTTCATGTTACACCACATCATGAAAAACTAGTTTCATTTGGCTTAACCTTACGTGATGTTGTCAGCGCACTGGAGCGTAACAATCTTAATGTCGGTGCTGGTTATATCGAAAGAAGTGGCGAACAATATCTAGTTCGGGTTCCTGGACAAGTTAAAAACTTGGAAGAAATTGGTGAAATAATTTTAACCAGCCGCCAAAACATCCCTATACGTGTTAAAGATGTCGCAGATATCTTAATTGGCGAAGAATTACGTACAGGTGCAGCTACTCAGAACGGCCAAGAAACTGTCATCGGCACAGTACATATGTTAATTGGAGCAAACAGCCAAACCGTAGCGCAAGCAGTTGCTGACAGATTAACCATCATTAATCGTAGTTTACCCGAAGGAACTATTGCAACCCCGGTTTATAACCGCACTACACTAGTCGACAAAACCATTCAAACCGTTGCTTCCAATTTGATTGAAGGAGCGGTTCTAGTCATCGTAGTGCTATTTTTATTCCTTGGTAATATTCGCGCCGCCATAATCACCGCGCTTATTATCCCACTATCAATGTTGTTCACCTTTACCGGAATGGCATCTAATAATGTTAGTGCCAATCTAATGAGTTTGGGGGCTCTTGATTTTGGCATCATTGTCGATGGCGCCATTGTTGTGGTGGAGAACTGTATTCGCCACCTGGTCAATGAACAAGCCCGTCAGGGACGAGCTCTAACTCTCAGCGAACGACTTGTCGTAGTTTTTCAAGCCAGTAAAGAAGCACGGCGACCATTATTATTTGGTCAATTGATCATTATGGTGGTTTACCTACCAATTTTTGCACTCTCCGGTGTCGAAGGCAAAATGTTCCACCCGATGGCATTTACTGTTGTTATCGCACTGTTAGGTGCCATTATTCTTTCAATAACCTTTGTGCCTGCCGCCGTAGCACTATTTCTTACTGGAAAAATTACTGATAAAGAAAGTCGCATTGTTGTCTTGGCAAAAAGAATCTATTTGCCCTCACTAACCGCAGCAATGAATAACAAAGCACTAACCGTCACCATTGCCATGGTTGTTATCGTGCTCTCTAGTCTCTTAGCCACCCGAATGGGCAGCGAGTTTATCCCTAGCCTTAATGAGGGAGACATTGCACTGCATGCCATACGAATTCCAGGCACCAGTCTAACCACGGCAGTTGAAATGCAAGCAGCACTTGAACAAAAAATATTAACCTTTGCTGAAGTCGAGCGTGTGTTTGCCAAACTAGGTACCCCTGAAGTAGCCACAGATCCTATGCCACCTAATGTTGCTGATATCTTTGTGATGCTTAAGCCTGAATCAGAATGGCCCGGGACTTATCGCACCAAAGCAGAACTAGTCATCGCCATTGAACAAGCAGTACAAGATGTCCCTGGCAATAACTACGAATTTACCCAGCCAATACAAATGCGCTTTAACGAATTGATTTCTGGTGTGCGCGCCGATGTTGCGGTGAAATTGTTCGGTGACGACATGGATACACTGCTTGCAGTTGGTGACAGAATCGAGCATGTACTGGCATCTATTCCTGGCGCTGCTGATGTTAAAGTTGAGCAGATTACTGGCTTACCGATACTTTCAGTGCAAATTGATCGATTAAAACTGTCACGTTACGATTTAAATGTTGCTGATATTCAAGATACGGTTGCTATTGCGGTTGGCGGCATGAGTGCGGGCACTATTTATGAAGGTGATCGCCGCTTTGATCTACAAGTTCGATTACCAGAATACATGCGTAACAATATCGAAGAACTAAAACAGTTACCAATTAAATTTCCTAATATAGTCATAGATAACCAACAAAATGACTTACTAGCTCAACCAGCGTATCTCACCCTAGGTGAGGTCGCCGAATTAACGGTTATTCAAGGACCAAACCAAGTAAGTCGGGAAAATGGTAAACGTCGAGCAGTCATCAGCGCCAACGTCAGAGGAAGAGATCTAGGATCTTTTGTCAATGAAGCACAAATACGTATTGAACAACAGGTAAAAATTCCATCAGGTTACTGGATCACCTGGGGTGGACAATTCGAGCAATTAACTTCTGCCACCAAGCGTCTGCAAATTGTAATCCCAATTGCACTTGGTTTGATTCTTATCTTGCTATACATGATGTTTGGCAACTTTAGAGATGGATTATTGGTATTCACCGGCGTTCCTTTTGCACTCTCTGGTGGTGTACTAGCCCTGTGGTTACGTGACATTCCTTTGTCTATCTCTGCCGGCGTAGGATTTATTGCCCTATCAGGAATAGCGGTACTTAATGGTCTAGTTATGTTGTCGTTTATCCGCAGTCTGAGAGAACAAGGCTACACCCTGGATGATGCGATTCAAACCGGCGCTATGACCAGATTACGCCCGGTATTAATGACTGCGTTAACTGATGCAATTGGTTTTGTTCCAATGGCGTTGGCGATTAGTATTGGTGCCGAAGTGCAACGACCATTGGCAACTGTGGTTATTGGCGGAATTTTGTCTTCTACTGTTTTGACTTTATTGGTATTGCCTGTGTTGTATCAACTAGCTCATCGGCGTAGTGATGTGCATGCTATCAATAGGAAAGAGAATACTCCATGAGATTCATCGAGTTGTAGGTTGGGGAGAGGTACGAACCCCAACGTTTTAATCGTTGCGATACCAAATTACCAAGCTATGGTGATTTTAAAGAAAGATGTGTTTGATTCTGTTGGGGTTCGTGCCTCTCCCCAACCTACCGTGCTAATTGATGGTATTGGAGTGTAGCGATGAAGAAAATTGAATATCCCTTCGAAATGAAACCCTTATCGAAGGATGAAGGTGGTGGCTGGTTAATTATTTTTCCTGATTTAGTGGGCTGCATGTCAGATGGTGAAACGCCAGAGGAGGCTATTCAAAATGGAAGAGATGCCGTTAAGTGTTGGATTCAAGCCTGTAAAGAAGACGGGAGAGATGTTCCTAATCCAGAAGATTCTTCTAGCGGAAAATTTATGACTCGAATTCCCAAAAGCTTACATACTCGACTTATATTAAGAGCAAAGCAAGAAGGGGTAAGTATGAATGCTTTAGTTTCTTCATTTATTGCAGAATGTTTATGGCACAAAGATTCATCGTCAAAACGCACTTAATGAATAATGATAACCACCTGATTAAAAGTCATTTAATATCATGAGAAAAAGATCCTAAAAATTCTGTAGATACAATACTATTACCTAGATCCTACGTATTAAACGATAATCAATAATCAATCTTGCTGGCCCCTTATTAACTTATCACCGAGTTAACCGAACCAACTTATTTTTGGAGCTTGTGCAATACCGCGCAAAGCGCAGGCATAAGAACCAGAAATGAGGAGATTCCAGTTTTGTTGGGTGCACCCTAACCTAAATCACTCTCCAAATGATAGCCCACAAAATCATACATTGACACTTTAAAAGCCACAACCTACAATTACGTACAGTTTTACGTACAGCAGAGGTTTTATATGGATGCTATAAGCTACACCGCCGCTAGGGCCAACCTAGCCAAAACCATGGGTAGAGTCTGTGATGACCATGCCCCAATTATTATTACCCGCAAAAACGAAAGCCCTGTAGTTATGATGTCACTTGAAGATTACCAAGCCATGGAAGAGACTACTTACCTACTACGCTCCCCAGCTAACGCCCGAAATTTATTGGACTCAATAGTAGAGCTTGAGGCTGGAAAAGGTACTAAAAGAGACCTCTTAGAGTGACTTTAACATTCTCATCCAATGCTTGGAATGATTACCTTTACTGGCAAAAAACAGATAAAACCATTTTTAAAAGAGTGAACCTATTAATCAAAGATATAAAGCGCGAACCATTCGCAGGAATTGGTAAACCTGAACCATTAAAACACAGCCTGAGCGGCTATTGGTCACGCCGCATTACAGACGAACACCGAATAGTTTATAAAGTGGAAGAAGATAACTTAATGATTGCTAAATTACGATTTCACTATGAATAAACACTCATAATCAAGGGATTAGTCAGATTAAAAAGATGTCAGTCATTATACTGTGCATTCCTGTTGTTGAAAATCATTTACGTGGAAAACAAGGGGGCACAAAATAAACTAAATTCAACAGTTAATCTTTTTTTGCATAATGATACCGACAAGCTATGACTGTAATATGCGACGTTGTAATTACATAGATTAACCTATGTGTATCGTCTATTCTACGAGACCAGAACCCAGATAAATTTTCTTTTAAAGGCTCTGGCCTACCTATTCCTTCAAATGGAGAGCGTTTAACATTCTCAATTAATTGATTAATCCGTTTTAGCGTCTTTTTATCTTGACCTTGCCAATAGATATAATCAGACCACGCCTCATCAGTCCAAGCTAAACATCTACTCACTCAATAGCTCTTTTTCTTGAACCATTCCTTGCTGAAATTGTTCTATTGATTTTCTTAAATGCTCTGCATTTTCCGGTGATTTTAATAAATATACTGTTTCTATCAAACTATTGTAATAATCGAGTGACATAACCACAGCATCCTCAGCATCTCGCCTGGTTATAACGGTACAATCAGCATCATTAACAACCTGATCCAAAACACCTTTAAGCCCATTCCTGGCTTCTGTAAATGAAACAACCCTCATCTCCACCCTCCCAACATGTTCAATTTGTTGTACAAGTGTAACTACAAAATACTATATGTACAACATATATGACATGTCTCTCGCTAAAACAACAAAAAAATATATGAACATAAATCCTGCGCTAGTTGCCTAATTTTTCCATGCACGTTCCTAAGTACTTTTGAAGTTCTGGGGACACGATATTTAATTACTTATATGACAAGACTAGCAAGAGTAGTTCTACTGGGGACAATTAAGTAATGTGTTTCCAGAACTTCGTTCAGAACTTCGTTACTCGTTAGGCTATATTTTTTTGTACCAAGAATTACGTTGAATAGGGTCAAAGTAGCCCATAATTGAGTTTGGGTTAACAATGCAAAGTTGGATGTGATTTTGTGACCTGAAGCCTGCACCATCATACAACTCTGCACCCTCAGGAAACATCCCTCTGACTGAATCTATAAACTGAGGGTGATTCTGAGTTTTTCTCTTATTTTGACCTTTCATATCAGAAAGGCCTAGTTCTTGTCTAATCAGGTCATTGTTTAATTGTTGTAAACGAAGAATAACTTGGCAGTCAAGTTCTCTCAAAAAGCTAATATCCCCCACACGCACCCTATTCTGTGGCAATTTATGCCCAAGCGTTTCAAACTCTGATTTTAGAATTTCATATGCGGATTTAACTTGCTTTAAATATTGTGAATCCAGGAGATCCACACAGTTACCAAGTTGAATAAACGTTCCAATCACTGCAGGGTTATTTACTTTAGAACTTTTCTTTGCCCACTCTAAAGCCCTTTCATCACTACCTTCCCAAAAATACATTCCATGTCCTAACCAATCATAGTCATTCTCACTATTGGCTAAGGGAGCACCTTGTTTTATAACTTGGTCAAAAACACTCCTATCACATCCATGAAAACCTACAACGACTCCAGGAGAGACATACATCTATGAAACAGCTACCTTATGAGTGACTTTACCATCTTTGTTGAGTATCCCTGCTTGCTTTAATGAGCTCTCAATGTACTCTTTTGACACATTATTTGACTTAACCTTTCGATTTGACATTACTTTCTTTTTATTAAGCGTAGCCAATCTCTCATCAAGTGCAGTTTGCAAGTTGTACATATAATTCCTCTAATATAAATACCTTATGTACAAATAATACTATAAAAAATGAAATAGCGTTGGCCCAGGTAAGAAAATATGATATATCTATGACTTTCAGTCACTTACTCAGTTTCTCACCATCGTTCCTATATAAAGAGCACCAGACTGCTTATGTTCAGACTTTGGTAGCAACATAAGGTGTGGAAAGCCTAATCGGACAAGCATTGAGCAGATTCTATCTAATTCGTGTCGTCTGTAAGACGTAAGCGATATTAGACAGAATTCTGCTCCAATGACTTGATAGGCAGAACGCGATAGCGGGATGACTATCAAGTCATTGGAATGTAGCTCAGCGGAGTTCTGGGGACACAATATTTAATTAATTTCTAATTGGGCAAATTCACCTTTCTTTCAGCAATTAAGTATTGTGTCCCCAGAACTTCTTCAGAACTCCACGCTTGTCTAACTACGGTTCGACACTTTTGGTAACCGCCTTGGTACGGACCCGTATGCCTGGTGGTGTAGAAGGGAGGGGAGAAAAACCCCTGCCTATCCTGCTTATGCCTGCCGAATTCATATATCAAGGTTACAATCACGAGTATATCAATACCCACTTCACTTTTGGACTCTAAACCTCGGACATATTACTATGAGCACACTGCGTCGAAGTAAAAAGAACCAAACCAAGCCTAATCCCAAAGGCCTGCACCCGAGGAATCTCCACAGGCAAGACTATGACTTCCCATCTCTGGTAAAAAGTTATCCACCACTAGCTTCACATGTAAAAACAAATACTTACGGCAACCTTTCCATAGAGTTCGCAGACCCACTGGCCGTAAAATCTCTAAATGCCGCACTATTAAAACGCCACTACAACATTATTGATTGGGATATTCCAGAAGGTGCTCTTTGTCCGCCCATCCCAGGCAGAGTCGACTACATCCATTACATAGCTGAATTGCTTGGATGTAGCGAGTTGGCTACGAATCAGGCTAAAACCCAGCCCAAAACCACCTTGCTTGATATAGGTGCTGGTGCAAATGGAATATATTCGCTATTGGCCTGCAAAATATACGGTTGGCATTGTGTGGGTAGTGATATTAACACTCAATCGCTTCAGAACGTAGCCTCGATTATCGCTAACAACCCCAAGCTAAAAGACTACTTCACACTGCGTAGGCAACACGATAAAAATCATATTTTTGACGGAATCATTCAAGCGGGAGAATACTTTGATGTTAGCGTATGCAATCCACCCTTCCATGCTTCGCGAGATGAAGCACTCAAAAGCAGCCAACGTAAATTCAACAACCTTGCTCGTAATCGCGGAGAGCAAACAACCACGCTCTTTAATCAAAATGACGCCACCCACAAATCAATACCCACTTCTCCCACTCTAAATTTTGGCGGTCTAGAAGCAGAGCTTTGGTGTAAGGGTGGCGAACGAATGTTTCTAAAAAAATTAATAAAAGAAAGCCAGCTTTTTTCAGATCAATGTCGCTGGTTTACCAGTTTGGTTTCGAAAATTGACAATGTAAAGCCTGCAAAAAAATTGCTTCATAAGCTTGGTGCGATTGAGATACGGGAAATAGAAATGGCGCAGGGAAATAAAATTACACGAATATTGGCTTGGACATTCATTTAAACTTCGCGCTAGCATTACAGATTAGGACTTACGCATTGACAGAGTGTTTATAATATGAAGGACAATATATCGAAAAAGTTGACTTAAACTAAATGAGAGAAATAACTAGAGTATCAACAGCCCGCTGTACTATAGCAATGTATATTAGTTTTCTTTTAAGCGAGCCAAAGTACCCAAGTTGCAGTCGTTTAGCTGAACTTATGAACATTTCTCATGATAGTGTCAATCGATTTTTAGAGAAGGAAGCTTATTTACCGAAGGATTTATTTGACCAATCTAAATTACAACTTGATTTAGAAGGTGGTGTTGTTAGTGTTGACGATAGTGTATTAGATAAACCCTATGCCAACAAAATGGCATTGGTTGGATATTTTTGGTCAGGAAAGCATCACCGTAGTGTTAAA
>JAJFJL010000055.1 GCA_021774055.1 Nitrosomonas sp. | reverse complement strand
TCTGACGATGATGAGGAAAAAATTTAGATTTTTCCAGAAGCTTGTTGTTATTAGTAGATGGATGGGCGGGGAAATTAGAATAATATTGAAAATAGGATAAAAAATTATTTTCGTGCTTCAAAGCTGTGCAATGACGTATTGGTTGGTACATTTGTTTCATTATGGAATGGTGTCATGGTAATAACTGATGGACGTTGCAAGTCAATAACTGGACCGGTGGTAAATTGACTGCTTATCGCTGTGTTAAGCGTATTACCAGCTAAATCAGTAATCTTTGTCGATGCGCTTACGGTAATAATCGTATTAGGATCTAATTCAACTGTCGGGGTAAATGTAACTCGTCGGCTAGCATTTGAAATAGCGGTTGATCCAAGAATATCGACACCATCCGCTTGTATAGTGATGCTACCAATAACATTAATTAAATCTAATGCTTCATCAAATTCCACCATAATATTTGAATTAGTGGGCACATCAACAGAACCATCCTGTGGCGAGACACCAATAGCGTTAGGTGGCAAAATATCTTCATCAAACGATGTGTTAAATCTAAAACTTAGTCGCCTAGATAATGGATTGCCAGATATATCAGTAATTGTAGTATTAATTGTTGCCGTAAAATTACGTCCAATTGAAAGCTGCTGTTCGGGTACAAAGGAAACGGTAGTGCCATCGGGGTTAACCTGAATAATGCCTGCAATATTTTGATGAATAGTATTATCACGCAGTGTGAACGTCGTATCATTCAGCGTTGCTGGATCCATTTGTTCATTGAATAGCACCATGATGGGTGCATTGACAGGCACATCTATTGCATCATTTGGGATACTGAAACTTACCAGTTCAGGTGGTATATCATCAATGAATTCAACCGTGGTGAAATTGCTTGTAAAAACACCGGCAATTGGATTACCTGCAGCGTCACGCACAGATTGCACCTGCACAGTGTATGTTGTGAAGGCACTAAGTGATTCCGCTGGATCTATGGTAATGGAAAGCTGATCATCAGAAAGCGTGTTCTGCGCAGAGATTAAAAGCTCACCCTGAAATAGGCGCACGGATCCAGTTAAAATGGATGTTGGTTGTAATTGCTCGGTAAAGCGAACAACTACTTTGCCATTGGCAGGAAAATCAGTTTCATTATCAGCTGGTAATACTTGATCAACACCTGGTGGCGTTATATCTGAATTTAATGGATCGGTACCTTGCTCAAATTCTGCTAGATTATTGGTGCCATCATTATCTGAATCAAGCAGTGCATCAGCCGCACTATTTGGATCAAGTCCGTTATCTATTTCATATTTATCTGGTAAACCATCGTTGTCAGAATCGCCACTGGTGGGATTGGTACCCTGGGCAATTTCTTCTGCATTAGTTAAACCATCACCATCACTGTCGTCATCAGCCGCACCAAGTACGGTTAGTGTATTAGCTATTGAACTAAATGTATCAGACGAACCAACGGTATTACTTGCTTGCAGAACAAAACTACCAATAGCAGTAGCTGCGACATCAATATTCAGAATGGCCGACTTGCCATCGGGAGCAACTATTGCACTTGTAATATTCATTGCTGCAGGAACAAATGCAGGAGTGAAAGTGAATAAGGCATCCGTTAGGTTATTTCCTGTCACCGTCAAGGATGGAATTGATGTGCCAGATAAAACATAAGGGATAGAAAGACTACTGATAACTGGTAATACCTGAAGCTGAAAGTTATTATTTGCAGTCGCCGTATTACCTGCAACAGTGACAACCAGTACCCCAGCGGTAACACCGGCAGGCACCTCAACTTCTAATTTATTTGCTGTTGCAGAGAGTACATTCGCACTGATACCGTCAAATGTTACGCTATTTTCATTAGCGACAGAGCTAAACCCAATACCTTCAATTACAACCAGAGCACCCGCCTGAGAAGCATGTGGTTGCACATCAAGAATGCTGACCCCATTATTTTCGGTTCGTATAACGTCAAGAATATTACCGACTTCATCATAGACATATTCGAGTACAACACCCGTTGAATCAACGGCCTTTACCAGTCGATTAAGCTCATCATAGAAATAACGGTATTCTATATTTGCAGATGCTGAATGAACGGCTCCTAATAGCCCCAATAATAATATTACGAACCAGTTTATTAGCTTTTGCATTTGTTATTTAACCTTTTTCTATCCTATTAACCCAAGCTACCCAAGTCGGATTAGATTTATTTAATGATTGTTATTGTGTAGGTTGGTGGTGAGGTACGAACCACAACATAATGATGTTTAATTGTTCAATATATTCAGAATTCATATCGTCAATTACATTTAATTGGGTTGGTATGTAATGTGCGGAATATGCTGGAGTGCGCAAATTTTACCAGAGGCTTATACCATGCTATACAATGTGTAATTTTTACAACTATGAATGAAATTGATAGCCATATGAAAGCTGCTGATCTTACTGTTGAGGAGCTGCAAGCTTTGATCAAGAAAGTCGTACATGAGGAACTACAAGACATTATGACCGACCCAGATAAAGGTTTAATGATAACTGACGAGATCAAAGCAAGGCTCCGCCTATCCTTGGATTCCACTGAGCGAGTTTCTCTCCAGGAAGTAAAAGACAGGCTAAATCTCAATTGATTTACCATATTAATTTCACACCTCAAGCGATTGAAGATCTTTCGCAACTTGACACCCCAATTGCAAGACGAATTGCGGCAAAGATCCAATGGCTTGCAGAGAATTACGACAAAATTCAGCCGGAGACGCTGACAGGCTCGTATGCAAATTTATACAAGTTGCGGGTTGGACATTGGCGAATCTTGTACACAGTCGACTCAAATCAATATCACATAGCAATTCACGTAATTGCCCATCGTAATAAAGTTTATAAGTCATAAATACTTCTGTATTTATGGTGTAATTCATTTATTTCTGTTTATTGTTATGTTGCCATGCTCAGGCTTACCCCAGCCTACAGCCTCATTCCTCGCCATATCCATTTCTCCATTCACCATTGATATCACAGCCCCAATTATGCTCAATCGTACCGTTTGCGATATATCGATGAATGCTTGAATATTCCCATTCAGAAGCACGGTTCACATAGCCATGTTTTACCGGATTAAAATGGATATAATCCATATGACGTGCATAATCACCTTCATCACGTATCAAATGTTCCCAATACCTACGTTGCCAAATACCACGCTCACCTTTTTTAATTCTACTTGCGTTGCGCCTCTCATTTTTAGGCATGCAACGCGAAAAATTTCCTTTAATCAACATCCACCGCATGTCAAAATCAGCATCATTTTTTGGTAGCGTCCACATAGCATGCAGGTGATCCGGCAAAACAACAAAAGCATCAATATAAAATGGGTGTTTTTGTTTCACCGTTCTAACCGCATCACGTAATACATCAACATGTTCAACCAACAAGCGAAGTTTCCGTTCCGCAAGATGTACCGTAAAGAAATACGTCCCTCCTTTTACGTTTGCACGTCGGTATCGCATTATTTTGCATTCCCATGGTTAGGTATCAACGTGTAGGTTGGCGGTGAGGCACGAACCCCAACATAGCGGTGTTTCATTGTTCAACGTATCCACACAGTCCACACCACCAAAATTGCCCCCAATCAAATCGACATGTAAGGTGCCGAATTATATTGGGATTCATTGTTCAATATATTCGCAATTAACATCACCGGTCCAATTACATACAACCAGTCGAGACGTAATACATCGAATTACGTTGGGGTGCGCAGGCTTACCCCAACCTACGGGCCTAACCGCATCACGTAATACATCAATATGTTCAACCAACAAACGAAGTTTCCGTTCCGCAAGATTTACCGTAAAAAAATACGTGCCTCCTTTTACGTTTGCACGTCGGTATCGCATTATTTTGCATTCCCATGGTTAGGTATCAACGTGTAGGTTGGCGGTGAGGCACGAACCCCAACATAGTGGCGTTACATTATTTAAAATATTCACCATTCATATAATCCATGTCATCAATTCAATTGCATTCAGTTTGGTCAACCGTAATGTTCCGAAACACGTTGGGGTGCGCAGGCTTACCCCAACCTACGGTCCTTTTTTTGTCATGGTCGGTGTCAATGTGTTGTAGGTTGGCGGTGAGACACGAAAACCAACATAGCGGCGTTGCATTATTTGAAACATTCACCATTCATATAATCCATGTTGCCAATCCAATTACACCCAAATGAATCTACATGTAATTCACCAAATTATGTGAGGTTCATTGTTCAATATGTACACAATTAATATCGTAGGTTAAATTACATACAATCAGGCTTGGACGTAATGTATCGGATCACGTTGGGGTGCGCAGGCTTACCCCAACCTACGGTCCTTATTTATTTAATTCAATTTGGTCGGCATGCACCCAATGTTAGGCGATATACCAAAACCCTTTGTTTTCCATGCGGATCCATCAACCAAATGTAGGTTGGGGTGAGTTCGCGAACCCCAACATAGCGGTGTTTCATTGTTCAACGTATCCACACAATCCACACCACCAAAATTGCCCCCAATCAAATCGACATGTAAGGTGCCGAATTATATTGGGATTCATTGTTCAATATATTCGCAATTAATATCACCGGTCCAATTACATACAACCAGGTCGAGACGTAATACATCGAATTACGTTGGGGTGCGCAGGCTTACCCCAACCTACGGTCCTCCGCGAGATTTACCGTAAAGAAATACGTGCCTCCTTTTACGTTTGCACGTCGGTATCGCATTATTTTGTGTTCCTTTTGTAATGGTAGGTACCAATCAATTGTAGGTTGGTGGTGAGGTACGAACCCCAACATAGCGGCGTTACATTATTTAAAATATTCACCATTCATATAATCCATGTTGTCAATTCAATTACACCCAAATGAATCGACACGTAATTCACCGAATTATGTTGGGATTCATTGTTCAATATGTATACAATTAATATCGTAGGTTAGATTACATACAATCAGGCTTGGACGTAATGCATCGAATCACGTTGGGGTGTGCAAGCTTACCCCAACCTACGGCCCTTCATCACGTATCAAATGTTCCCAATACCTACGTTGCCAGATACCGCGCTCTCCCTTTTTAACTCGACTTGCGTTGCGCCTCTCATTTTTAGGCATGCAACGCGAAAAATTTCCTTTAATCAACATCCACCGCATGTCAAAATCAGCATCATTTTTTGGTAGCGTCCATATAGCATGCAGGTGATCAGGCAAAACAACAAAGGCATCAATGTAAAATGGGTGTTTTTGTTTCACCGTTCTAACCGCATCACGTAAATCATCAACATAATCCACCAATAAACAAAGTCGACGTTCCGCGAGATTTACCGTGAAAAAATACGTGCCACCTTTTACATTTGCACGTCGGTATCGCATTATTTTGCATTCCCATGGTTAGGTATCAACGTGTAGGTTGGCGGTGAGGCACGAACCCCAACATAACGGTGTTTCATTGTTCAACGTATCCACAACACCCACACCATCAAAATTACCACCAATCAAATCGACATGTAAGGTTCCGAATTATGTTGGAATCCATCATTCATATTGTCCATTTAATTTCAACCAATTGATACGATCATTATGTGTCGCATCACGTTTAACGTTGGGGTGCGCGAGGCTTACCCCAACCTACGGCCCTTTGTTTTCCATGCGGCCCCATCAACCAAAATGTAGGTTGGGGGTGAGTTCGCGAACCCCAACACAACGGCGTTTCATTATTCAACGTATACACACCACCAAAATTGCCCCCAATCAAATCGACATGTAAGGTGCCGAATTATATTGGGGTTCATTGTTCAATATATGCGCAATTAATATCACCGGTCCAATTACACACAACAGGCTTGGACGTAATGCATCGAATCACGTTGGGGTGCGCAGGCTTACCCCAACCTACGGTCATTATTTCACCGTTTTAATCGCATCACATAAATCATCGACATAATTCACCAATAAACAACATCGACGTTCCGCGAGATTTACCGTAAAGAAAATAGGCGCCGCCTTTTACATTTACGCGCCGATATCGCATTGTCAGGTATCAATGTGTAGGTTGGTGGTGAGGCACGAACCCCAACATAGTGGCGTTACATTATTTAAAATATTCACCATTCATATAATCCATGTCATCAATTCAATTGCATTCAGTTTGGTCAACCGTAATGTGCCGAAACACGTTGGGGTGCGCAAGCTTACCCCAACCTACGGTCCTTTAAATACCTTAGTGGTTCATGGAGATGCCGGTGATATTGTTAATTTGGACAATAACACGAGTGGCCAAAGTGGAATTTGGCAGGCAAGCACTTCAAACACTAATAGATATGAATTTGTCGTTGATGGTGGCGTAGAGATTATAGGTCGTGTTATCGTTGATGTGGATGTTAGTGTTAACCTAAATTAAATTTAAGCCACAGCAATCATATTCTCTACCTTTAATTCCCTTGACCAATCTCTTCCAATACCGGCAACGATTCCAATGAAACTAAATTAAGATCATTCAAAAATTTTTGGGTAGTTGCAAATAAGGTTGGTCGGCCTGGGACATCACGGTGCCCAACTGCATCTATCCAACCACGTGCTTCTAATGTTTTAAGAATTGAGGCGGAAACACTTACCCCGCGAATCTCTTCTATATCGCCGCGTGTTACCGGTTGACGATAGGCAATAATAGATAAAGTCTCTAACACCGCACGTGAGTAACGTGGGATTTTTGATGGATTCAGTCGGTCAAGAAAGATCTGCATTTCTGGTTTACTTTGGAAGCGCCAGCCACCCGCAACAATCACTAGTTCAATACCGCCAGTTGTCCACTTATTACGCAACTCTTCTAGGTGTTGCCGTAAAGCTTCAGGCGTTAGTTTATTGTCAAAAAGTTTTCTTAACTCAAGTAATGGCAATGGTTCTTGCGTGGTTAACAGTGCAGTTTCTAGGATAAGTTTTATTTTTTCAGGATGAAATAGGTCTGACATAAATGCTTCCAAAAGCTTTTGTTTGCGTTATTTCTACTAGTTTTTCCTTGGCTAATTCCAGTAAAGCAATAAAAGTTACGATTACCTCGGCAATATGAGTATTGAGATTAAAAAAATCATTAAATTCTACACTTTCATGATCACGTAGGTAACGTAGAATTTTACTCATATGTGCACGCACAGAAAGCGCTTCCCGGCTGACATGATGATGACGATTTATTTTGGCGCGTGTGATTAACGCCATCCAAGCATTACATAAATCGTCTAAATTAACATCAGGTGGATTCTGCTTAGTTTCTTTTTCAATCCATACCTGAACTAGAGCAAAATCTCGCTCAGCTTGTGGCAATTCATTTATTCGCAATGCAGCAAGCTTGATCTGCTCATATTCCAGTAAGCGACGTACTAGTTCGGCACGGGGATCGTTTTCTTCTTCGGTTTCTTTAATCGGGCTAGGTAACAACATGCGTGATTTAATTTCTATCAACAACGCAGTCATCAATAGATATTCAGCTGCAAGCTCAAGCTGATCAACATGCATCACCTCAACATAAGCCATATATTGACGGGTAAGTTCTGCCATCGGAATATCAAGAATTTCCAGATTATGTTTACGTATTAAATAAAGCAATAAATCTAGAGGCCCTTGGAATGTATCAAGAAATACTTCCAACGCATCCGGTGGGATATATAAATCATGCGGCACTTCCATCAACGGTTCGCCACAAACTTTGGCAACTGGATTTTTTACAACAGAATCAACAAGCTGATCCATTAGCACACAATCAACAGTCGATTAGATTCAGCTACCACGCAACAACAGCGATTCTTAGCCAACAAATTACGGATAGCTTAACCCCATCACTTCCCTAACATCACGCATGGTTTCTTCTGCCAGTTGATTAGCTTTTTCACAACCATCTGCAATAATATTACGTACCAACGTAGGGTCTTCTTCATACATTTTGGCGCGTGCATGCATTGGCTCTTGTTCAGCTAATACTGCGTCAATCACCGGCTGTTTGCACTCAACACAACCAATACCAGCACTTTTACAACCTTGCTGCACCCAATCTCTAGTTTTATTATCTGAATAAACAGCATGAAATTGCCACACAGGGCATTTAGCCGGGTCACCAGTATCACTACGACGCACCCGCGCCGGATCAGTTGGCATAGTACGAATCTTTTTCACTACACTGTCTTTGTCCTCGCGTAAGCTAATGGTGTTGTTATACGACTTAGACATCTTTTGCCCATCTAGCCCAGGCATTCTTGAGGCTTGTGTCAACATGGTCTCAGGTTCAGAAAGAATCATTTTTCCGCCACCTTCAAGATAACCAAAAAGTCTTTCACGGTCACCCATACTTAAATTTTGCTGACCCTCAAGCAATGACTTAGCTTCCGCTAGTGCGTTTTCATCACCCTGCTCTTGGAAAGAATTACGTAATTTACAGTAAAGCTTAGATTTTTTAGAGCCTAATTTCTTGATTGCTAACTCTGCTTTTTCTTTAAAGCCCTGCTCTTTACCGTAAATATGATTAAAACGGCGTGAAATTTCACGCGTAAACTCAAGGTGAGGAGCTTGATCTTCGCCAACTGGTACCCGGTTAGCGCGATAAATCAAAATATCAGCACTTTGTAACAATGGATAACCTAGAAAACCATAGGTACTTAGGTCTTTCTCAGTTAATTTTTCTTGTTGATCTTTATACGTTGGCACACGTTCCAACCAACCTAACGGTGTAATCATTGATAACAATAAATACAACTCGGCATGTGCTGGTACTTTTGATTGAATAAATAAAGTCGCCTGGGATGGATCAACACCAGCCGCCAGCCAATCAACAACCATGTCCCAGACATTCTGCTCGATAATTTCTGGAGTATCATAATGAGTGGTTAAAGCATGCCAATCGGCGACAAAAAACAAGCACTCATGCTCTTGTTGCAAGGTTACCCAGTTTTTTAATACACCATGGTAATGTCCTAAATGTAAATTTCCGGTAGGACGCATCCCTGATAAAACACGATCAGCAAACATTTTATTTATCCAATATTAAATATATAAATCAAAAAGCCAGACTAACATTAAGTTAATTGTAGTAATCATGGGTAAAATAACCGCACCTAAAATACCACTAAATAACAACACCAATAAAATCATAAAACCATACGGTTCTATTTTGGCAAAATAATAGCCTAATCGGCCAGGTAATAAACTAACCATCATCCTACCGCCATCTAATGGGGGTAATGGCAACAAATTAAGTACCATCAAGATGATATTAATATTAACCCCAGCTTTACCCATTAATATCATCGGAACAGCAAAGCTGCTATCTTGCATCAGCAAGCCTAGTTTCATCACCATTGCCCAACACAAAGCCATAAAGAAATTAGCTGCTGGCCCAGCTAAAGCAACCCATAACATATCCCTCTTAGGTTGACGTAAATTATTAAAATTAACTGGCACCGGTTTGGCCCAGCCAAATAATAGACCTGCACCAATAGTTACTTTGCTTAAAATAAATAACGTTAATGGCACAGCAATAGTGCCAATCATATCAACATGACGTACTGGGTTTAGGCTGATTCTACCGGCAGCACCTGCGGTGTTATCACCAAAATGTTTGGCGACATAGCCATGCGCAGCTTCATGCATAGTAATAGCAAAAATAACCGGCAATGCATAAATTGCAATACCTTGAATAATACTATCCATGCCTTAGTTTATTCCGAAAGGTGCCAAGCTACCCTTGCCTTGACGAATTAATTCTGGCCTATCACCGGTTAAATCAATAACACTAGTCATTTCTAAACCACAAGAACCAGCATCCATTACTAATTCAACCTGATGTTCAAGACGGTCACGAATAATTTCAGCATCATTCAACGGCACTTCATCTGCTGGCAAAACCAAGGTTGAGCTTAATAACGGCTCATTTAATTCTTCTAACAACGCTTTTACCACTGGATGATCAGGAATTCGTAAGCCAATAGTATTACGTTTAGGATGCTGCATGCGGCGCGGAACTTCTCGACTGGCCTGGAGGATGAAAGTATAGCTTCCTGGGGTACTTGCTTTAAGCAAACGATATTGACTGTTGTCAATTTTAGCGTACGTAGATATTTCAGCTAAGTCTCGACATACCAGAGTAAAATGATGAGTTTCATCAACCTGTCGGATCGAACGAATACGCGTCATCGCAGCTTTGTCACCAAGTTGGCAACCAAGTGCATAACAAGAGTCAGTCGGATAAACAATGATACCCCCATTACGTACAATAGCGACTGCTTGTCGGATTAAACGTAAATGCGGGTTATTTAAATGAATGGAGAAAAATTGGGCCACGTAATAAACAACTGCTACGATTGGTTTTAAAGAGAAATACCTAGATCCTGTAAGTAATCGCACACATACTGCACAACAGATTGTTCCATATAGCAAACCTTATTCTTTGGGAATATCAATAAGTATTCCACGCAGAATAAGATTCACTCTATGAAACAATCTGTTGCACATTATATGCACGATTACTTACA
>JAJFJL010000054.1 GCA_021774055.1 Nitrosomonas sp. | reverse complement strand
GTGGATTCCTGCTAGAAACATGCAGGAATGACATATGCTGTATTTCTTAACTACTTGCAGGATCTAGGTTTCATGTTATACAGTGGCATCGGGGATTTTAGTATGCATTCCTGCGCAGGAGCATAGGAACGAGGAAAATGACATGTGCGTTATGTGAGTTTGATTCAGATTGCCTAGATCCCACGCTCCTGCGTGGTAACGCATACAAGCTAACCAACTAACAAATAAATGACATGTACGTTAGGAACGAGGCAATAATAATAGGAAAGATGTTTCATGAATCATGGCAACAAAATTATCCAGCAGCTACAAGCATTGCGACAACAGATTGATCAACATAATTATCATTATTATGTGCAAGACAATCCGCTAATTTCTGATGCTGAATATGATCAACTCTTCTGTAAACTACAACAAATAGAACAACAATATCCTGAATTAGTTACAGCAGATTCCCCCACACAACGTGTCGGTGCCAGCCCACAAAAAACATTTTCATCAGTTAACCATCAATTGCCCATGCTTTCACTAGGCAATGCTTTTGCAACAGATGAAGTAGAAACTTTTGACAAACGTATGCGCGAGGCATTAACTATTGATTCTGTCGAATATATGGTTGAACCAAAATTTGACGGACTAGCGGTCAGTTTACGCTATGAAGATGGTTTGTTTATGACAGGTGCAACCCGTGGCGATGGTAGTTCTGGCGAAGATATTACCCATAATTTACGTACTATCAAGGCGATACCATTGCGCCTAGCTACCGATAATGCGCCACCAGTATTAGAAGTTCGCGGCGAAGTGTTGATGTTGAAAGCAGATTTTATAAAACTAAACCAAGCACAGCTTGAAAAAGATGACAAACTATTTGCTAATCCACGTAATGCTGCGGCAGGTTCGTTACGACAGCTTAATCCTGCGATTACCGCAACACGAAGATTAACTTTTTTTGCCTATGGCGTGGGAGTCTTTGAAGATGCACAAATGCCTAGCGACAAACATAGCAACATTCTGCAATATCTAGCCAGTTTACATTTCCCAGTGGCGCATGAATGTAAGGTTGTCAATGGAGTACAAGCGCTATTAAACAGCTATGATGATATCGCAACATTACGTCAACAATTACCCTACGATATTGACGGTGTGGTCTATAAAGTCAATGCATTGACACAACAACAACAACTAGGCTTTGTCGCACGTGCACCCCGTTTTGCTATTGCACACAAATTCCCAGCCCAACAAGCCATCACTGAATTATTAGCCATTGAAGTACAAGTCGGAAGAACCGGTGCATTAACGCCAGTTGCTCGGCTAAAACCAGTATTCGTCGGTGGGGTTACTGTTACCAACGCTAGCCTACATAATGCCGACGAAATTAATCGTAAAAAAATTATGATTGGGGATACGGTTGTAGTGCGACGCGCTGGCGATGTAATTCCTGAAATTGTCTCTGTCGTAATGGCACAACGACCGGCCAATGCTGAATCGTTTGTGATGCCAGAAAATTGTCCAGCCTGCGGTGCTAAAGCTAGACGGTTATTAAATGAAACTGTTGCACGCTGTACCGGTGGTTTATTTTGTCCCGCACAACAAAAACAAGCCATGATGCATTTTGCGTCACGACGGGCAATGGATATCGAAGGTCTAGGCGACAAACTAATAATTCAATTAATTGACAATGCAATTGTCAAAACCCCCGCTGATCTTTACAAACTAGGTATTACTGCACTGGCCAATTTATCTCGCATGGCAGAAAAATCTGCGAATAATATTGTCGCTGCCATTGAAGCCAGTAAAAACACCACACTGGCACGTTTTATTTATGCACTAGGAATTCGTAATGTTGGTGAAACCACCGCCAAAGCATTAGCCCAGCACTACGGCAATCTTGACCGATTAATGCATGCTGACAAAGAAGTTTTACAACAAATTTCAGATGTCGGACCAATTGTGGCACGTAGCATAATTGATTTTTTTGCTGAACCGCATAATCGTGAAGTGATTGAACAATTACGCTACGCGGGCGTGCATTGGCAAGAAGATCAAGGCCAAGACCAAAACACTGCAGACTCTACTGATAAGAATTTAACCTTAAGTGGTAAAACATTTGTACTCACTGGAACATTACCAAGCATGACCCGAGAAGCCGCCAAAGCAAAAATTGAGACCCAGGGTGGCAAAGTAACCGGCAGTGTCTCAAGCAAAACTAGCTATGTTGTCGCCGGAAATGACCCCGGCAGCAAGTATAATAAAGCGCTTAAGTTGGGAATCAATATTCTTGATGAAGCCAAATTACTACAATTGTTGCATGAGTGAACCCATGATTTCTAAACAAACCGCACAACAATATCTTGACCAAGCAGAGAAAATTTACTCAGCTGAAGAAGTCACAACAACTGTAAACAAACTGGCCCAGGAAATTACCGCTGAATTATCTGACCAACACCCACTGGTGTTAAGTGTCATGAGTGGCGCGGTAGTATTTAGTGGGCAACTGTTGCCACAACTTAGGTTTCCATTAAGTTACGACTATATTCATGCCACACGCTACGATAATGCCTGCCAAGGGGGAGAGATTAATTGGAAAATGTTTCCTGAAACAAGCCTGCAGGGTAGGGTGGTACTAGTTCTAGATGATATTTTGGACGAAGGTGTCACACTTGCGGCAATTCATCAACGTGTCATGGCAAATGGAGCTAGCGCTTTTTATAGCGCTGTTTTTGCCGACAAAGATCTTGGTAAAACTAAATCATTTAAAGCTGATTTTGTCGGTATAACTTTACCAAATCAATATGTGTTTGGTTTTGGCATGGATATACAAGGTGCATGGAGAAACCTACCTGACATTTATGCAATAAAACCTTAAATCATAAGGCATCCTTCATACTTATATTAGGTTGCGTTCTACGCACCAATGGAATAAAAGATACCAATCATAAAACTGGAGAACTATGCTTGCAATTATTGGTGGTAGTGGCATGACACAATTGTCTTGTCTGGAAATATCACGTCGACAGGTTATGCGTACACCCTATGGCGAACCATCCGGCCCGTTAACCTTTGGTGAAATTTGTGGTCATGAAATTGTATTTTTACCACGTCACGGCCCTGGTCATACTATCCCACCTCATGCCATCAATTACCGCGCCAACCTCTGGGCACTACATTCACTAAAACCATCACTGGTAGTAGCCATCGCCGCAGTCGGTGGTATTCATGCCGAGCTAACCCCTGGCACTATCGTAGTTCCTGACCAAATTATTGACTACACCTATGATCGTAAATTTACTTATTTTGAGGATAATGAACAACCAATCACCCATATCGATTTCACCGAACCTTATTGCCAAATGACTCGTGAGAAACTATTAACAGCCGCAAAACAAGCTGAAGAAGCTGTCGTTAACGGTGGCGTGTATGCCGCAACTCAAGGCCCACGTCTTGAATCAGCCGCAGAAGTCAACCGCTTAGAACGAGATGGTGTCGACATGGTAGGTATGACAGGAATGCCAGAAACCGCCTTAGCTAGAGAACTAGGGCTACCGTATGCAGCTATTGCTATAGTCGCTAACTACGCCGCTGGACGCGGAACCAATATTCACGCAATTCCATTAAAAGAAATCTATGCAGTTTTAGATCAAGCAATGATTAAAGTTAGAAACATAATTACACAATTGGTGACCTCCAATGGCGATTAAACCAGTCTTAAAAATGGGCGACCCACGCTTGTTACAAGTGGCAAAACCAGTAATTGAATTTAATACCAACGAATTAAACACCCTAATTCAAGACATGCAAGACACCATGAAATCACTAGAAGGTGCCGGTCTTGCCGCACCACAAATCGGTGTCGACCTGCAAGTTGTTATCTTCGAGATTGAAAAAAACTCACGTTACCCAGATGCAGAGGAAATACCTTTCACCGTATTAATCAATCCAAAATTAACCCCCCTAACCGAAGAAACCGAACAAGATTGGGAAGGCTGCCTAAGCGTCCCAGGAATGCGCGGTATGGTGCCACGTATTACTAAATTACGTTACCAAGGAGTCGATCAACAAGGCCAAACTATTGATCATAGTGTGGATGGATTTCATGCCCGCGTAGTACAACATGAATGTGATCATCTACAAGGGATTCTTTACCCAATGCGCATCACTGATTTTAAGAATTTTGGTTATACCGAAGTGTTATTCCCAGAAAAAGAAGTAATTGATGAATAAAACAGCACCCTTCATATTTATCTAAAAGCAAAACTTCAGCTTAATTTGTAGGGTGGATAAACGATAGTGCATCCACCGATTTGTATTCATCACTAATCGGGTATTATCGGGTACAATCAGGTATGGAAGCGGGTATGAGGCATGCATGAAAGAACCGAGAATTACAGTTGGCCAAGATTTATTGCAGCTCATAGCTGAGATTGATGAATTTAAGGGTAAATGGCTAGCATTTAAAACAATGTCACCGGAATATTTGGAGCAATTACGCAAGGTTGCCAGCATTGAAAGCGTGGGATCATCCACCAGGATAGAAGGCGCTAAGCTTAGTGATACGCAAGTCGAAACTTTACTGTCTAATTTGACAGCCACATCATTTAAAACTCGTGATGAACAAGAAGTGGCCGGTTATGCCGAATCTATGGATTTAGTTTTTCAAGCCTATGAAGACTTACACCTAACTGAAAATCATATCCGTCAATTGCATCAGCTATTGCTACGTCATAGTCAAAAAGATGAGCGTCATCGTGGTGAATACAAAAAACTGCCAAATCATGTCGTAACCAAGGATGCGCAGGGCCGTGAAATTGGCGTAGTATTTGAAACCGCCACTCCGTTTGACACACCGCGAGAAATGGAAGAACTGATGAAATGGGCAGCGAAGGCTTTTGACGAATCTTCCATGCACCCGCTATTGGTTATCGCCGTTTTTTCTGTTGTATTTCTAGCCATCCATCCGTTCCAGGATGGTAATGGCAGATTATCACGTATTCTCACCACCTTAATGCTGCTACGCAGCGGATACGATTATGTACCTTATACTTCGCTGGAAAGTGTAGTGGAAGAAAACAAAAGCCTCTACTACAAAGCATTACGCCGAACACAAACTACACTAAAGCAAGATGCCCTAGATTGGGAGCCATGGCTTGGATTTTTTTTACGCTGTTTAAAAAAACAAAAAGCCAATCTTGCCCTGAAAGTTACGCGAGAAAAGGTATCAAGTGATGCAGAATTACCACTATTATCCATTAATATCATAGCATTACTCAAACAGCATAAACGTCTGACCATTGCACAGATGGTTGAATATACATCTGCAAACCAGAATACTTTAAAAGTACGATTAAGAGAGCTGGTTAATCAAGGACGTATTAAACGTCATGGCAAAGCGCGTGCCACATGGTATAGCTTGTGAATATATTGATCCCGCATGCTACGTTATTTAGCTACGCTCATAAGAAATGTAGGATGTGCCGACGAAGGAGGCGCATCAAAAAAAACACAAATAACGTAAAATTATGCGCCACCATAGTCGGCACATCCAACAATT
>JAJFJL010000053.1 GCA_021774055.1 Nitrosomonas sp. | reverse complement strand
TAGCAAAAATTGAAAAATTTGAGCCGAATACAACCATTATTAGTGAGGGTGAGACAGGAGATAAGTTTTTTTTAATAGCACAAGGCAAGGTTGAAATTTCTCAAAATCTGTATTTTCATATCAATCGAAATATTCGAATATTGGAACAAAATGAATGTTTTGGGGAGTTGGCTCTACTAGAACCCCATAATGTTCGGACTGCTACCGTCAGGACTGCAAACGAACCTGTGATTTGTTTAGCCATTAATCGTCTGGGATTTGATTCACTGGTGCAAATCGATGCTCGTTTTGCGCTTAGGTTGGTCAAAATGATTTGCGAAAGAGACTATGAAAGTTTGCAGCACATAAAATTTGACTTTGGAAATGCATTTAAATCTACCATAGCAGCGCTTGGAGCTATTGCTGAATACAGAGACCCGGAAACCTGGAATCACCTCAACCGAGTAAGTGCGTTTACACGTGAATTATCACTTCTACTTAAAGGTCAAAAGGGTTTTGAATCTATTGATGAACAATTTGTCGAGTTAATAACAATTTCAAGCCCGCTTCATGATATTGGAAAAGTAGGTATTCCAGATCATATTCTTCTGAAACCGGGTAAATTAACTGCTGCGGAATGGAAAATTATGAAACAACATACCGTTTTCGGTGCAGAAGCTATAAAAAAGATATTAGAAAGTTCTTTTTATCCAGAGTTTCTAGAGATTGGTCATAATATCGCCCTTTATCATCAAGAGTATTGGGATGGAACTGGATATCCAGAAGGATTAAGATGTGATGAAATTCCAGTTGAGGCAAGAATTATGGCTGTTGCCGATGTGTATGATGCACTTCGTTCGGCAAGGTCTTACAAAGAACCCATGTCCCATAAACAAACTAAAGAAATTATAATAAATAAAAAAGGAAGTCATTTTGACCCGCGAATTGTTGATGCATTTGTTCAATTAGAATCAAACTTTGAATCTATTTTTAATGAATCCAGATTTTCCATCAGCAGAGATTCTTAATGGAAGCTTACCTGACTAATGATTCAGCTAGAAAAGTAATCTATCTGGCAATTCAGGATGCGTCAAAAAAATGGACGATGCCAATAAAAAACTGAAGTCGGCTTTGAATCGTTTTATGATCGAATTTGAAGAGCGCCTAGAAGGCTGTCCGAGAATAGTGGTCGTAGCGAGGAGAAGCTATTTTGAGACAGATTTTTTAAACATTTGAGGCGAATAGTTATTCTATTAAATGAGAATGACCGGAAAAAAAAGAAAGGTACCAGGTCTTGCGATACAACATCCATAGCACTCCCTCTTTGCGGAAAAGGCGCCAAGTCCAACTGATGTGGTTCAATAACCACAGAGCATTGCACCATAAATTTATCCAAATAATTACTTATAACACCATGTCAATTAATATATTTTAGGTTGTTTTAATATTATCTAGATCCTACAAGTGATCGCAAATATAATACGTAACAAGTTGTTTTATAGAGCAATCTATTGTATAGGATCTATACATTATTTAAGTATGCTTACGCAAAAGGTGTAATGCCCTGCAGTTATTACACCCTACCGAGCTGGATTATTTCAAGCAGAGGTGCGAAAACATCTGATAGCCTATTAAGTCGCTGAACATACGCTACATAACTTGACAACATTGGAAACCAGCAACGTAAATGCCGATCTGCATATTTGTAGATCTGCTTAATTTCCCGGTTTTTATCCATGATGCCAAAAGATATAGCGCAATAACTTCCTCATCTGAAAAACTCAGATCAGCATAGCTGCTTCATTCGTTGACAATAAACCCAAAGATTTTTCTCATAGTGTTTGCATACATGCAGATATACTGCCATTAATTGCTCTTGCCAGCCCATAGTGAAAGCTCCATATATTAAGGAAAGTTAAGGCCTTCTTTTGTACTTTGTATTATGGCGTCAACTCTATGGGCTGGCTACAATTTAGCTCTTAATTCACATTTTTCATATTTTTCATATTTTTCATATTTTTCACATTTTTCACATTTTTCACATTTTAATTTAGAATAGTAACTAGGGCAGTAATTTTTAAATCTGATCAAATTGGTAAAGGTATTGGAAAATGGCAAATTTATTTCTAGGTTTGGATGAAACTTTCAATGTTGGCTCTAATGCTAATACAAACGTGTTTGGGCAAGTTGGAATAGAGCAAGTTATTGTTGAAACAGGAGCTGTTGGGTTGCTTGTCGATCAAAATATAGAACGGGTTGATTTGTCGGCTAACAGTAATGATTATATTTACCAACAACAAGGTAATAGACTGCTGGTTTCTATCGATGGTGCGTTAGTTGCGACTATTCCGGCACAAGGTGATGCAGATGGAACACAGGTGGTTTTTGCTGATGGCAGTGTTTTTGTAACTTTGGCAGCTGGGATAATGAATTTTGGTGGTACCGCTGTGCCATCTTCTATCGCTGATACGGTAACACCTATTACTATTGATACTTCAGTTACAACAATGGCAGTACCTGATCCACGTAACCCGGTAATCTCTTTAATCGCACCAGTAGAATTATCTGCCGTTGAGCAAAACGGAAATAATACTGGCTTTGTGATTAACGGTGTAAGTACAGCTGACCTGAGTGGCTACTCGGTGAGCAATGCCGGTGATGTGAATGGCGATGGGCTGGATGATTTAATTGTTGGGGCAGACAGTGATGACCCCAATGGCTACAGTAGTGGAGCCAGCTTTGTGGTATTTGGTAAAACCGATGGTAGCGCAGTCGAACTCTCAAGCATAGAAGGCGGTAGCGCTGGCTTTGTGATTAACGGCGTGAGTGCAGGTGATTACAGTGGCTTCTCTGTGAGTAATGCCGGTGATGTGAATGGCGATGGTTTTGCTGATTTAATTGTTGGCGCACGCTATGATGAACCCAATGGCAGTAGCAGTGGTGCCAGCTTTGTGGTATTTGGTAAAACCGATGGTAGCGCAGTTGAACTCTCAAATATAGAAAGCGGTAGCGGAGGTTTTGTTATTAATGGCGTGAGTGCTGGTGATTTTAGCAGCTTCCCGGTGAGTAATGCAGGTGATGTTAATGGTGATGGTTTTGATGATTTAATTGTTGGAGCATATTTTGATGACCCCAATGGGGATAATAGTGGTACCAGTTTTGTGATTTTTGGTGGTCAAGCTAGCTCGGCAACCGTTGGCACCAGTGGTTCAGATACCTTAACTGGAGATATTAATGCCAATCAACTGGTAGCTGGTGCGAGCCCTGATATTTTGCTGGGAAATGGTGGTGCTGACGTATTACGTGGCGGTGCTGGCGATGATATTTTGGCTATTTCTGATTTAATTTTTGCTTCATTGGATGGTGGTACTGGCATTGATACTTTACGTTTTGATACTCCATTAGATATGGATCTTCGTGCAATATCTAACAATAAAATAAGTAGTATTGAGCGCATTGATCTTAGTGCCGATGATGGTAACAGCACTTTGAGGTTCAATATCACTGATCTATTTAATTTAAGTGAAACCCAGACTGCATCAAATACACTGGCGATTAATGGTAATGCAGGTGACACCATCCACCTGGATAATACATCAAACGGTGAACCGGGAGCTTGGGTAGCTAATGCAATTATTCCTGGTAGATATGAATTTATCGCGGCTGATGCAGGTGTTGGAGTTATTGGAACGGTGATGATTGATGTTGATCTAACCATTAATATTATTGTTTAATTTAGGTGACTTAGCATAAGCTCCTACCATATAAATCGTAGTGCGGAAAAAACAAAGGTGCACTCTGCCATAAACCTGCAATATAGGCTGCCAATTATCAGTAATGCGTATTTCTACCCAACCTACGGTAATTCGTTACACCATACAAGGTTGATGCCAGTCCTGAAGCAGGATTTAACGGTGTAAATTTAATCAATAAGTGTGCGACAAGTTTAAGCTTGTCATTTCTTACAAGGTGAAAGTCCTTGTCTGGGTAAATCAAGAGATTGATTTCATAATGTTTAACCAACCACCAGTATCGAGTGTTGCGCTATTGGCGGAGTAGTTGCTTATAGTCTCAAGATTATACAAGTGCGAACAAGAGCAGAAATGTACACAGAGAACTATGTAGATCACAGGGGATTTGCACGTCCCTAACCCAAGTTCGTCACACTACTAAAGCATTGCCCAAATAAACATAAGGTTAAAAATTTTAAGGTTATTCGGTTGGCACTACAGATTTGCTCATTTTGTATAAATTACCGAATTTTTAAAGTATTCTATTCCCTCTCTGGAACATAGATGAGTCGTGGCAAGAAAATATTTAAAAGTCAATAAGTTTATTGTTAAAATTAATGAAAATGGCACTGCTTTGAGCCATCTAGATTCGACGTATAATTTATAACGTTTTGTTTTCGTAGATTTACCACTTTAAGAAAAAATCAATGACTTCCGTGAAAAAGACGACGAACTTGGGATAAATGACTGGTTATACAATTCATTACCAATGAACCCTAATCAGAGAAAAGGTGATAAAAAAGCAGTTGCTCTAGTATCAAAAGTCGCAGAAATAGCAATATTTTTAGTGCCTTGAATTTACCCCCAACAAGAGCACTTTTATAGGGAATTAGTTAAAATTTAAAGAAAGACAAAATAAGCGTGTGATGACCCTATAGCATGCGCGCTTTTCTATATTTCTTGGTGGTTGAGGTTTTTAATGGAAACATTGTTATCCCAAACTAAGGAACGTGCATAGAATAAATTAGGCAACTAGCGCAGATTTATATTCATATTCAAGGCGTATAAACAGGTTCATAGCACGGCTATGTAACTGTTTACATAACGCAGAAGATGGGCGTAAATACAAAGCGAGTTGCCTAATTTACATGCACGTTCCTAAGGTTAAATAATTGGTAAATCTATATCAGTTATTACTGTTCCAATCACCACAATATCATCATTACTGCTGGTAGCAGCAGAAGCATTTAGATTTACAGTTGTTGCCAGTGTCTGGATGGAAGAATCAATAATGTTTGGTGTTACTGAACCATCTATAGACGGAATAACCGCACCACCCAGAGTCATGATAAGTCCCGACAAAATCACATCAACACCACCATCAGCAAAAATAATTTGCGTTCCATCTGCATCACCTGGTACACCTTTAGCTGCACCTTGTATGGCAGTATTTGTGACCAACACCTCATCTATAGAAATCAGTAAATGGTTTCCCTGCTGCTGGAAGGTGTAATTAGCAACGTTGGATGATAAATCTATACGTTCTATGTTTTGGTCAACTAATACATTGGAAACATTTGCCTGAATAATAGTTGTTTCAAACCCAAGTTGTCCAAATACACTTGAATTTGATTCAAAACCGGAAATATCTGCAATATTATTTAGACCTAGAAATATATCAGTTCTTATTATGTTGCCAACTGGTGGCACATCTGTATCTATAATTAGTCCCGTAGCCACCAGAGTATCAGCCCCACCAGTCAGTTCCGCATTAATCACGTTGGATAACTGCAACTGAAATGTTTCAGTATCTTCAAATAAAGTGTCATCAAATACACCGATATTAACAGCAACACTAGTTACACCAACTGGCATAGTAAAAGTACCAGACAATGCCTGAAAATCACTGCCGGCAATTGCAGTACCGGCAATTACATCAAAGTTACCGGTAATTGTTTCAGTTACTGAGCCAGATCTTTCAATAACAAAAGTTGCTGTTTGCGTACCAGGACCTTCAGTTACAATAATATCTTCCACTGATAAAGTAGGTAATGAAATAGTGGCAGGCAAATCACCATCAACAATAGTAACTATTCCTATAGAGGCATCAGTGCCATTGAATACGTCTGTTGTCGGTGTAACACTTAAGGTGAATGTTTCATCAGATTCACTAACATTATCACCGACAATTGGTATCAATACCGACGCCAACGTTTGACCAGCTAAGAAAGTCACTGTTCCAGACTGCGCATTAAAATCTTGGCCTGCAACAGCGCTACCATCTACAGTCTGATATTGGAATGTAAGTTCTTTATCGGATGGCCGCGAAAGCTGAATTTGGACGGCGACATCTCTGGTTACGCCTGATGCACCTTCAACAATTTGTGTTTCATTAGCAACAAACAACCCTAATTTACTTTGTGTTCCATCATCTTCTAGAATAATTCCAGTTGCTTGCAGCTGGTTTACTTGGCCTCCAAGGGTTGCGCCAACTGGGTTAAAAATATCCAGCAAAACACTTTCATCCGTTTCAAGTCCAGAGTCTGCATTGATTCGCACATCAACGAATCCAGTTGTATCTCCAGCAGGGAAAGTTATCGTACCTACAGAAAATTGCCCGCTACTTATATCATTTCCCTCAACTGTCCCAGATTTACTACGCCAATCAAGAGAAATATCATCAACAGAAGGTTCTGACAATGAAACTTCGAATGAAAGATAATTTGGATCATTAAAAACCGTAGCTTCATACATACTTACATCTCGAATCGATATTACAGGCAGTCCATTACTGACACTATCATCATCAAGAATACGTGCAACACCGGCCACGCCTTCTACACCGTTGGCAATTGCAGTCTCAGAACTTGCTTGTGGGCGCACCAATAAGGTGAAATTTTCTGTGGTTTCTATCAATGTATCGCCGATTACATCAACACTGATGCTGGCTTCGGTTTGGCCAGCAAGAAAAGTCAACGTGCCAGTAGCGGCAGTAAAATCTAAACCAGCCTTGGCAGAACTATCAACTGTCTGATAATCAAAACTAAGATCAGTGCTGGACGGTTGTGATAATTTAACCGTAAAAATAGCAGACTGGCTACCACTATCACCTTCAATTAATTCCGCATCACTGACAAATAATGCACGTGATAATGCAGTACCACTATCGTCATCTAAAATAATGCCGGTAGCAGTA
>JAJFJL010000052.1 GCA_021774055.1 Nitrosomonas sp. | reverse complement strand
CTCAATTGAAACAACCAACGATACCGCCATGTATCCCTTACGGGGCGCATTAGTTAGAGTAAAAGACCCACAAGGCTTAATTGACGGCGCGCACTGTATTGCACATGATGAAGCTTCAACCGACGAACAAAATATTGTTTTTATCGTCCCCAGAGGACAAAACGACACAGTTATACTCGGTGGCTTAGTGCAACAAGACCAGTGGAATAAACACCTAAGCCTTAAGGATCCAATTATTCGACAAATGTACCAGCGTTGCCTACAGTTTTTACCTGATCTAAAAACACTATCGTTAGATGATCAAGAACCTGTTCGTACCGGCTTGCGCCCCTTTACCAGAACCAATGTCTGCGTAGAAAGTGTACCAGGAACCCGGTTATTTTATAACTACGGACATGGTGGTGCAGGTGTCACCCTGTCGTGGGGCTGCGCACAAGAAATTGTGGCAAACATTCAAGCCATGTGCCAATCAGAAAAAATACCAACGTCACCTGTCAGCCAACAAATAGACAAACAAAAACCAACAGTCTTTTTATTGCAAGACTTATTACAAATTCGTTTTTCTCTAGCTACCATCCATAATCATCAATGTAACCTTGTCGTTTTATGTAGCCGCCGCGGCCTTAGTAAAATCAACCAGGCTCAATTTGAACATTTAGACCATGTCCAGATACTGGAAGACTATAACTTAGCTCACCTTCTGACTGCCTTCAAACAAATTAAAGATCAGTTCAAACTAGAAATTGAAAAATGTCAGATAATTACTAACGACGAATTTTCTGTCCTACTAGCCGCTAAAATGCGTGAACAACTTAATTTATCTGGCGACAAACCACAACTGATTCTTCCTTTTGTTAATAAATCAACACTTAAACAAGCCTTAAAAAACAGCGATATTAAAACACCAAACGGCATCATTTTTAACCCCGAGCAATACCAAATAGCCCCAGAAAAATATTTAACTAAATTAACTACAAACATAAAGCCACCTATATTTGCCAAACCAATTGTTGGAGCAGGCAGCGAAAAAACTACACGTATTTATACAAAACAAGAATTAACTAATTGGTGCGACCAGCAGCAGAACAAATCAGAACAATTTGAACTTAGTGAACTAATCCAGGGAACCCTATACAACACCAGTCTAATAATTAACAACAGTGAAATTGTATACTTTGCCCCATGCAAACACTTCCGACCAAACGATTGTTTTCTCAATGGAGAACCAATTGGCAATCTAATTGTTAGAAAACAAGATCCTGAATATGCAACTTTACTTAATTTCTCAAAAACAGTGCTAAATAACCTACCTTTAGCTTATCCAAACAATGGCGTAATCAACTTAGATTTCTTTATTGATGAAAAAACTAACACCCCAGTGTTACTAGAAATTGCCTCACGTGCACCAGGTGGTTTAGTTGCAAAAATGTTTGATAGTTACCATGGCGTTGACCTAAATGAGTGGCATCTACGACTACAAATGGGGCTGCCATACAAACCAACCATCAAAGCTAAAAAAGATCAAAGGTACAGCGCCTATTGTATTCACCCCAAGCAAACCGGCACTGTCATCGAAATAAACAAACCGGTCTTTAATAGCCAAACCAAATTATCCTGGCAAATCTGCCCAGGACAAACAACCACTAAAGCGGAAAGTATTAGAGACGTAGCACTAGCAATTTTCTTATCAAACGATAACTGGGAAGAATTAAAACAAGATTATAAATTAGCTCATTCACAACAATATTTCAGGATAAAACCTAGACCCCGTAAGTGATCATACACATTTTGCACAACAGATTATTTTATATAGCAAACTTTATTCTTTAAGAATATCAATAAGCATTCTATGCAGAACAAAATTTACTCTATGAAACAATTTATTACACATTATATGTATGATCACTTGCAGGATCTAGGTAACAACCATATGAATAAAATTGCATTATTAGCGATTGATCAAGGCACAACAAGCTCACGTGCGATCTTGTTTGCGCCAAACGGAAAGATTCTCGCCAAGCATCAACAAGAACTTAAGCTATATTATCCACAAAAAGGTTGGGTGGAACATTCACCAGACGATATTTGGATAAATACCTTGGAAGCTTGTCGCGCTGTGGTTAAAGATGCACAACAAGACAACCTGCAAATTGCTGGTATCGGAATTACCAATCAACGTGAAACAAGCATACTTTGGGACCGTGCAACCGGAGAACCAATCTACAATGCTATTGTTTGGCAAGACCGCCGCACAGCTGATTTATGCGCAACTCTGAAAGCCCAAGGACATGAAGCAGACATTACCAACAAAACAGGTTTATTACTGGATCCTTATTTCTCTGCCAGCAAGATTGCTTGGATTTTAGATAACGTTGCCGATGCTCGTACACGTGCTGAAAAAGGTGAGCTAGCCTTTGGAACGATAGATACTTATCTACTATGGAAACTTACCAACGGCGCAGTTCATTGCACCGATGCCACCAACGCTGCGCGCACCATGTTATTTAATATTACCGAACAATGTTGGGACCAGGATTTATTAAAACTATTCAATATACCAGCAGCACTGCTACCTACAGTTAAAGATAATGTGGCAGACTTTGGTCAAAGTACCCCAACACTTTTAGGACAATCTTACCCAATTGGCGGCATGGCAGGAGATCAACATGCCGCGCTAATTGGCCAAGCATGTTTTAAACCAGGCATGGTGAAATCAACCTACGGCACCGGATGTTTCGCTTTAGAAAATATCGGCACTGAATTTAAAACCTCACAACACCGCCTACTAACAACACTCGCCTATCGTCTTAATGGACGCAGCACCTATGCACTAGAAGGATCAATCTTTACCGCTGGCGCAGCAATACAATGGCTGCGTGACAACTTAGGCTTATTTAAACATGCTGCAGAAAGTGAAGCACTAGCATTATCAGTTGATGATAATAACGGCGTATATTTTGTTCCAGCTTTTACCGGACTAGGTGCACCTTATTGGCAACCTGAAGCACGCGCAATGATTTCCGGTCTCACCCGAGAAAGCAACGCTGCCCACATCACCCGCGCAGCATTAGAAGCACAAGCTTATCAAACTGTTGATTTAATGGCTGCGTTCAAAGGCGACAGCAAACATGAAGCATCTATCATCCGAGCAGATGGTGGCCTGATAAACAATAAGTTTGTTGGCCAATTCCTCGCCGATATGCTTAATCGTCCGGTAGAAATCCCCACCGTCACCGAAACCACCGCCTGGGGCGCAGCTTGTCTGGCTGGTTTACAACTAGGCGTATTTGATGGATTAGATACATTAGGCAAACAATGGCACTGTGCGACTCGATATACCCCGGCTATGAATGAACGACAACGGCGAACACTTTATCAGGGGTGGGAATTAGCGGTAAAGCGTGTTTTGTAAGCACGCCAGGCATTGATTCCTAGCTTTTAGTAGCTTAAATTGCATACAATTCATTTGAAATATACAAGAGCATTACTATGAAAACAGAAACAATTAGTACACGAATTGATCATGATATGAAAACAGAGTTTACTAACATCTGCGAAGAACTTGGCCTAAGTCCTTCACAAGCAATTAAATTATTTGCAAAAGCAGTAATAACCCATGGTGGAATTCCATTTGACCTCAAAATCAAACAACCAAATAAAATTACCATACAAGCCATGCAAGAATTAGAAGCAGGCAAAGGCAATAAGGTAAATAATGCCTCAGAGTTATTTAATGACCTTCAGGTTAAGCTATAAAGTGCTTGAAATCATATACTCAAACCAGTTCAAGAAAGACTTCAAAAAAGTAAGGAAATTACCGTTACCTGATTTAAAAATTATATTTAAGGTCATTTCTATTTTAGAACAGGAAACCACCCTTGATGCAAAATATAGAGACCATGAATTATCTGGCAACTGGGCTAGTTTCCGCGAATGTCATATAAAACCTAATTTACTTCTTATCTATAAGAAAAATAATTCCAAACTACAATTAGCTAGGCTTGGAACACATAGCGATTTATTTTAAATCTGAATTGGTTAGTGGACTAAACCTGTGACTGATGACATTTTAATTTTCCAAAAAAACACTATATTTCATCTAGTTGAAATAATGTAGATATATTTAAAATCACAGATATGACCCACTACTATATGCTGCATACTATATCACCTCCGGTATTTCACATACCGAGTTACAGTTTTTCCCATATAACCTTGGTGCAATGCCCTAGGGTTGTCACACTTTACCGAGCTTAATCCAAATTCAACTTTTACATACAATAGAGACCTTGTTGTGAGAAATGCCATACCGCAAAGCCAACTAACTCCTTATACTACAAACTTAGTACAGCAGCGAATATGTTGAATGGCGTAGATTTGGTTGGGATGGATTATTAGGTAACATAATGCTACTTAATTCCACCAGTTTGCTTCTGCATATACTTCATAAAAAATGGTATGGGGCAAATGGACAAAACAAGAATTGCACTAGATGTATTAACCGGCAAGGATCATCAAGTCGCGATGGCGATTATTTATTGGTTGGAAAGCTGCCATACCCGCAAAGAATTTAATCAGGTGATAGAAGCAGCATTGATTCCCTTATTGAATTGTTGCGGTGTGTTTTATGTTGGTTTTAAAAATAAAGGAAGTACGCCGCAATTGTTAGGTAGCATTAATCAACCACTATTATGTCACCACAAATGGCAAGGTTTTTTGATCACCGCTATGGGTGCTAACATCGTGGCCAAGCGCAATCCTAACAGCATGAATTTTCATCAAATAAATGACAGTTGCACGATGATGGAGTTGTTTGATACACCCAAACAAACAGTTGCCATTTATTTTTGCTGCCTGAACTCCAAAGACATGCGTTATAACCAACGCAACATTGAATTGCTGAAAATATTACGCGCCACCTTGTTACAAACCATCAAAGTAATTCTGTCTCGTGAAGGTTGTAAAAACCAACAGCAAATAATGGGTCGTCGGTTTGAGCAAACTGAGCCGCTGGCTGTTGTCAGCGATGATGGCATCCTGATACATAAGAACAGTGTATATGATCAAATAGTTGAGAAAGTAAATTGTACATTCTTAGCAACTATTTTTTCACAAGAAAACAGCATCAAACTAAGAAAAACAGAATCATATTGCCTACTATCTCAACTAGGCACACATTTGTACGAAATCACTCTGATGTTGGTAAATCAAGGTACTAACCAAAGTACCTCCTTATATCTACTACGTTTCTCAAGAATCACCAATAAAACAGAAGAAATAATCAGTCAGCTAAACAAAGCCGGATTAACCAAGAGAGAACTGGAAATTACCACGTTGATCTATCAAGGCATCAATACCCGCGATATCTCCGAAAAAATTAATCTAAGCTATCACACCGTACGTAATCATATTAAAAGTATCTACAGTAAATTGGGGGTCTCGTCACGTAGTGAGATGTTGGTTTGGATGGGGTGATGGTAGTTTTTGTTGCATGGTGGCGTGGAAATTTATTGTTTTTTGGACCTTAGTGTTAAAAATGACTCAATTGGGTCCTTTTTTAGTTGTATTGTTTGATGTATAAAAATAAAGTAAAACTATGAGATGGAACCATGAATAACAATGTAGTTGCAACATAAGTTAAAGTGGTTAGTCAGCTTGTTTTATTATCATTTTTCAGATTTCAAGCTAGATAACCCCTCGATATATTAAGAAAAATATAGGCAAATGGCTAAAATTATTTGAATCTTAGTTACCAGTTAAAGGATTAAAATAGCTGAGATCAAAGGCTTCACCTACCAAAGTACATCGAATAATTCGATACAATAAGAAATCAATCAGGGTTAAATTCAGATATTTTTTAACGTATTTCAGTGGTCTTTAATATGAGAGTTGCCTAGCCATTACAAACAAAAATAAACCTCCGGCTTTGCCGGTGGTAACTTAATCTTCATAAGGAGAAAATAATGAATGACTTCCCGTTTAATCCCAGAACAACCAAATATTCAAAAGAAAACGCATTTTGTTGTGTCAAGGCCTCTGCACTCGCTTATGAAAATGAGGACACCGTCAAAGCGCAAGTTAAAAATTGGGGCTTTAAGAAATTTAAATTTTTTGACTATGAGGGAACCCAGGCTTTTATTGCAGCTAGAAAAGAATTTATTTTGGTTGCCTTTCGTGGCACCGAACCAACCAAACTAAGGGATCTCATGTCCGATGCCGACCTACGAAAAACTCCCGGCCCTGGTGGAGAAGTACATACTGGTTTCTTAAAAGCCTTAAATCAGGTGATGGAAGGTGTACGCTGGACGATCAAAGAATATAAAAATGAATATGCCAAAAAGATCAAAGGAGCTCCCAATAAGCTACCACCCTCCCTATGGTTCACCGGTCACAGCCTTGGTGCTGGCCTGGCAACTCTCGCTGTTGCAAAATTACGTATTGAGAATGAAGACCTGGAGGAATCAATTCACGGACTTTATACCTTCGGCTCTCCCCGGGTCGGCGATAAAACCTTTGCAGACAAATTCAATGCCAATTTTAAAAATCAAGCCTTCCGCATGGTTAACAATAACGATGTGGTAACCCGCGTTCCGCTACGTGTACATGGCTACCGGCATGTCGGTCAATTTTGGTATATCAAATCTGACGGCACGCTAACGGACGATATTGGCTGGTGGAGCCTGGAACTTGACCGTGTTAAAGGTCGCATTGATGATCTTGGAAAAATCGGAACCGATGGGTTAAAGGATCATTTGTTGGATGGGGGGTATATTCCCAAGCTCAAAAAGCTGACGAATTCACAATAAATTAAATCCTTAAAATAATAAACATAAGGGGTTCAAATGTATTTATCTAGGAGACTGTCCGAGAATAGAGGTCATAGCGAAGGAAAGCTGGTTAAAGTTTAGATTTTTCAGAGTAGGACTGTATTTTCGGACAGTCTCTTAGCACAACAATCAGAATTACTATTGTTGAATTTACAATATCTTCGCCAATTTAGTTTTTTAATGATTTCAATCAAAACCACAAATTTTTAGCATATTTAAATCAACGCATTATAAATAGTAAAGTTTTAATTCTTTGCTAACTTCTCACTTTAGCGAAGGTATTATGAATTAAGAGACAGTTTCTTTACTCAATGATTATTACTAAACTTTCGTTCTAACAAACATAGGAGATAATGATGACACAATGGAAAAAAATATTTCTAACACTAACTATGTTAGGTATTCTTACGTTCGTTACGGCATGCGCTACTGACTTAACATCTGTACACAAATGGTCAAGTACCTCACTTGAAGCAACCCAGTATAACGAGCTGGTTACAACTTACGCCAATACCCCAGAGAGACTGAAGCGATATGACCCCTCACAGCAATGGGACGAACAGATTGACTCACGTAAGAGCCAATCTAAAGCATTAAAAAAATTGCTGGCAATCGTATCCGATTATATGTCTGCTTTAGCGATTCTGTCGGCTGACAGTACTGTTGACTATAGCAAGGATGCTGACACTCTTAAAAAAAGTATTAGGCAGCTCAATGCAGGTATTACTCCAGGGGAGAAACAAGTTTCCGAAGAAACACTTGGAGCAGCGGGATCTTTAGTTGAAGAAATATTGAATGCAGCGGTTAAAGTTTATCAGGCCAAACAAGTTGCAAATATTATTGAACATGCAAATGAGCCTCTGCAAAAAATCATAGGCCAGCAAGGTTACTTATTTCAAATTATCGATAAGGATTTCCGCCGTGATTTGAAAATTGAGTCAACAGCAATTGATGGTTTTTACGATAACTTGTCGAGAAAAGGTAATGCCTCCGATGCAGCGAAAGAGGCAATGGTGGAATGGAAGGAAGTGCGTTTAAATCAAAATGCTAAACAGTTAAAAGCGATGGACGCCTATTTAGAAGTCCTAAAGAAAATCGCAATTGGTCATCAAAAGCTATACGATCATCACAAGGAGTCAAAGGGGTTGGATGACGAATACTTGGTCAAACAGTTGCATGCTCTTGTCGTAGAACTTCGCAAACAGATCCAAATACTTTCCCAATCTTAACCAGGAGTAATTAAATGCCATTAAATAATGTACAAGCACGTGAAATTGCAGATGCGCTTTTGGAAGCAGCTCAGACTATAGATACGTATTTGGACAATAACTTTAATAAAATTACCAGAGCTGAATACGAATATCTTTACGAGTCTTTCAAAACGCTATTGCGAACTTCAAGTTTTGCGACCTCACTGGCTGTTGATCTAGCCATTGAAGAATCGGCAGACCCTGCGAAACAACTTAAATTTGTCATAGCACAAGCAAGACAGAAAATTGAAGTGCTACACAAGGTGGGACAGGTTATACGATTGACAGCTGCGCTAGCTGATCTTGCCGCTGGCATCATGGCTAAAGACCCCAAGGCTGTAATTTCTTCTACTAAGAATATAAGCACCACAATAGATAATATAAATCAGTCACAAGGATAAACTTAGCTAGGTAGGGTGTAATAACCGTAGGGCATTACACCAATATCATGCAAGTAAACGGCGCAATGCCCTACGGTTATTGCGCCCTACTGAACTGAAATAAAAATTTGGAGGCTTAAATGACAGATAAAGTTATTCTTGAAAGATTTGCTTATTCACCGTTTGGAGTATTTGGCAAGTTAATAATTCCAGAGTTTGAGTGTTTTACTGTAGAAAGACCATGGCTAGACAACAAAAAACGGGAATCATGTATACCTGAAGGAAAATATACTCTAAAACTTGGCACATTCAATCGTGGTGGCTATGAAGCTTATGAGGTGATGGGTGTTCCTGATAGGTCACTTATTAAAATTCATGTTGGCAATACTATTGATGATGTGATTGGTTGTATTGCACCTGGAAATGCGTTGGGTTATCTTGAAAGAAAATGGGGGGTTACGAGTAGTAAAAAAGCATTTCAGGAATTTATGGAAGCAATGAAAGGTGTTGAAAAGTCCACTATTCATATTGTTCAATATAAACCGTGATAACAAAATAAAGAAACTCTGAATGCAAACACGATAATACATGTGTTTCTATGATTAATTTAACACGACAACTGCTTATGAACAAACCATATGACGAACAGCTAGTAACAACAGCCTATACCGAAATAGGTGCGTTTTATCGTAACTCAGTAGAAGTCTCAAAATATACCTGGAAAAATTTTCAGATACGTGCGGTAGGAATATTTGTTGCCGCTGCCTATGTATTCATTAAATATCCAGAATGGTATGGCGTCGCGATTGTTTTGCTTTTTTTGGGTATCATTAAATCGTGGATTACCAGTGAGCAGATGAAGAAGAATCAGACAGTCATTCAACGCGCGATGGCTGCAGGAGTGTTGCTTGAATATCGCCATGAAGATCTAGGGTCTCTATATAGAAACACCATTCCTCACAATCAACAAGAAAATTACAATTGTAAATATTCTAGTGGTGCCACTCAAATGACACAGGACGACATATTAAACTTGGGTGAAATACCGAAAGTAACAGTAGCTTGTTGTGCCTATATTTTTGCCTTTATTAGTGCCATCGCGTTTGTCTTCTATTTTTCATTAACACCATCTCCAGAAAATAAAAGTGCTACGATGCTCAAAAATACTTCAATTCACGTTGATGGCAATTTAAAACTTGAGGCGCAAACTGAATAATATTTTATTGGCTTTACGCCATGTTACTTAATTTATAAGTACCCACGTAAAATTAATTTAACTAAAAAAATGGCATAATAAACAATTATTTTCTGCTATAAGCCTCAAGATCTAGTGATTTACATAAAACAATTAACCGCTGAAGAAATTACAACATTAAATGAGATGCATATA
>JAJFJL010000051.1 GCA_021774055.1 Nitrosomonas sp. | reverse complement strand
CGATTTAAATCGGCTTGTTAAAGCCGCAGACTCTACCGGAGTTGTACTTGAATATGTCTATGACGAAGTAGGCAATCACCTTGAAGTCAAACGAGCTGTTAACAGCGGGTTAGTTATTTTAGATGTACAACCAGCAATTGGTCAGGCTGGTGCCCAGGTGACTATTGAAGGGTCTGGATTTAGTATTATTGCCAATGAAAATATAGTTACCTTTGATGGCATTACAGCTAATGTGATCTCGGCAACTGCAAGTCGATTAGAGGTCGAAGTACCGGTAGGTGTAACCAGTGGTGTACTTGTTGTCACCGTTGCTGGCAATACAGCAAGCGCCAGTAATAATTTTCAGCTTCAGGCGCTACCTGTTATTAGTAGCTTATCAACCAACCTTGCACTTTCCGGTCAGTCCATCCCGGATTTAGTTGTTACCGGTAATAATCTAACTGGTGCAACCTTCTCTTTTTCACCAGATTTTGTGCCACCAACTGTAACCATTACATCGGCTGTAATTGCCCCCGATGGCTTGTCTGCAGCATTAGTAGTTAATGTAAGTGCAGCGGCGATAGGCAGTTTTGTTTTACAAGCAGGTAATACCTTAGGACAGTCCAGCGCTTTTAGTTTAGATACTAATACTTTAACGGTACTTGGGCCAGCTACCGGTGATAGTGATGGTGACGGCATAAGCAATGAAGAAGAAATAGCCCGAGGAACTAACCCTACCAGCAGCGATACTGATAATGATGGCTTACCAGACAAATATGAAATAGATAATGGATTGGATCCAAACAATGCAAGTGATGCATTGCTTGATTCAGATAACGATGGAATCAGTAATTTAGCAGAATTTGAACAAGGAACAGATCCATTAAATTCAGACATTACGCCGCCTGGTATTGACCAAGTAGCACCAATAAATAATGAAATTGATTTTCCAACCAATGGTAAGGTTGTCGTTAGATTTACCGAACCATTGCAACTTGAGTCGATTCTACCAGGGTCGATACGTCTCTTTCACGGTGTCTTATTAGTAGCAGGACAAGTGATACTTTCCAACGACCAGCTCTCCGTTATATTTGATCCAAGTGAGTCTCTCAGTGCTTTCACAGTTTATACCGTACAGGTGCAGACGCAAGCGGTACGTGATGTTGCAGGAAATCCAATTAGTGGTATTTTTGAAAGTACTTTCACTACCGGTGAGTTCATTGATGATATTCCCCCTGAACTAGTAAGCTTTAGCATTCCAAATAATGCTACTAATGTACCTACTAATGCACCAATCACCGTGTTATTCAATGAGCCTATAGATCCAGCGACACTGGATGACACAACTTTTGCTCTTCGTGACAATACAACCTTTAAAAATATCGCTGGGGTTATTCAGGTTAATCCGGATGGCACAACCGTATCTTTTGTACCAAAACGATCACTTCCAATTGGACGCAGTTTTACTGCAACATTAAATAGATCAATTACTGATACTTCTGGAAATCCTTTGTCAAGAAGCTTAAGTTCTGTTTTTAATACCGCATTTGAAGAGGACAACATGCCGCCAACTGTTGTTGGTGTTTCTCCGCCTAACGGTACAGTTGATGTACCTATAAATTCAAATATCATGCTGGAATTCAATGAAGCTATCGATTTAGTCAGCATAATTGGCAATATCATAGTACAAACTGATGGTGTGGACATAGATGGATCAATCGCTGTTTCAAATGCTAGCCGGAGAATAACTTTCACGCCAGCAGTTGCACTTGATCCTGGCGCGGCAATTACAGTAAGTATTTCAACGAAGATTACAGATATTGCAAATAATGCCCTAGTTACAGCAATAACCAGTACCTTCACTACCGGTCCAGTCATAGATTTACAACGTCCAACAGCACTAACGCTAACGCCATTCCAAGGTGAAACAAATGTACCAGTAAATGCATTAATTCAAGTTGAAATGAGCGAACAAGTTAACCCATTAACAGTGACTGAAAGCAGTTTTACTTTGCATAATACTGCAACAAACAAATTAGTTGCAGGTACACGTAGCGTCAGTACTGATGGTAAAACATTAACATTCGTACCAGACCTGCCTTTAGATATAAATCGTGGTTATTGGCTACGTGCTAATTCTAATATTAAGGATCTAGCTAATAATGCTTCAAATGCAAAGTCAGCTACCTTTACTACTGGTGCTAGTATTAACACAGGTAGCGGACCTCTAACGGTAACTGGCATCAATGTTCAAGATGGCATCACGGAGGTTCCAATCAATACCACAATTGTGATTCAGTTGAGTGAAGCCATTACCGAAATAGGTATGCCAACTGATGCAATAGTATTGGCAACTAATGGCACGCCGGTGACTGGAATTATTGGTTTAAGTAGTAACCGAGAACAACTAACATTTACCCCGTCCAATCATTTAATACCTGCCAGCACATATACCGTTAGCGTATCTGGACTGGTTAGTGTGGGTGGAAATACTCTGACATCATTCAGTAGTAATTTTATAACTTCAGTATCTACAATTGCAGACACCACACGCCCTAGATTAATCTCAGTATCACCAGCTAATGATGCAACCGGCGTGTTATCTAATGCTGTTGTTACACTCCAATTTAGCGAGCGTATCAATCCTTTTACGGTGACTGAAAATAGTTTTTATGTGGAACAACTAACTGATGTTACAGCGCGAATTTCAGGGACTATAACGGTTGCACCTGACGGGCTAAATGTAACCTTTACACCTGATCAACCATTGCTAGCAGGTAACCAGTATCGAATACGTGTATTTAGCACTATTAAGGATCTAGCCGGTAATAGATCTATCAATACATCTATTCCAGCAACTTTCACTGTGAGCTCAGGTGGTGTCGTGGATGCATCCTCACCTACGGTTGAAATGGTAGTGCCAAATGATGGTGCAACTGATGTTCATAGAAATACTAAGGTGATATTAACCTTTTCTGAATCGCTGGATCCAAATACAGTGAATATAAATAACTTTGCGCTATTTGCAGATGGCAGCCCACTATCAGCATCAATCACTCGTTCTGCTGATAATCGTACGGTTACATTAAGTATGAGCTTGCCATTAAATAGTGAGATCGCGGTGATTGTTACTAGTGCTGTACGTGATTTAGCAGGTAATGCAGTAACCGGGTTCACTAGCACCTTTACAACAGAAGCCGTGTTTGATATCGCCAGACCTTCTGTGATAACGCAAAGACCTGGTAATGGCGCACATGACATACCTATTGATCAAAACATAGTGTTATTTATTAGCGAGCCTTTACAAACCACAACAATTGCTAATGCATTGCATGTTTCTCAAAATGGGGTGTTAGTGAATGGTTCTGTAAATGTGACACTAGATGGTCGAGGCGTTGAGTTTGTACCAGATACACCATGGGAGCATAGTGCACTGATTCAAGTGTTCCTAGACGACACTACGCAAGACTTATCAGGTAATGCTTTAAATAATTATAAAGGTTCGTTCACTATCGTGGCCGACTCAAGTGTGACGATACCTACAATAATTCGAACAAGTATTTCTGTGCCGCCTGGTGTATTGCCAGCTAATCCGATAATAGAACTGGAATTTAATGAACCACTAGATCCTGCAACTGTTGATGATACAGTGGTATTGCTAGATGAGAATATTAGTGGTTTTCCTGCTATCACTAGCACCATCAGCTTGATGGATGGGCGAGTTATTCGTGTTGTTCCAAATACGCCATTAATTGCAGCAACAACCTATCGCATCCGTGTGCTAAATGGTATTCAGGATCTAAATGGACAAGTTATGTTACCCAATTCACCACCAACAGTACTTGCTTGGCAACAATTGTTTGCAACTGGAGAGGTGGCAGATAATGCAATGCCGGTTGTTCTCGCTGTTTCTCCCCCAGACGGTTCAACAGAGGTTGCTCTAAATAGTAATATACGTGTACGTTTTAGTGAACGTATTAATCCATTGTCGGTAACAAAGGATACGATTTTGGTAACTGATGACAGTCTGGCTGTAATTCCTGCCTCAATTAGTTTCACTAGCAATAATCAAGAAGTGTTAATTACGCCGCATTCACCATTGCTCGATACTACTATATATACAATGAACATATCTGGAGTAGTGGATCATGCTGGCAACCTTGTTGCCATGAATGCCACACAATTCACAACTGGAGCTGAGATTGACACAGTAAAACCTAGGGTTGTCGTAACAACACCGTTAAATAATGCAACAGAAGTACCGGTTAATTCACCAGTTATTTTGCTAATTGATGAGCCTATGGATCCAATTACTATCAATGAGCACACCTTTAATATTCTGGATCACATAACATTCCAAAATTTATCAGGTACACGCAGTGTAAGTCCAGGTGGGCAGATAATTAGTTTTGTGCCAGATGTTCCGCTTGGTGTGGGTAGGCGCTATAGCATTAGCATTAATGGTCCGGTTTTGGATCTAGCAGGAAATAACTTAAATAGCGGCTTTGGCTTTACTACTGGATCTGTTGAGGATACAACATCTCCACAGGCACTCAGTATCAGCCCACCGGACGGGTTGAATCCTGTTACTACCAATGTCCGAATAACAATCCGTTTTGATGAACCGATTCAAGGAATAAGCGTAGACCAGGTAATACTTAGTGCAGGTGGTATTACTGTAGAAACGGCAGTTAACTGGTCCGATGGCAATCAATTACTAGAACTGATTCCGCCATTACCATTAGCAGCAAACACCTTACATACTGTAACAATTAAGACTGGATTAAAAGACACTGCGGGTAATACCCTAAGTACTACGATAAACAGTCAATTTACCACAGGTTCAGGTGTAGATTTGCAGCGCCCTACGGTGCTAACATTAACGCCATTCCAGGGTGAGAAGAATGTGTCAGTCAATGCTCTTATTCAAGTAGAAATAGATGAGCGGGTTAATCCACTAACGGTGACTAGTGGCACTTTTACCTTACGTAATCACACAACAAACCAACTGGTTGCTGGCACCCGTAGTATCAGCGCAGATGGCAAAATCCTAACGTTTGTACCTGATGTACCTCTAGATGTTAATCGTAGCTACTGGTTATTTGTAAGTTCTAGTATTAAGGATCTGGCTAATAATGCTTTAATTTCAAGGTCAGCGACTTTTACAACAAATTAAACGTTAATAAGGTTACACCTAAATTCTACAAATGTATGTGGTTGAGTAGAATGGTGTGATGACAGTAGGGGGTTATATTACCTGGATCCCGCAAGCGATCATGCATATAGTGTGTATGATTACTTGCAGGTACTAGTACCTTGCTGTGAAATAAAAAAGTGTCAGTTGTTGCATCGTGTGCATGACTGACACCGTTTTCAGATTTCATGGTGGCATGAGCAATATAGTTTTCTAATTCTGCTTAGTCGCTTGATAAAAAAGACGTACCAATGGTGCATAGCGACCATGTCTCATGGCATGCTTCATTGCAGCGTAGTACATGGCTTTATTCCGGCCATCAAATATTGGCGGCATTAATCGTGCATTTAAGCACTGCGCCATTACCAAGGCACGTCCCACACGGCCATTACCATCACTAAATGGATGAATTAAAATAAAATAGGCGTGAGCTTTAGCAATCTCTTCTAACGTTGCAGACTTGGCTTCTTTATAAACCCATCGGTTCATTTCTTCTGCAATATCTATTGGTTCAGTTGTTGCTATATCTTCTAACTGGCCCATTATGCGAATCTTGGTAGAATAAAATCCCGCGTTATCATGAACGCCACGCATAAAACTGGCGTGTATGGTTTTGATGCTTTCTTCAGTAATAGGTAGTGCTTCACCTTGTTGCACAATCTGTTGCCAAAGTTGTCGATGCGTCATAAAAGCATTAAAACCAGCATGAAAAGTCTGCCGGTCTATATTCCTAGGTAACTTCTTGTCGTCAATAATCTTATCGAAATCTGTTTTTGTTATGTCGGTTTCAATTTCAATCGTGCCGTAGCTTAAGCGGCGTAAAAAAGGTATAGATAATGCCTCATTATGGGATAAGTCATCTGGCAATAAAACAGTTGTAAAAGTTTGTTTAGGAACATCCCATTCAGGAATCAAAAAATACTGACAATACAAAACATCAATATCTAGATGATAATTAGCTGCAATTGATTCAGGTTTTTGTCGCCAATTGAGAAGTGTTCTTCTTGAAACTCCAATTGCTTCCGCAAGCTTTGTTGAATAAATAAGCGCTGTTTGAAGCTGATCAAGCTTGTCTGCTAGGCTTATTTTATTGTATTTCATGATAATTACGCTGGTTAGTCTGTATGACTAGTCAAGGTAACAAATGTGAGAAGCAAATGCAATATAGGTATTGCAGTTTCTCACGTTAGGTTCTCAGGTGGTTTTTGGTGCGTAGACTGGCTCTCTGTCAATCGCCATTTATAGTGCTACAGAACCAAGTTGACTGATCTTTTGATTTGTTGATTCCGGGTGTAATAATCACATGATTGTAGAGCATTACACTCGGATTATATGAAAAAACGGCGCAATACCTTGCGGTTGTTGCGCCATATTGGATTAAAACTAGCCTTGGTTTAGATGAGGAATAACTACAGTTTTCAAAATAGCTAGGGTTTAATTTTCGTAATCGAATAATATTAAAAGAGTTGTTGCCAGCTACTTACTCGCAATCATCGCAAGTCTTATTATCATCATCACAAATCTCTTTTATTTTGGCTTTTAAGTTTCCAGCGTCTTGCTCTGTTGCTGCATTGCAAGAACTGTTAGCTTTACCTTTTAGTACGCCATTCCCATCAGCAAAATTATAATGCTGGCCACCAGACTTTGAATAGGCGATCCATTTTTTATTGCAATGAAGGTGAGGATAAGTAGAGCCATCATTAGCACCACTGTTTGTGTAGTATTCTTGATTATCGCAATAATCACTTTTGTAGCCAGCAGCTCCAGCGTTAGTAGTTACAATGAATAGAAACAAGGCTACTGTCAAAATTAAACGCATAATTTTCTCCTTTCTGGTGGCACTCGGTATCGCTATAAATTTAATTTTTTTACAGAGACATCAATTGTATAAAATATTAGAGGTTATTTTGTTTTGTGTTAATTTATTTAACTGTCGTCAATGTTTTTCAGTGCAATCCTCCTATATTAATTTTCGGTATATACTTTAAGCGGTTACCTTTTCGGATTTTTAAAAGAGTTAAAAATGCATTGTCATTAAAGACTTCATGTTTCTTTTTGTAAGTACTGGTTAATTGGTCAAGATAATTATCAATTGCTTTTTTGAAGTCAGCAAATCTACTGTAGTGTTTACTGTATATTAAGGGGTCAGTTAGCTTGACTTGAAATCGAAAAATGCAGATAAAACAAGCTGACTGCCCCTTGATATTTGAATGCCGCTATTAACCTAGAACCCCAAGAAATCTGATCAGCCGTCGAATAGCCTCAGCTGCTTGGAATAGACGAAAATCTGGATTGCCTAAATGCATCCTTACATCGTTAAAAGCGTCATTAAAAGGCGCTCTCTGCTGTGGGCCTTGTAGCACAACTTGAACTCCATTGTTATGAGTAAGGCCTGCGATAGCATTCCAGCCAAACGGGTTTGCTCCTCCGTGTTGAGTAATCCATGCTTGTAATTCGTTAAAGTACACTGTAAATCCGTTTAAGAACTCCTGCTGATTATGCGGCGCAGAGTTGGACCATTCTACAAGTTGATCATGATTCATTCGGTCTGCAAGTTGTGCCGTTGTAAAGGGCATAATAAGTCTCCTCGTTAAGTTAAGTTTTTCTATCAATGGGTCGATACAAGTCAACTTAAAATAAAAAAATAAAACAAGCTGACTGACCCCTTGATAGACCTTGAGCTCCTTTAAACTATTTTAAAAATTAGGCACTATCTTGGTTTTTGTTCTGCCGTAATTAAGTCCCACCAGAAATCAGTGGTATTTCTAAAATAGAACCTTGTACACTTCTATTTTGCACAATATCTGTTCCGTATAAGTACCCACGTAAAATTAATTTAACTAAAAAAATGGCATAATAAACAATTATTTTCTGCTATAAGCCTCAAGATCTAGTGATTTACATAAAACAATTAACCGCTGAAGAAATTACAACATTAAATGAGATGCATATA
>JAJFJL010000006.1 GCA_021774055.1 Nitrosomonas sp. | reverse complement strand
GCAGTTCCTGCCGTTGTTGATCCACGAGCCGCCGCGCAACACACGGTTATCGCCTGTTTGACCTTCACCCGGCATCATTTTACACAATCACAGCCGGATGATGCAGTAAGTTTTTTCGCCGCCAGCCAACACTATCAGTTCCCTGTGTGATGGCATGTACCGCAGCATATGCGGCCTGTAATTGAGTCGATGTTATCCATCCCAAATGATACTGGCGTTCCCAATGCAAACGGCATTGCTGATAACGGCGTTTGCGGCGAATACTCATACGGATAACACCGGGAAGAATACGATAACCACAAAAACGAATACCTTGTTCGCTACGCTGTATTTGCCAAGTAGATTTGATTCTAAGTTGGCGCTGTTGATGCAACCAATCCTGGACTTGTTGCAACACTTGCTTCACCTGCTGTTTGTCATCACACCACCACACAATATCATCCATATAGCGCACATGCGCTAGAACTTCTGGCAACTTATTCAATAATCTATCTAAATCATCCAAATAGTAATTGGCAAAATACTGCGAAGTCAGCGAACCAATCGGCAAGCCTTTGCCTGGCTGGGTATGATGACAAGCCAGCAAGCGTTGTAACTGAGCTTCGAAGTCTTTTCCCTTGAAACGGCGTAACAAAGTCGACAATAGAATATTATGATCAATACAAGAGAAATAACTACTGATGTCTATCTTGCCGTACCAACGATAACGGCGAATATGTTGTTGTGTAGTGTCCGCGGCTCGATGCACACCCAAAGATGGTCGACAGGCAAAACTGGATGACAACATGGCACGCTCAAGCACTGGCCCAGCTAGATTCATTAGTGCATGATGAAATATTCGATCTTCAAAACAAGCAGCATGGATAGTGCGTCGCTTCGGGTCATGAATTATAAAAGAACGAAAAACCCCATAAGGCATACCAGCATGCAAAATATCATCTGCCATTCGATTTAAATTTTGCTCAGCTTGTTGCAGAAAACGGCTCACTTGATCGCGATGACGCTTGCTCCTAGCGGCCTTATGCAATGCCAGTATCAGGTTATTATGTGCGGCGATCTGCTCAAGACTGATCTGGATGCGTTTCATCTTTGTTTGCCGATAAGTCCCGCACCCAGAATTCACATAGTTTGCGCAAAAATACATCCCCGTATTTTTCCACTCGCGACTTTCCAACACCAGGAACAGTCTGCAGTGCGGCCTTACTGTTAATACGCTGTTGCACCATTATGGCCAATTGTTCATTGGTGAATAGAGCGTAAGGTGGAACACTGTGACTGTCAGCTAATTCTTTACGTAAATTTCGCAGCTCCAAATACAGAGCAAAATCTTCCTCACTAAGCACCTGTTTATAATCAACCGTCGGTTTCTTCTGACTGCTTGCAGAAGGTGCTTCCTCACCTTCCAACCAGGTTACACAAATCGACCAAAAACTATTGACACCATCAGCAACCAGGTGCTTTTCCACAAAGCTAATTCGGTGTTGACTACAAAAACTATTCAAAGAATCTTCAGCTCCATCAGGATTACGAGCAGGAATAGCAAAAAATTTATATTTCATTTTTTAAAAAAACCTTTGATATATTTGAATGATTTATCTAGTGCCCGCATTCCATCCCCCGTCTGTCCCCCGCGCGCTGCGCTTTCTTCGCGGCTGCCAGTCGGCTGCTGGCCTGCTCTTACTGACCTGACCGAACTGTGCTCATGACCTCGGGCAAGACGAAAACCAATGCGGTCGATACGCTCAGCCGGATCGCCACGGTCACGGCAGGCAGAACGGCAGTCCCTGCCGACGCCGATCCACGAGCCGCCGCGCAACACACGGTAATCGCCAGATTCTGCCCCTTGCGGGTCAACTACCGACTCCGTCGGATAGTCTGCCGCATACCAATCCTGGCACCATTCCCAAACATTGCCGTGCATTTGGTACAAGCCCCAGGCATTCGGTTGGTATTTTTCATCTTTGACATCTGCGGTCTGATGCAATGCCCCTTCTCCCCACTCATCAGACTCATATTCCCATATGCCCCGATAATTAACTTTATCGAGTGACAATTCACCGCCAAAATTAAACGCAGTAGTTGTTTCAGATCGACAAGCATTTTCCCATTCTGCTTCGCTGGGCAAGCGTAAATTTAATTCAGGATAATGCTTATTAAGCCGCTTTAAGAAATCCTCAACATCCTTCCAGCTAACATTTTCAACTGGTTTTAGTTCACCTTTAAAACTGCTGGGGTTATCCTTCATTACGGCTTGCCACAATGCTTGTGTACAAGTGGTATCAGCTAACCAATAACCTTGGGCGAGAATCACCGAGTGCTGGGTTTCGTTACTATAACGACCTTCTTCATCTTCTGGAGAACCCATCAAGAAACTAGTGGGTTCGACCCAGCGGAAGCGTTGGGTGATGCCAAAGATTTCCGTATCGGCGTAGAGGCCGTATAAATCCCACCCCAAAATATTTGCCCACTTGGGATGTTTAAGTGAATAAACATCGTTGATAAGTTCGGAATACCACAAACCTTTATAAGATTTTGTATTCTTAGTACCAAGTGAATTAGTGGAAGGTGGATTCCAGTACCAGGTATGCAGTCCTTTTTCTGATCGTGTGGTAATCGTCAATGCATCATGGTTACGGCCAACGGAAGTGGCCCAATCAGGCTTGGTAAACTGCTCAACCGTTAATTCTTGCCCAGCAATATGTAGCGATTGTTTTTTACTTTTTTTCAATGACAATGATTCAATGTTAGCTAGCGGTATCAGCGTATTTTTTGTCCGATTTATTTCATCCCTAGACTGTTTGAGCAGATATCCAGACGCCGTCTTAAATTCTGCTAACAGACTGCCTTGGGTGAAATCGTCTAAACCATCCTGAAAATCCTGTCGGGTTGCTAATTGTAATGTCTGCATTTCAGTTTGAAACAGGACATAATCACGCATTTCATTCGCTTTTGATTCCAGAAATGCCAAAACAGTTTCTAGATTCCAACCCTCAGGAATCGAGGTTTCATCATCAATGCCCTGCTCACTCTTTCGTAATGCCCTGATTACTTGATAGCATTCATTATCGATCAAAACCTCAGCATGCTGTCGTTCAAAAAGGTGTTCAAGAAAAACATTTAAAGCAGGAATTTCTTTACCTTGCTCAATTGATGCCTTTACCAATTGACACATTGCTTGTTTAGCTTGTTCGACTTCCTGCTGGTCACACAGAGATAGTTTATCTCCCATTAACTGCGCCAGGATCAGCAACTCTTCATCACGTTGGGTCGGGAACACATGGCAATGATAATCTCGGATTAATTTAGTAATTGTTTTAGCTAATACAGGGTTCTCATCGGCTTGCTGTTTAAACTGCTGGCGATAAGCTTGCAAAGTTTTTGTCTGGAAATGGAAACCAATTCGTGAAGGCTCCACATCGTCATGATGCCAAGCAGCGGCTTCATGACCTACATCGACTTGTTGAATCGGCAAATGGTGCCTAACTGCACGTAATAATGCAGGCTCTACACGCACAGCTGGTGACAACCAAGCCAATAATTGCTCAGCCCCTGGCGCATCTTTTTGCAGCAATGTTTCAACCGTTTCATCCCGAGGGATAATATTGCTCACTGGTTGCAACCGGCTACTTCTATGCCAACTCACACATTTAAACAAGCGAACCAAATCAGGGGTTAAATAACGTTCTGGTAACGGCAATAAAGCCATCGGGTAACAACCTGCTAACTGTAATCGTTTGCCAACTGATAGCCATGCTTTAAGTGCAATCCCTGATTTATCTAACAAACCTAGATCACTTAAAATAAAGACTTTAGTTCCAGCCAGTGGCGCATACCAATCTTGAACGGTTTTATTCTTACCGTGCTCAACCTGAACACGCCCCCCCGGCTGACGGATGATTTTCTGAATATCTAAACCAATCGTGCCGCGCAATTGCTTTAACTGCGCTAATAGTTGATTGTAATCTTGATTAAATAAACAGGTGCGTTCAGGCCGGTCAACCAATATTTGTACCGTTGCTGTCCAACGCTGGCGCGTTTTACGTGGAATTCGCTCCAACAACTCACCATTTGCAACGGTTTTAATAATTCGGGGGATATCTGGCTGACGTATTTGTTTGATTTCACTGAATAGTGATTGCAGCAGTGGCCAGAGCTTTGACCATACAACCAGGGGTTCTTTAATCGGTGGTTTATTTGAAGCAGGTTTAATCGCGTCTGGATTTAATCGCTCAGCCGCTTGATACCATGGCGGTTTAGGACGAGTAATGCCCAGCACAGGTTCGGGCAATAATTTACTTTGCTTTTGTTCAATAACACGATAGTAATACGCTTGTTTACCTTGCTGCGGTTTAACCTTCGGATTTGCTTTCCGGATGATTTTTCTTTCATCCTCAACCCTGGGAAGATCAGGCATCTTCAATGTTACTGTGCGCTTAATAGGCGCAACAAATCCAATCATCTCCGCTGCTATCGCTAAATTATCCTTGCTCAGATTTAGCATATATAGCAAATCAGCACGATTAACTTGTTTGGCGCGGTTAATACGTTTAACCTGTTTATCGACTGCTCTCACTCAACCGCTCCATCCTTTTCTGCGGTCAATTCTTTGTCACTTATTTTGCTTCCAGATGTTTCCTTTTGCATCCCTGGATATTTTTTCAGGGCAAACTCCTTAATCGTTTGCAACAATACATTTTGTTCCTCAAAATTATCTGGTGCCAGTTGATTCAGAACCCGTAATATATCTAGATATTCTGCCTGACCAGGTGGTGTCACCCCCAAACTATTCGCTTCCTGGCGATCTTGGTAAAGTTGTTCTGCAGCTTCGGTTAACACCTCATCATGAAATCGACTTTTTTGTAATGGGGAACCGTTTTCATCCCGCTGAATTCGCTGATCACAATCTTTTTTTTCTGTTTCTAGGGGCTGTTGCCGTTTCACATAGGCAACCATAAGAGCGCACAAACCAAGGCTACAGATCCTTTAAAATTTCGCTTTAGTTTGTCATATCGTGTAGCAATAGCTCTGAAATGTTTAAGCCTTGCAAAAATATTTTCAA
>JAJFJL010000050.1 GCA_021774055.1 Nitrosomonas sp. | reverse complement strand
TATATGCATCTCATTTAATGTTGTAATTTCTTCAGCGGTTAATTGTTTTATGTAAATCACTAGATCTTGAGGCTTATAGCAGAAAATAATTGTTTATTATGCCATTTTTTTAGTTAAATTAATTTTACGTGGGTACTTATTCCGAAAACGATTGCGGGCCAAGCTGAGCGGTCAGGCAAAATATCTGGATGGGTGTTATCTAATACAGTCTCCAATACTGTTCTGATTGTTACGTGTATGGCCATTAGGTTTTGTTGGCTTTTTTGATGATTTGGTTTAACTTGGATTGCATAGCAGCTTCAGCTTCAGTTTTTTTATTGAGCAAGGCTTGCTGTATAAATGATTCGCCGTTAATAAATTTAGTACCAAGCTCCAAAAACCGCCAATAGAACGGGTCATTTTTGCGCTTTACTACCACACGACCAGACTTTGATACACCAAGGAATTTGATAACCTTTTTGCCGTTGCCCAGCGATCTGCCATGTCTAACGCCTAAGTTATATTGCGTCGTCCCCGCTGGCGCTTTGCTCTCACGTTTGATAGCGATATTGCGGATTAATGCGCCGGATCTTTTAAAGCCGTGTTGCTGGGCTAAACGTCTGGCTTCTTTGCGCAACACTCCTCCACCTGCGGCTACCATGCGTCGTGAGGTTCTGATTTTGATTTCGTCTTTTAACCCGGCAAATGCTTGGCGTAAATTAGTTAACCCTGAAACATTAGTGGCCATCGTTTTTCCCTACTTCACAATCGAATAATAAAAACTCGTCGCGCTCATTAAAATTATTGATATGTTTGATGGCGTAATATTTGTTTTTGTAGCTGATACGCATGGTCTCCAATACACCCGGCAGATAACGGATAGTTATTGATGTGCGAGCAACTGCAATCTGTCCGCCAAATTTGGTTGCATCACGTTCGCTGCCAGACAGATTCACTATCTTGGCCCAGATGTTTACGCCACCAACAAAGTCTGTCCAGGTGTCGACCATGCCGCCTTCTTCATCTTTGCTCTGGGTTAGGCTTTGGATGGTGACTAGTTTGTTTAATTCTCCCGCACCTGGTTTACGCATTAGAGGTGGATGATCCGATAGGTGTCAATCATGTGATCAATATCCATTTTGCCAATTATTGATCCAACCACGATTGATTCACGGGTTGCGTACCAATTGCTGATGTTGATGATTAGCCATTGGCGGATTACTTCTGGTACTTGTTCTTCTGTTTTGTATCCGGTTAGATAACGTACTCGGACACTGTTTATTTGTGTGCTGACGTCTGCTGGCCATGCTTTGTTGATGGCTGGTACGATTTGAGCACCGGTGTCACTTGATATGTCGACAAAATAATCATCAGTTTCTAGGGCTTGCTCTGACTGGGTGATGTCGGTGTATTTGATACTTACGACTGAGGTTATGGGCGGGCGTTTTAACTGGATGGCGCAAGGGAATTTATCTAAAGTTAATTCCCAGGTCTGCTCCATTAGGGCGCGGCCAGTTTTTTCCTCGAACAAGCTGCTAGCTGCGGCTATCAATCTGGTGATGTATACATCTTCGTTGGCCCCGGCCACTCTTAATTGGGCCTTGGCTTCGTCAAGAGTGACCGGGGCCAGCGTTGGCGCAGTGATTAGTTTTGACGACATGGTTACTCAGGGTTATTCGGTAGCGTCAAAATCAAGACTGCAGATACCTTCATCTGGATAAAATGGTACTTCCGCCCTTACTGCGGTGATTAACACTTCCTTGATTAAAGGGTCGGTTTCTTTGCAGTATTTTTCGTGCAGGCTGCGTGCTTCGCTGCCTAGGCGTAGGGCGGTGTGTAGTGCGTCGCCAGGTTGATAGCCTTCTCTTAGCTCTTCCCAGTCCCAGTCGCAGGCGGTTAGGGTTAATAAAACGACGATTAGCATATATTGCATGATGAGTTTTTTCATGGGGTTTCCTTATGGGTTGTGCAGTAAGAAACTGCTGATGGGGATAGGTCAACCGCAGCACCAAGGGCTTTCATTGTTGCTGCGGTTGTTTCAATGATGTCGTTTGGTTTATAAGTTTTATTTTCGACGACGATGCTAGCTAGCACCCTTGCTTTAACCGTAGACTTTATTGTTGGCTCTTCCTCGTCTGAGCCTTGACCTTTTTCACCTGTCATTTTATGGTTATCCTTTGTTAGGTTGCGCTGTGCTGATAGAGGCTTACACCATCAGGGTTAATTAAGTTGCCACCTGAGCGCGCCCAGGCTAGGAATCCGATTTGGCCTTTTTCAATAAACACGCTGTCTTCGAATCTAAAAACAGTTAGCTGCATAACGTCGCGGATTAAATATGAGCTTAATTTACCAAAGGCAATAGATTTGGCATTGGCGGCAGGGGCTGGCATATGGTTGTTTAATTCAATGTCATAACCAATTAGCTGGTCAGGGGAGCGGTCAGCAATCCCCGCGTCATAGGATGGTGTCCAAATTGGGCGACCTTGGGTATCTTTTATTTTGCGTACGACTTTACGGATGGACTGGCTGAACATAAACTTTTGGTTGCCATCGTCGTGAGCGATGTCGATTGCCTCGGTGAGGTCAATTAGATCATCATAAGTTACCGTTACAGTTTGACCAGTTGTGCCGACTTTACCTACGCTGGAGGCTGTTACTAGGCCGTTTGGTTCGCCGGTGCCTGTACCGACGGTAAAGGTTCGGTTCATGATTCGACCGATCCTAGAATTAAATCTGTTGTTGATCAAACCAATAATGTCGACAGATGCGTCTTGTAGCAGCTCTAAAGGGATAGCTATTTTTTTACTGCCGAACTTGAATACATTTAATGCTACTGTGCCAAACACTATATCTGCACTGCCTGCTGCCGTATTTTGAGCAACTATTTCACCTTCTTCATTGGTCCCGTCACTAGTTGGCCATTTCATTTCGACACCAGTGGATGTTGATACTTGATCGGCAACACGACGCATTCCGGCAAAATCTTTTAGTGGCTCAATAAGTTCGGAGGCGATTTCACTTTGCACTGTAAAACCACCTTCTGCGTCAGTGGTGGTGCTCATGGCGTTGTGAATTTTCATGTGCTCTTCTGTAGTAAAACTGCCCCTGCCATTACGCAGCATTTTTGCATACAGGTTGCGCACTTCATTTTTTGGTTCACCAGGATCAACCACAGGGGCATCAGTGAAATTTGCCTCAGCTGATGCATCTAAGATTCGCTGGGTTGTTTCAATCTGGTTGGTGATGCCTTCGATTTGATTGGCAAGGCCATCGAATTTTGTTTGGTCTTCTTTATTCCAGACTTGATCACCTTTTTCAGCCAGCAAGTGATTGGCTTGCTTTGACAAGTCATTTTTTTGTTCGCGGAGTGCTTGGATACTTCGGGCCATGGAGGTTCCTTTTTTAGATATAAAAAAACCCGCTGGGGCGGGTTTGGTATTTTTTAACTTGCGTTTAGTAGTTGCAGCCTACGTGCGGCTTGTGCATGCTGCGCTATGCTGGGGTTTATATTTGGGGGTTCTGGTGCGGCTGGGGCGGCTGGTGGTTCTTGGGGAGGTGGGGTATTTAATGTTTTAGGTACATTGTTGTAGACATCTAAATCCCATTTGTTTTTCGCATCTTGATCATCACCTTCCGGTTCGGCGTTAAATACCGAGTCGATAAAGTTATTGTCTACTGCTTCCTTGGCGGTGAACCAAGTTTCCGCATCCATTAATGCTCTGATCTCTTCGTCTGATTTGCCGGTTGCTGCGACGTAATCATTGATAATTGTTTGGTCTAAACTCTCAAGTAGGGTGGCCAATTCGATAAAGTCGTTTTTATCTCCACCGCCAAATGTCCAAGCATTGTGGATCATAAAAAAACCACCATCAGCAATCTTAGTTTCCTTAGCGGCCAAAGCAACGTAAGTTGCCGCGCTGGCAGCGATACCGTCAATCTGGGCGGTCACATTGCCATGTTGTTTGATTGCTGTGGCGATAGCGCGTCCAGCAAATACATCACCACCAGGGGAGTTAATACGCAGGGTTACTTCGATACCTTTTAAGTCGCCTAAAGCAATAGCAATATCTTTTGCAGAAACACCCCAGTATTCATCGATAACGTCATACAAATATATAGTTGCTTCATTAGCAGCGCTGACAACTTTTAAGGGTTGTTTGTTTTTTCCTTGATTGCTGTTAAGCAGTTGCAATAACTTTTTCTGGTCGCGCATTGGCTTCCTTTACTTTTGGTTCGTATACTTTGTTTCCACCATCTTCTTTGCTCAGAGGTGGTAAGTTTTTCTTGGCTCTAATTTCGTTCAGTGTCTCCCAACCTGGGCCTTGTGATCCGCCACGGGCTTGACGTAGGGATTTTGATTCAGCGTCTGAATCACCGCGCAATAGTCCACCTAGATTAAACTCAACAAAGGCTTCATCTTGTCTAAAAAGTTTACGGTTTATTTCTTGTTCAATGCGGTTTAGGTAGGCTTGCAAAGTAAACTTTACAAAGCCTAATGTCATTTGTTCAATGCCGGTTCCCCATGTGGTGGTGTTTTCTGTGGAGCCAATCATAAATGGTGGTACGCCAAATGCTCTGGCGATATCTACTACTTGATATTTGCGGCTATCTAATAGCTCTACGTCTGCGGATGACAGGCTGATTTCTTTGATATCTAGGCCTTGAGTTAGCACCATCGGTTTGCCTACGTTTTCACTGCCAGCGTATTTGTTTTTATATTCTGTTTTTAATCTTTCGATAGCATCGTCATCCATCTTGCCTGGGACTTTAATTACATGTTTTTGCATACCACTGTTAACAAAAAACTGACCGCTGAAATCATCTGCTGCTAGTGCGACACCTATCGATTGGAATGCTGCGTGTTTAATAATAGATAACCCCCGGCCTTTTGTTCCGTCGTAACCGAAACCAGGAATATGTAGCATGTCATCTGCATGCACGCCTTTTGCTGTGCCGTCCTTGCGCTTGTAGGCGTAGGTGATTTCACCTTCATCATCAATAGTTACTTTGACTTTATCTGGATGTAACGGGATTATTTTATTAGATTGACCTTGGTTGTCACGACCGATAATCGAAAAAGCATCACCACGGAAAGCAATAGATCTAATCCACCATTCAATCATGCTGGCTGCTGTCCATGCGGGGCATGGTTGCAAATTCAGCAAGCGCCATAACGGAGGCTTTATTTTCTCCCTACCTTTATCTGTTTGTTTATAAATCGGCAGCGGTAGAGTAGCAATGGTGCCCCCAAGTAGTTGCACACAAGCGGCGACTGCTGATACACGCATGGCGGATGCTTCGGTTACCGAGTAACCAGATGATGCTGGCGTACCTCCAAGCAGGCTGATTATTTCCGGGTCGCTGCTGCTGATAAATTGGGTGGCGTTTTTAATTGATAACTGGTTACGCTGCTTTGTTTTTTTACGCCTTGAACGGTTGCTCACAGGACTACGTATCCTTGATCAATATAAGTTTCATCAGTCACATTTCTAAACGCCATTCCTGCTGCCATTACTGCTGCAACCATTAAGTCAATTCTTCCAGTGGCTTTTTCTTTACTCAATTTTCTATTCTCGGCTGGGTCGGAAACGGTGACGGCATTGGATGCACACCAGGTTAAAACTGGGTGTCCGTTATGGACCAGCTGCTTGTTTAACAGGTGACTTTCAAAATCGTTTAATGCTGGACTCATATCTTTAAAGCCTTGGCCAAAAGGTTCCATTGCCGGTATCGGGATGTCTTCATCTGCTGCTAGTTGTTGCAGGTCTTCGATCCGCCATCTGTCAAAAGCTAAGCACTGAATGTCAAAATGGCTTTGTATTTCTACTAGTCGTTTCAGTATGTGCAGTTTGCTGATGGCTCTGCCTGGGGTGGTTTCCAGGTACCCATTATTTTTCCACTGTAAATATGGCACGCGATCTAGTGATTCTTTTTGCAATAAGTCGTCATCTGGTAGCCAGCAGTAGGGGACTATGTGCCATGGTTCATCCGGTTCTTCTGGTTCGACGAATAAAACTAAAGCTGTTAGGTCGGTGGTTGATCCTAGATCTAAACCACCCCATGCTCTGCGGCCTTGCAGGTCTTGCCATTGGTATTCGCGTTTTGCACCCATCCAAACATCAGCGGAGATCCAAGGGTTTTTGGCGTCGGTCCATTGGCAAAATGACAACCGCCTAACAATCGCTTCTTTGCTGGGCATACCCTTGGCTTGTTTTATTTGCTCTTGCAAATAACGTTCTCCGGGCAGACCTGCTTTTAAACTGGGATTAGCTTTATGCCAACAGCGTTTACTTTTAAATGGGTCGTCTTTTTCATCCAGGGCACATACGTAACCAAAGAACGCATCATCATCTAATTGGCGGCTGGCTATTTTTGCTGCGTATTCATGGTATGCCCAACAAGGACCATTCCGACCAGACCCGCTGTTGGTGATCATAAAGATTAATGCTTGCTTGCGGCTCTTGGTGCCCGCCCGCATCATCTCTACAACTGTATTAGTTTTGTGCTCGTGAACCTCATCAATTAAAGCGACATGTGGACGCGGACCTGACTGACCATCGTCTGATGATATTGGCCTGAAAAAACTGCTGGTGTTTTGGTATGCCAAGTTCCAAACGCTTTGGCCACGGCCACTTTTAATAACGTTGCTGCGTAGCAATGGGGATTGGACAACCATTGCTACTGCGTCACGAAACAAAACCATAGCTTGGTCTTTTTTGGTCGCAGCTGCATAACACTCGGCACGCTTTTCACCGTCTGCAACTAGACCATACAAACCTATCCCTGCTGACAATGGACTCTTGCCACTGCCTTTTCCGGTCTCAACGTAGGCTACTCTAAAGCGACGATAACCATCAGCATCAACCCAGCCAAACAAACTACCGACAATAAACTTCTGCCAGTCGAGGAGAGCGAATGATTCTCCTTCGTAGTCACCTCCATTCAGTTTTAATACGTCATTAAAAAAACCTAACGACCGGGTTACTTTTTTGAGGTCGAAAAAAAAGCCTCGCGAGGAGGCTTCGGTTAAATCATCTAAGTGTCTTTGGCAAGCTGCCCGGACGTGTGGTCCGGCGATTATTTTACCTGCGGTTACCCGTCGTGCGTAGGTTGTTACTGGATCACGAGAGGTAACCTGCACCATTTTCCCTTGGGAACAATTCTTGCTGCGGGTTTATTGATACCCTGGTACGTGCTGCGGGTGACATGCCGAGCTGTTGCAATGCTGACATAGCCTGTTTAAACGACATTGCTTCTACGATTTTCCATTGACTCAGGACTTTTCCGCCGGTGTTCGCTGAGTCAACCAGTGGATTATCGGCGCATTGTTCAACTGCCATACGATATGACGACAGTGATTCGCAGGCCATACATAAAACTGACACATCAATTTCGGTTAATAACCTAGCGTCGCGTAATTTTGGGGCGACCTCATCCCATATAACGACAGCACCTTTTGATAAATGCGATGGTGCATTTAAGTCGACAAGATAATCCGGGTCAGGCTCTTGATGATTAATTGCACGTTTACCACGGTTACCTTCCACTGCTTTCAACTGTGTTGGTTTTCTTGGTCGTCCTGCCATAATAATTATTCCAAATATAAATCCAAGGGTGGTTCTAAACCACTCTTAATCAACCACCCCCCCTACCCATTACGCGGTTGTGCAAGAAAAAGTAGGCAATCGGTCTAGAAGCGATTAGTTGTAGACTTTTAAGTACCCCCCCCCCCCATCATCAATTCCAGTGATGATTTTTATCTAAAGGGAGGCCGTCTTCATCACAGCCAATATCTACGCCGGATTTTTCTAGTCGTTGTTTGTGACTGTCGTGGCATTGTTTGCAAAGTGACTGCCAATTGTTTTGATCCCAAAACAAAGCCTCATCATTGCGATGCGGTTTTTTATGATCGACTACTGTTGCGATAACAATAAGCCCACGTTGCTGATGATCAACACATACCGGATGCTCAAGCAGATATTGTTTCCTTGCTTGCTGCCATTTGTACCCGTAACCTCTTTTTGTAGATGATTCTCTGCTACGAATTTTAGGCATAAAAAAAGCCAACTCGCGATGGTTGGCTTTGAATTAAGGTCTCTATGCTGTTTGGTGTTGACGCAAAATCAACTGATTTATCACAACGGTATCATTATCGCGCAACGAAGACAAGTTTAAATCTAAAATATTTCCTAATTTTTCGTGAGCTTCGTTCAGATATTTATGATAAGTTCGGACTGAAACGCCGAATCTATGCGCCTTTGCAGCCCTACTACCGTTATCATAAATATATTCAACTTTTATTACGTTATGATGAATAACTGGTAACTTACAGACTCCATTATTAGTCTCAACACAAACCGAATCCACCTCGCCATATCCCTTATCACTACCATCGTTACCACTGCCACCCAAACGCATAAAACTAACCATAGATGGAAATCCCAACGCAACACCACTATTCATCTTCCACCTTGCCCAATCTGTTAACCGACTCACCACTATGTGTTGCTGCATATTACCCCCCTTCAATAAACCAACGACACCCGACCCCGATTCGTGGTGCACCCTTGCGACTATCACCGCACACCACTCTATCCAAAACCTCTTGATGCTTTACACATAACCTGCAACCTAACGCTTTTAATTCCAGTTGCTCCACTACTTCTGCAGGATCACGATAATAATTATGTGGCAATGCATGACTGTGCTCACCCATGATGCTTCCTTTGTTGACGATCAGAAGGCCGCTTATTCACGCCAACCTTCTTTTCCCTAACCACGTCCACCTCAACCAACACCCCAGCCACCCCAGGTTTGCCAATCTCTTTACCACCTTCACGAGCATGAACCATCTTCACTCCATCCCCGAACTCAGCCCTAAAAGCATCAGCAACACCCACACATTCAGGAAAATTTTCACGCACATACTCTTTTGTTAATTTCCCCGGCCTCTTCAATGATTCGTCTTGTTTCATCCTCTATCCTTCCCAACCGTCGAATCTCATCAGCAATCGCACCAAAGCACCGCTTAGCCTGTGCATAACCATCATTAACCCGCCGCTTCTCATATTCAATCTCATCTGGATCACACCCGTAATATTCAACGCAAAGATTAAAATCATCTAAAAAATCCTGACTAACTCTCATTTCCCAACCTTCCCAACCTGAGAACATATGTCGGGAACCTTGCAGCCCAATAAACACAACCCTCTTCCTAACCTTCCTAACCTTCCCAACGTATTTTTACGTGTGTGCGCATGTGCGCGTGTGTGCATGCGCATGTGTGCGCGCAGGTGCGGGAAGGGGTAGGTAGGGAAGGTTAGGAGGTTAGGAAGAAGCGCACGGGTAAACGCTCTCAAGGTTCCTAACCTGTTCCTAACCTCAACTAGGTTGGGAACATTTTTAGAATGGAATTGCATCATCAACTCCTACGCTTTCGTCTCCAGTCTCCGACGTTGCTTCACTTCTTTTTGGAGGCTTGTACCAGTACCGGATAACATGCGTTCTACGTTCTTTTTTCGTGCACCCTAGGGTTCGTAAGGCTTGACCTATTCGCGTTTGTATATCGCGTGTTAAACGCGCAGGATCAATCTTTAACTCATAAGCTGCATCTGATATTGAAAATTCTGAAACCTGCGCACAAACCCAGTCATGTAACAAATCAATATACCCATCTGATTGATTACGCTTGATCTGTTCAGGATCAAAAATTTTCTTCTGCTCCTCAGTAGTTGGCCAATACCGATTGCCGGATTTATAAAGCTCGACAGCTTCAGCAAACAACTGATCACGCACCGATGCCAACCCATCACAATCAATATCATCATCACAATGTACCGGCCAAAACCGTCGACCACCTGTAGCATCCTTATTCCACGACCACTCATTGGTCGACCCACCGAACACAAGCTGGCGCGGGCTGCGTATATCACGGTGTGCGTAGGGTGGTCTATACTGGTCAATCTGCCGAGATAAAAACGACTTTTGCCGAGTCGACTCAGATCGTGCTAACGATCCCAATTCCGCAAACTCATACAGCCACTTGCCCCGGATAGACCCCATCGAATCCTTATTATGCAAATCCAAATCAGTGTCACCGAACCACTCACCACCCAACACTCGCAACATGCTCGACTTGCGCCGCCCTTGATCACCCTCAAGCACTAAACAGCAATCAAACTTAACTCCAGGCTCCATTACCCGCGCCACCATGCCCATCAAAAACCAACGTGATATACGCGCAATATAAGGACTTTTAGCAACACCTATATACTCAGTGACCCAATCATCAACACGCTTCTCACCATCCCACTTAAGCCCATCAAGATAACTGCGCACAGGGTGATACTTATTTTCTCTTGCCACCACCTCAGCAGCCTCAGCAGTTTGCTGAGTCGATGGCGCAAACGAATAATTACGCGTCAACCACATGGCCAACTGAGCATCATCATTAGCATCCCACTCACCCACCACCCCACCTTCATACGGTGGCGGCTTGCGTTTGCAAATCACATAAGCAAATTCATCGTATGCCAGCACTCCATCCCATTCTGGATCATTAACTAAAATATCGTAGATATTAGCCAAACATGTCACGATCTTACCGTTACTTACATGTAAATCACCATCATTAATAGATCGTTTCTCTTTCTGTTTTTTATGTTCTTTTTGTCTTGTAGTGTTGCCAATAAATTTCAACAACCCATCAGCATCCATCCCCTCATCAATCGCATCTGCAACATCCCAGCCAGATTTTTTCTCTCCAGGCTTAGGAATACCCACAAAATTAAACTTACCCTTAGATCCCAGATCAACCAACTTATCGTGGACATAGCGCATTGCCCGCATACCAGGTTGATTATCAGCAGCCAACAATGGCTTACTTAACTTATCAACCCCAGCCGCTTTTTCTTCGCGCGCTAACCTTTCTCGTTGTGCATCACAATCTGCCCAAGCATAAACATTGCGACCAATTAACGGATGCCAATCAATCTTACCAACCGCTTTAGATCCCCCAGGCCAACTAACCACTACCCATCCATCTAAAATCTTCCTGGCAGCATCAGCGCACTTTTCACCCTCAACCAACAACACTGGCCAATTAGGTTGCGCCGCCAACTCATCCAATCCATACAACGGCCTAGGCTCAGCAAAAGCACGCCAACGCCACCCTTGCTTGCCCGTTTCAATATTTTCCCAAGGAGTTAATGGCAAAAATTCCTTGCCACCAGTTGAATTAGTAAAACGATGGATAAAACCCAACACCCCACCATCAGCATCACGATAATTCCACGTCTGTTCAGGTTTGCCGCGTACATAGTGCGCCACTGGCATGGATGCCAACAAATCATCATCAACCTTAAAAACCGGCTTCCAGACCTTCTTTTCTTTTTTGTGGCCAACTACTGGATTATTATTAACTAAATCAGTTTTAGCAGGAATTGGTGCAGCATCAGGATTACCCTTAAAACCGCTCCTTGATGGCAAATCAAAGCCAATTGCTGCAGCCACCCCTATTGCAGCATCAAGCAGATTGCCGCCAAATAAATATGCGTACAAATCAATCAGATCCCCGCCACTATCACCAGTAGCAAAATCAGACCATTTCCCATTTCTGACGTTAACTGAAAACGAACCCACGCCACTATCAGCACGCGTTGGATTAAGCACTTTATATTCAACGCCATTACTTTTGCCGCCTGGCAGCCACTGCCCCAGCAAACTATCAATATGGGACAATGCCGCGCTGGCCAATACCGGAAAATCTACATGTACATCCCGAGGATCACTCATGGTTTTTTCCTCAACTAAGAAGTGCAATTTCTTTTGAAATTTCTTTACCCTGCTCAATTAGCAGCAATTTTTTTGCGTACTCAACAACCTCTATCGCGTCAATATCTCCCCATTTAATTCGTTTTTTTGATGCGTCAATATAGTTTTTCAACAAAATTGTCTTTGCTTTGCGATGCTCTTTTTCTGTATATGATCCAAGCCCATCCAAAAATGAAATCTCTTTTTTGGAGTTGTGATCTTGACTTGATTTTTTTGGCATTTTCAATCCTTTGTTTACGTGGTTATTTTGATTGTCGCGCGCGACCCAATTACTTCACCGAGCCACGTTCATAAATCGCCGTAATCCGTAGCTTGATAGCCTCTCTTACCGACGACACAGCATCAAACCGTTTCATCAACTCCTCGTATTCTTTTTTATTAATCTTGCTGTCTATTAAAGACTTGCGCACTAGCTCATCAAATTCACCCAGAGCTACGCCGCGATCTAAAAACAATCCAAACAAATCACCGTCGGAAATCTCCCCCTCAGCAATTACTCTGACACAAACCATTCCGCGTTGGCGTGCACAGTGATGTGCGACTTCATCGGTATCCAAAGTCTCAACCAGCTCATCCAACTCCTCAACATAGACATGATGGGTTTCCGTTAGGGGGTTTAGTTTGGATTTAAATACATTGTAATTAGGCCTCCCTAAATCCTCCGCTAACTGCTTGATTCCACCTGGGGCACGATATTTTTTAGCTAGACGGTTAAGGAGATAACTGATTGTTAAATTACTCACGCACACACCTCATAATTAGGACGTTATAAAAAATAAAGACAGGCAGTATTATTAAAAAAAGCCATCGGCTACGGATACAAAAACGCAGCCGATGGGAACCTGGCAGATCTAGCTTTTTATTATTAAATTCCCACTTTTGACCGAATGGGCGCGGCTAGGAGAATTCGCAGTTTATTTGCTTAATTCTGGCCACATTTCAGAAAAATCATGTGGGTGCAGCATTTTTCTTGTTACTTCTGATTGACTGTGGACTTCTATTTTGACGCTTAGCTTTGGACCTATCTTTTTATTATTAGCAATCGCATTACGTAAATAGCCAATTGATGTAGAGCAAAGCTTCGCAAATCTAATTTGCTCAGACCTTCCCAGAGAATTTAAAAATACCCTTAATTTCTCCATCTTTTATCCTTTAAAAAACACAATACAAATAATACCTATAGGTAACATTAAAGTCAATACCTACCGGTAATTTACCTGCTGGTACTTATAGAGCACAATACGAACATGGATAAATATGAAAAAAGACGAACCAAACTTAAGCAACTTATTAAAGAAAAATGCGATGGTGTTAATGCCAAGCTTGCTAGAGATATTGGTAAGGATCAGTCTTACGTCAACAGAATGCTATACGCAGAAGGTAAAGCAGGAAGAAAACGAATAGGAGAGGATACGGCGGATCTTATTGAGAAAACCTACAACCTACCTCCCAGATGGTTGGATTCGGACGAATCCGATCAACTTAACATCGACACCAGGGATACCGAGTTAGTTAATTTAATTAAGCTAATGCAAGGAATACCACTTGAAGAAAGGAAATATATACATCGTTTTTTAAATGCATCAAACGAACAGCATAAAAAAAATACCGGCGGCGGAAATTAACGGCAACACAATAGAATTAAAGGACTACTGCCTTATGGATAATTGTAAATGCAAAAAAACTTCTATTTAAATGCACCTATAGGTGGCAATTGCCACATCTATAAAACACCAAATCATATATATTGATCGAATAAACTAACTCACACATAAAAAAACAATAAATGGATCAGCATATTTACAGGTCACACCGAGAGCCAATAAGACCCAGAATAAAATTATCCTGGGAAGAGCTCTGGGAAGCTGACGACAAAGGATTGATTGTTTCGTGGGAAATAGGCCGTGAACTAGGTGAAAAAAAATCAGAATTAAAAGTGCGCGCGCTTGATGGTGAGCTACCTTATTTACTAGGAATGAAAGGCAGTACGGAAAATACAATCAACCAGAAGAAATACGGCCCTATTTTATATTTAGCGCAATGGCAAGGGTTGAGAGGAGACGACCTAGATATTTACCCACACAAAGAAACTACACTTACATGCTCAAAAACTAAAACTAAAGTTACTTATACCAACGATTACAAAAAATTCTCTTACTGAGAACTCCGAAAAACTATTCTGTCACAATTCCTGCATAGGCCTGCATTTCAGAATAAAGCTCGTCTGAGATATTATGTTGTACCCTAAAATTATTTACATTTTGGGCAATTAGCATCTTCTTCAAACCTTCCAAA
>JAJFJL010000049.1 GCA_021774055.1 Nitrosomonas sp. | reverse complement strand
TGTCGCACCAGGAATTGCTGAAGCACTAATTGCAACTGCGATGGGGTTGTTTGCAGCTATTCCTGCGGTCATTGCTTATAACCGATATGCGAATGATGTCGATCAATTAGCGACTCGCTACGAAAGTTTTATGGAAGAATTATCTAATGTACTGCAACGGCGACCAATAAAATGAAGCTGCTTCTAGTAAGGATTAATTAGTATGATTAAACACCGCACTAGGCCGCGTCGCTTTATGAATGAGATTAACGTGGTGCCATATATTGATGTTATGTTGGTACTATTAATCATATTCATGATTACTGCTCCACTAATTAATCCAGGCCAAGTTGAATTACCACAAATCGGAAAATCATTAACCCAGCCTATCGCACCACTAGAAATAATGATTGAAATAAATGGTGATTTGACAATACATGATCGCTCCCAAACAAATGTTGCACAAAGAATAGAATTCAACCAGCTTGCCTCCGTTATTAAACAGAAACAAGTACAAGACCTAGAACAACCAGTGGTAATTGCGGCAGATAAGAATGTGCGTTATGAAGTAGTAATGGATGTAATGAATGTATTACAACAGCTGCAAGTAAATAAAATAGGTTTGCTAGCCAAACAAAAATGAAAAAAATAACAACGCTGTATTTAGGGACCAAGAAAAGATTAAAACATTTATCTAACCCTGAACCAGGATTGTTTTTAGCTGGTTTTATGGCTATATTGGTACATATTCTTGTTATTACTTTATTATTTTTTAGTTTCAGCTGGAAAACAGATTCACCTGACAATATGGTTGTTGATTTATGGCTTGATTTGCCGCAATCGTCCCAATCGTTACCACCACAAACCGAGCCAACAAAGTATAAACCTGTAGAACCTCTCACCAATACAAAACAACAACCACAAAATCTAGCAAAATCACAAATAGATATTCCTTCGCCCAGCAAAAAACCAATACTCCCTCATACCGAGGAAACTAAAAAACCAGTAGTACACGATGAAAAACAACAATCAGAAGATAACGAAGAAAGAGAAAAAGAGCATGAAAACACAAGAAAACTAGCTGAAGCGCAACAACTTAAACTTGAACAAATAGAACAGCAAAAACAAGCACTAGAACAACAAGCACTAGAACAACAGCAAGCACTAGAACAACAACAAGCACTAGAACAACAAATCAAGGCACAACAAGCTCGCTTGATGGATGAAGTTAATAAATACAAAGCAATGATACTTGCTAAAATTAAAAGCCGTATTATTATGCCACCGAACTTGCCAGATAATCCTATGGTTGAGTATCGTGTAACACTACTTCCGGGCGGTGACATTCTAGAAGTAAACCTACAGAATAGTAGTAGTTTCACTGCTTTTGATGTCGCTGTCGAACGAGCTATTTTCTTATCTAAACCACTACCATTACCATCTAATCCAGATTTATTTAGTCAATTCCGCAACTTAAGCATTACTGTTCATTATCTAGAATAACTTGGCACCCTTCAGTATTCGGTTTACATTTAAGGTAGGGTGTGCCGTTTACGCACCAACGTTATAAGTGGTGGAATGCACACTACTTGTATGAAGTGGATGGCACGATTTTCATTTAACAGGAATGTTGGGGTTCGCTACTGCTCTACCCAACCTACATATTGCCTAGATCATGCAAGTAATCGTGCATATAATGTGTAATAAATTATTTCATAGAGTGAATCTTCTTCTGCATCGAATATTATTGACATTCTCAAAGAATGAGATTTGCCATATGGAACAATCTGTTGTGCAGTATGTGTGCGATCACTTGCAGGATCCAGGTATTATCTAATCAAGCCAAATTAATGCAGCCATACGACCAGTTTCACCTTCACGGCGATAAGAGAAAAACTTTTCTGGATCACTAAATGTACAGATGTCGTTGCTATAAATTTTAGTTAAACCTACAGCTGTTAATCGTTGATATGCGAGCACGAAAATATTTGCTAGCCATTTATTGTTGCCGTGAGGAACAAATGCATCTTTGGCTCGATTATCATGCCTAACAAAAATATCACGGACTTCTGTACCGACTTCAAAATGACTTGGACCAATTGCTGGACCAAACCACGCCATGAGAGTTGTATTTTCGTAATTTATTGTTGCAAGCGTTTTTTCAATAATTCCAGCATATAATCCACGCCATCCAGCATGAATAACACCAACCATTGTTCCTGCCAAGTCACATAAAAAGATTGGCAAGCAATCTGCAACCATAACAGCACAAACTGTTTTATCACCACAACTTAGTGCCGCATCTCCTTGTAAAGATACTGTCTCATCATCAACCCAAATTGGTGATGCACCATGCACTTGATTCAACCATATAGGTTCTGCAGGTAAATGTTCACATAGAAGCAGCCTATTTTGTTTGACATGTGATGACGAATCATTGACATGATTGCCTAAGTTAAAAGTTGCATAAGACCCGTTACTTACACCACCATTGCGCGTGGTAAATAACGCATGAACATTATATGGCGCAGGCCAATCAGGAACAATCCAGTCTTGCAAAACTATTGCTTAGAGGCAAGGAAATAATAATTTCCTCGTCCCTTATACATTGAAACGGAAATGCATAACATCTCCATCTTTAACAATATAGTCTTTACCCTCCAGGCGCATTTTTCCTGCTTCTTTTGCACCTTGCTCACCTTTAAAAGCAATAAAATCTTCGTAAGCGATTACTTCAGCACGAATAAAGCCTTTCTCAAAATCAGTGTGAATAACACCTGCGGCTTGAGGAGCAGTATCTCCTTGCTTCATAGTCCAGGCGCGTACTTCTTTAACTCCAGCAGTAAAATACGTTTGCAATCCTAGCAATTGATAAGCTGCACGAACTAAACGATTTAACCCAGGTTCTTCTTGGTTGATGTCAGCCAGAAATATTTGCTTGTCTTCATCAGACAATTCAGCAATTTCAGCTTCAATAGCTGCACAGATTGTTACCACTGGTGCGCCTTCTGCTGCCGCAAATTCTTTTACCTGATCTAACAATGGATTGTTATCAAAACTATTATCATCAACATTAGCCACATAAATTGCTGGTTTAGATGTTAATAAGCATAATGGCTGTAGTAATTGTTGTTGGTCGCTATCTAATTCTAAAGCTCGTGCAGCTTTGCCTTGATCAAGGTGTGCGCGCACTATCTCTAGCAAAGCAATTAATTTAATTGCATCTTTATTGCCAGATTTTGCTAATTTAGTTTCACGCTGCAATGCTTTCTCAACAGTTGCTAAATCAGCTAATGCTAGTTCTGTTTGTATGGTTTCAATATCAGAAACAGGGTCAACTTTACCATCAACATGTACAACATTTTCATTGACAAAACAACGTACCATATTAATAATGCCATCGGTTTCACGAATATTAGCAAGAAACTTGTTACCTAAGCCTTCTCCTTTAGATGCACCAGCAACTAATCCCGCAATATCAACAAATTCAACAATTGTAGTTTGAACTTTTTGCGGATTAACAATTTCACTTAGGCTCTGCAAGCGTGAATCAGGCAATTCAACAATGCCAACATTAGGATCAATGGTACAGAAAGGATAATTTTCTGCGGCAATTCCTGCCTTGGTTAATGCATTAAATAGAGTGGATTTCCCAACATTAGGCAGACCAACAATGCCACATTTTAGACTCATAATAGAATTCTCATCAGTTTTTTATGTTACCTAAATTCTGCAAGTGATCATACATATAGTATGAAACAATTTATTACACATTACATGTAAGATCACTTGCAGTGATCTAGGGGACGAGGAAATAATAAATCATCCAATTTAGACTTGTCCTTTTACTCTGATTTTTCGTTGGTTCTACGGTTACATAGAATAACTATGCGCCCTACGAACCGCCTCAAATCAGAGCAAAATTACTTCGCCTAAATTGGATG
>JAJFJL010000048.1 GCA_021774055.1 Nitrosomonas sp. | reverse complement strand
TTTTAACCTTATACATTGCACAGAATCAACACCCGTCTAGGTGGACGGAAAAAGGTTGCAGTTACAGTACTGTTCAACGCTTTTTTAAGGATAAGCATGAGTGGGGAAAATTATCCTGGTTATTAATTAAAGAGCATCTCTCTGGCAAATTATCAAGAACTTATATACTTGCTGGTGATGAAGTTGTGGTAACTAAATCAGGAAAGAAAATATTTGGATTAGGTACATTTTTCTCGTCAATTCAAAATAAAGTAGTCGCAAGCATTTGTTTTATCAATATATCTTTGATAGACGTTGAGTCGCGCAAGTCTTATCCATTATATACAGAGCAATTAGTACGCGAAGATGTTAAAGAATCTGCACCTAAAGGTAAAAAGGGCAAAAAAACTAAGCCATCAAATAAAAAGCGTGGCAGACCCAAAGGAAGTAAGAACAAAAGCCGTACCGAAGTAGAGCTTTCACCTTTTTTATTACAGCTAAAAGGATGCATTCTTGCAGCCTTGCAACTAATTGCTTTACATATAAAAATCACCTACTTTGTTTATGATGGAGCATTAGGAAACAATTCAGCGCTGCAAATGGTAAAACAAACTGGACTACATATTATTTCAAAGTTACGTCATGATTCAGAATTGTATTTCCCATATAAAGGTGAATATTCAGGTAGAGGAAAACCTAGAAAATATGGTGAAAAGGTCACTTTAGAGCGTATAACTGATGGGAAACCATGTGATGAATTTACAGAAGATAATACAAGAATTCGTATTTACCAAGTTCAAGTTTGGCACAAAAAGTTTCCTCACTTATTAAATGTTGTGATTATTGTACGTACTAACATTAGTAATGGAAAAACATCAAAAGCGTTATTGTTCAGTAATGACTTGGAGTTGGCTCATGATACTTTAATTGATTATTACAAATTACGTTTTCAAATTGAATTTAATTTTCGTGATGCTAAACAATATTGGGGACTCGAAGATTTTATGAATATCGAAAAAGATAAAGTTAACAATGCAGCCAATTTTTCTTTGTTTATGGTTACATTTTCACAGCTATTATTAGCAAAAATAGAGGGGGTAAAACCTGGAAGTATGCAGGACTTGAAAACTGTCTGCAGAGCGCAGAAACTAACGCTTCGGGTTATTAATTCACTCGGCTTAAACCCTGATGATTTTTTAAATAATGCTGATCTTTTCCAAGCTGCTGAAATTGGTAGGATTCATGCTAGAAAATAGGACTATTCTGGGTGATTTCTGACGAAGGTATTGTTCTTTACCACAGGGTTTTTAGTTTGTTGCATTTTATGATGCCAATAAACCACGGGTAATAACATTGTTGTTAGCCAGACTTTTAGTTTTTCATTAACCACTAGACATTCTAAAGTTTTCTCTACCCAAAGCCACCAAAAAGTGATCGAAACAGCTAGTGGCTTAAATTGATTACGGAATTTTTTCATGACATTTTTATTGTCATTAATTTCCTGTTCTTTCGCTATTTTTTCAAAGGATTGAGCTCTATCTTCTAATCTTTCTTCAATCTTTTTAGCGTCATTAATCTGATTGTCAGTTATTGAAAATGGATGTACATCGTTGGAAACACCTTGTAAATTATCATGATAATCTGTTTGTGATTGCTTGGCATTATCAAGCGTTTTTTGAGCATTTATACGGATAATTTTTTGCTCAAATATGTTAAATCCAGATAGCTTTCTTTTTGTAGCTTTGTCTTCTGCAGTTTGTGCGTTATCTAGTTGTTTTTCTGCTGTTGTGACACGTTTACCAATGCGAGCACCTAACCAACGACTTGCATCTTGCTGAGCATGAAAAACATCAGCTCCAGATTCGCACTTAAAACCGGTTACTGCCATCTTTATTAGTGCTCTAGCACGATCACTAATGACATGAGTTACTTGGATACCTAGCTGCTCTAAACGAGGCGAGGCTTTTTTATGCCAGGTATCAAAACACCTATCTTCGGTTATATCTTCTAACAAGAGATAGCCTGAACGTAAGTCCATTAGTACCAGAATGATAAATTCACCAAAAAATGTTTCATCCATAGATCCAACAATTTCATGAGATTGACCTCTCATTTGTTCTTCACACTCAGCCTGAAATAACGGCAATAATCTTTCCATTTCAATGAATTGAGTACGTAGTGATGATGTAGAAACGCCGACATGTGTATCTATTCTGATCATTATGAAAAACTGTGACAGTCTATCTGCACCAACTCCAGACTTTAAGCCAAACTGATACAAGGCGGCAAACACCATTAATCTTAGCCAAGCACTTCCTTCTTTGGTTTCCCATTGTGAAGACTCAGGGTGTTGGTCTCGCTTGCTGATTGCACAAAGGTGGCGATGCGTACTACTTTTGGGACGATCAATTAAAGTAGCAATTTTTCGAATAGTTTGCTTGCCAGCACGAGAAATTTCAGTGAAAATTGCTCTGCTGGTCTCTCGTATTTTCTGTGTTATTCCGTTTTTTTATCATTAACAAATAATACTAGAATATGAGAGTCAGTCCTGATTTTTGTCCCGCCTTAAGTTGGTAGCCGTGATACGCTACCAGCACGCGTTCCAGGCCATCAAGGATGAGCAGCCAAGGTTGGGCATGGAGCTGCGCGAGCAGTAACTCTTTCAACTCGGCAGTTTTCTTTTTCTTTAGTGTTTCCAAAGGCTGCCCGGTCATATAGGCAATTGCACGTTGGCAGAAGTCTGCCATGATTGCACCTCGTTCATAGAACGAATACCAAAAACATCCAGCCCAGGCATCTGCTCCCGTGCGAATCTGCGGCGCGTGTTTGGTGGCCCATTCCCAAGTGAGCATACTTTTGCCATTACCGCCAATGGCTTCATACAGCAGTAGGTTGGTGGGGTCAGCAGGCTTGGCCCAATCGTTCAACTCCTGAAGCTGCGATTCACGTCCGACAAATCGGTGCGAACCGATATAATCCGGTTCTGCATAAAAGGCCGGGGGCTTGGGGATAGTATTGTTATTAACAGTGTCTTTGGGAGTCGTTTCGCTTTCACTTGGGTCTGTTTGAGTCGATTTATCAAGGTGTTGATCCAATGTGGCAAGTGACGGGGCAATCTTTTCCTTGAATTCTTCAAGACTATTGAACTCAGCATAAACGCGATGGACAGCAGATTCTGATGACATTAGCTTTGAGCGTTCGCGGAAAGCGTTTAATTTGGCTTCTTTTTCATTATCTCTTTCGAAATCTTTCTTCGTTCCCGGGTGATCATCTCCCATGATGAAAAGAAGAATGAGACGCTCCAGGCGCAAGGCTTCGTTAAATTCGAGTTCAGTAATAGAAAGTTCGTCGGGATTGCGTTGTGTACAGTTGGGCGTTTGGCCGTATTTGAGGCTGATTACACCGATGTAAGCAGCACTATCGCGCACCATCTGTAGTGAAGAATCGATAACATCCTGGAGACTGGCTGAGTCATTCTCCATAACTTTTGCATGCAGATTATATTTGGGTATTACCGCGATGAGCGCATCGCGATGCTTTTTTAAATCAGTAAAAGTGCTGGAAACCATTACCTGCGGAACGTGATATGGCTGATGCTGATTATTGTTTGGCATAACGTTCCTGAATGACCCGTGTTTAAGATAGAAAGGTTTAACTGGTGGACGTAGTCTAGCAGTTGAGAAATGTACACAAAGCCAGATAGTTAGTCGGATAAAGAGGACGCTACCCTTTACCAAAAAAGTAAACTATAACAGGTATAGAATTTAGAATTACTTTGATTTGATACGACATAAAAGTTAAAGAGCCATAAATCTGACCTTATTGAGAAGGGTAAAAACGATGGACAAATTTATGCAGCTTGCTATAGAAGAAGCAAAAAAGGATTTAGGGACGAGGAAATAATAAATCATCCAATTTAGGCAAAGTCATTTTCGCTCTGATTTGAGACGGTTCGTAGGGCGCATAGTTATTCTATGTAACCGTAGAACCAACGAAAAATTAGAGTAAAAGGACAAGTCTAAATGGATGATTTATTGTTTCCTCGTCCCTTAGTGAAGGCGGGGTTCCTATTGGTTCGGTCTTGGTTATAGATGGTAAAGTTGTTGGTCATGGGCACAATAGACGAATACAAAATGGCAGTGCAATCTTGCATGCAGAGATGGATTGTTTGGAAAGTGCTGGTCGACTTAAAGCAAAAGATTATGCGCGCGCAACTTTATACTCTACGTTGTCTCCATGTGATATGTGTAGCGGTGCTTCATTGCTCTACAACATACCGAAGATTGTGGTCGGGGAAAATATCACCTATCAGGGGCCTGAAGAATATCTAAAATCACGGGGGGTTATTGTGGATGTAGTCAATAATGTGGAGTGCGTTAAAATGATGAAAAAATTTATTGCGGAAAATCCGGAACTTTGGAATGAAGATATTGGCGAGCCAGTCGACTAATAATTAACATAAACAAACGCTATTAAATCACTAAATTGGGGTAAATGGGATGCTGCTATTTAAATATAACTCATTTATTCTTTAGGTAATTATAGAAAATAAAGGGTGGCATCTCCTCTGTCACCTTGATTGCATCTCGACACAATACCAGCAACCATATACCATTCACCCATTAGGTGAACTGTAACGCCAAACTAAGATCATACTTAGGATGCAAACTTGATTGTAAATTTCAAGACCAAAAAACTTGAGAAGTGCTATTGCCTAAGCAGTGAAGCCAAGAAGTCGTTTGGAGACCAAATTGCAAAAAAGTACATTCAACGGGTTAATTTGATAAAAGCGGCAAGAAACCTAGATGAAGTGATGTCACTTCCAGGTTTAAGGTGTCACTCCCTGAAAGGCAATAGGCAGGGGCAACATGCTGTTAGATTAACGGGTTTTTATCGATTAATTTTCACGGTTGATGGGGATCGTTTAGATATCGCCCTAATTGAAGAAGTGAGCAAACATTATGATGATTGAAACAGCATTTATTTCTGATATGGCAATTCCCCCTGGAGAATACCTGGAGGAAGTGTTAGAAGACGCAAAAATTAGTCAAGCGGAGTTGGCGAGGAGAATGGGACGCCCTCCCCAGGCTATCAATGAAATAGTAAAAGGGGAAAAAGCAATAACGCCTGAAACAGCATTGCAATTAGAGCAGGTACTTGGAGTTTCCGCACAATTTTGGAGCAACCTTGAGACTGAATTTAGGCTAATTCTAGCAAAACAACAGCAACTTGAAGAAATTAAACAAGAGGAAGACTTAGTAAATAACTTCCCCTATTTGCAACTAAGTAAACTAAAGCTAGTTGAATCGACAAATGATAAAGCCAAGAAAGTTGTTGCATTAAGAATGTTTTTTGGGGTTTCTTCACTAAAGAATATTCGCGCCGTTAAAGAGTTTGCCCCCGCCTTTCGCCAAGAAGAAAAAAACACCATTTCTCACGAATCATTAGCTGCGTGGCTTAAAGCTGGTCATGTCATCGCTGAGTATGTAGAAGTTTCTACTTTCAGTAAGGAAAAATTACAACTTACTATTCCTAAACTTAGGGAATTAACAAATATTACAGAGCCAAACCAATTAATTGAATCAATTAAAAAGGTTTTCGCTGACTGCGGAATAGTATTAGCACTGGTACCAACATTTCCCAAATCATATACGACAGGAGCAACTTTCTGGATAGGAAAGAGTAAGGCGGTGATTATGATGTCCTTATGCGGCGCATGGTC
>JAJFJL010000047.1 GCA_021774055.1 Nitrosomonas sp. | reverse complement strand
TAATTTTCTCGCTCTAAAAATCGATTGACACTATCATGAGAAATATTCATAAGTTCAGCTAAACGACTGCAACTTGGGTACTTTGGCTCGCTTAAGAGAAAACTAGTATATACTTCGCACGGTCATAGTTTCGGTTTTCTAGTGGATCATTTTTGCCAATATCATCGTTACTAAAACAATTACATAGCTAGCTATACACTTGTTTCAGCGCCTTGTTCTTGACAAAAATTATCACACTATAAAATCCGAAACTATGACCGTGTGAAGTATACCTTGATACAGTACAGCAGGCTGTTGATACTCTGGTTATTTCTCTCATTAGCTGGGAACCTATTTTTTACGAAGCACTGCTTTTCACATTACAATGCACCTGTCAATGCGTAAGTCCTAGAAATCTTTTATGAATAATTATTTACAATGTTTTTTACTTGAAGATTTGGATATAAAAGTGCATTCTATGTTACCTTCACTAGGACGCAAAGAAGTTGACAATATCTTGCAAGAGTACGGCGAAGTCATCATTAATGATAATATTTGTAACCAGTCATATCATTTTGATGCCTTGGCCATTGATGCCATTTTTAGTAAAACTAGCCCGACCATTCATTAATTTAAATCACTGACAATGATGAATGAGACGGCTATTGAGGAATTCAGACAAAAACTACTGGTATTGAAACTGGATCTTCAAGCGCAAGAAGCAACATTCAAAGATATATGCCAACCCGTTGAATTGGATCAAGCACGCGTAGGGCGACTCTCCCGCATGGATGCCATGCAATCCCAACAAATGGCACTTGAATCATCACGACGACGCCAGCAACAGCTCGTTAAAATTGAAGGTTCTATGCGCCGTATTGATGCTGGCGATTATGGCTATTGCTTTATCTGCGATGAAGAAATTGACGTTCGTCGATTAGCCGTTGACCCAACCAGCACACGCTGCATCACGTGTGCAGGAAAGTAATCTACCGCCCTCGCCCGCCAGAACTACGGGATGTCGAACGCCCACCGCCAAATCCAGCAGGTTTTCTTCCCGTCGGTTTCTGATTATTCGTTTGTTTGCGAGATTTATTGCGTGCAGATGGTGCAGCACTAGGCCCGCCGCGACCATTCTTAATCGGCTCCGCTTTAATGCTTGGGTCAGGCTCAAAACCAGCAATAACTTCACTCGTTAACTCACGTTTAATTAAGCGTTCAATCCCTGTTAATAATTTGTGCTCATCGATACATACCAGCGACACGGCATCGCCCTCTGACCCAGCGCGACCGGTACGACCAATACGATGAACGTAATCTTCCGGCACATTGGGCAGTTCAAAATTAACAACATGAGGCAACTCGCTAATATCAATGCCACGCGCCGCAATATCGGTTGCTACCAGCACTTGTAAGCTACCTGTTTTGAATTCAGCTAAAGCACGGGTACGAGCTGTTTGGCTTTTGTTACCATGAATAGCGAGCGAGGGGATATTGTTCGCGGTTAAGTATTCGGCTAGTTTGTTGGCACCATGCTTCGTGCGCGTGAATACTAATACCTGTGACCAGCGATGTTGCTTGATGAGATGTGCCAATAATTCACGTTTGCGTCCACGATCTACGGGATGCACCACATGCGTTACCATCTCAGCAATCGCATTGCGTCGGGCGACTTCAATCAATGCAGGTTTATCTAATAGATTGTCTGCTAATGCTTGGATCTCATCAGAAAAAGTAGCGGAAAAAAGTAGGTTTTGTCGTTTTTTTGGTAGTAAAGCGAGAATTTTTTTAATATCGCGGATAAAACCCATATCCAACATACGATCCGCCTCATCCAACACCAGAATCTCAATTTGAGACAAACTGAGAGTTTTTTGTTGCACATGATCTAGCAGACGCCCTGGAGTGGCGACCAGAATATCAACACGCCCCCTAAGTCGAGAGATTTGCGGATTAATATTAACCCCACCAATCATGATCATTGAATTTAACTTCAAATACTTACCATAATTACACACACTTTCTTCAACCTGCGCAGCCAACTCACGTGTCGGCACGAGAATCAATGCACGAATGGGTGCTCTTCCACCCGACGAGCCTTTAACATTTTTGTCAGAAAGGCGGTGTAGAATAGGCAGTGTAAACCCAGCTGTTTTTCCAGTGCCTGTTTGCGCTCCAGCGAGTAAGTCGCCGCCAGCAAGCACTGCAGGAATCGCTTGAGATTGGATAGGGGTTGGTTCGGTATAGCCACACTCAGTGACGGCACGAATAATTTTATCGGACAAACCGAAAGTAGAAAAAGACATAAAACTCCAAGGGGGTAACATCGGTCTGCCTTCCAATGGTGGAACGACAGTCTTAAGCAGGTGGATGGGGTAACATTAAAATCCAGGTCTCACGGCAATCAATATATGGGTGAAACTTACAATATCAAGGAATTCAGGGGGTGTGCGACCGGGCAAGGTCGATAATTCCAGCGGGCGGAAATCCCGTCCCGGCAAGGTAGGGATAAAGTAGATAAAGAGGACGCTAACCTTTAAATGCGGATTATTGATTAAAATCATTGATTTTTTGGATGGTTATAGAAAACAAAGGGTAGCGTTCCTTTTATGTTTAATACTAAAAGCCTTGATTCAAACTTTAGGCTAATTGTCAATGCGCAAGTCTTAATACAGCAATTCAGAGTCCAATTAATATGATGACTATAAACAACACCAACAAAACGTAGAGCAAAAGAATCCCATTCCACCTCCAAAAAATAAGATAGAAGAAGTAAATTTAAATTGTAAATATTTTTATAGAAATAACTCCGTGTTAATCATCAATTAAGCCGACTAAGGTACGGCTACCTCCATTAAATACTAAGTGGTAAAACGAACTTGAATTTTTTGTTTTGTTTGTTGGTGTAATTGTTTGCTACAAATTTTAACAAATATAATTTCAGTGATTGAGTAGTTTGAATGTTTACGACAATCTTCAATTTTTCCCAGTAAAATAAATAACGTAGGAAAAAAATGTAAAATAATTCGGTGCAGTTGATAAACAGGTCTTTCTTGCTGATGATGCTTTATTTC
>JAJFJL010000046.1 GCA_021774055.1 Nitrosomonas sp. | reverse complement strand
GAAAATTTTACATATACTTAGGAACATGCATGAAATAACTTGAGCATCTAGCTTTGTCTTTATACCCATCTTCTGCATTATGTAAACAGTTACATAGCCGTGCTATGCGCCTGTTTACATGCTTTGAATATGAGCATAAATCCTGTGCTAGTTGCTCAAGTTATTTCATGCGCGTTCCTTAGATAAAAAAAGAGAGGAGTAACAATATTAAGCCATTATTTGAAGACATCCAGATTGAGCTTGCAAAAGCAGGCTTTTACAAGGGGTTGAATAAGTTTATTACGATAAGTAGCAAGGCATTGATCACTGCACTTGTTTTATGGGCAGCAATTGTTCCGGCTCAAGCCCTGTTTGTTTTAAATGCTGTCAATATCGCTTTATTAAACGCTTTTAATTTTTATTATATTTATGTAGTGTCTTTTTTTCTTGTGTTTTGTATTGGGATGGCAATTATTCCCTCTATTGGACGGGTAATATTAGGCAAATCGGGAGAAAAACCTGAATTTTCAAATTTCTCCTGGTTTTCCATGATGTTTAGCGCTGGTATGGGTATTGGTTTAATGGTTTTCTCTACCGCTGAACCGCTTTGGCATTTTGGAGGTAATCCGGAAATTATCAAAGGCAATGTTGATCCGTACACGCAAGAAGCCGTCCAATCAACATTTCGCTATGCTTTTTTACATTATGGGCTGCATCCCTGGGGAGTTTATGTTGCCGTTGGTTTAAGTATGGCGTATTTCTCTCATGTACGTAATCTTCCATTAACTGTACGCTCTTCACTGTCGCCTCTTTTTGGGCGACACTTGAATGGCTACATTGGACACATTCTAGATATTACGGCAATCGTTGCAACGTTACTTGGTGTGGCGGTGACCATTGGCTACGGCGTCAGCCAACTGATTACGGGTTTTGATAATTTAGTTGAATTAGATTGGGTGATGTCTTCAGGAGCAGACCCAGCACCAACGAAAGTATCGCTTATCGCGGTATTGATCATAGTAATGCTTTTATCAACGATCTCAGCGGCAACGGGGATTGGGCGCGGGGTTAAATATCTGAGCAACCTTAATCTAGGGTTGTCATTAATCCTATTATGCGTTTTTTTGTTTTCTGGGCCGTTAATCTTCTCGCTTAAACTTTATGGTAGCGCGTTGATTGACTATCTTTTGACTTTGCCAACCATCTCATTTGAGGTGTTTGAGTCAAATACACCGCTGGGAGACTGGCAAGAAAGCGGCACCATTATGTATTGGGCGTGGTGGATAGCGTTTGCACCATTCGTTGGTTTATTTCTTGCACGTATTTCCAAAGGTCGGTCAATTCGTGAGTTTGTGCTAGGTGCCTTACTTGCACCTGCTGCTATGTGTTTTATTTGGCTGGTGTTATTAGGTGGCGCTGCGGTTGATTTGGAATTATCAGGGATAGCCAATGGCAGGATTATTGATGCGACGTCATCTGCGCAGCTATTTGAAACGCTCAATGTGCTGCTATCCAGCGGGATGGCGAGCATGGTTTCTGCAATGGCCGTGGTGCTTATTCTAACTTTTTTGATTACCTCGGCAGATTCAGGCGTGCTCGTTTTAAATACCATTATGGCAGGTGGCAATCAGCACTCAGCGCTAAAGCATCGATTTATTTGGGGGCTGATTCTTACCCTGGTTATCGGTACACTACTGATGGTCGGCAATGGTGGGTTGGAAGCTTTGCAAAAAGCGATGGTTATTGGCGCACTACCCTTTTCAATGGTCATGGTGCTGATGTGTATTTCTGTGCTCAAAGAAATTTTTAGAGACGAAAAACGTAAGGCGTTGGCATCTAGAAAGGCGTGATTTGCTGAGTTACCATAACCCTGGGTCAGGTTAAATTTCTGGGCATAAACTTAGGTTAGTGATATCTTATTAAGCAGCCGCGTAAGAGGTTGGATTATTTTTAGTAAAATAAATTGGAGCTTTAAAATGAAAAAAATGAATTTAGTATTAGGTGTTTCTGCATTGGCTATTTTGGTAGGTTGTGACAGTGGCAGTGATTACACACCTGCAGCAGATGCTAGCGGTGAGAATATATTTTCTACCGCTTGTACGGAATGTCATAAACCAATAAGTGCTGATGTTGCGATTATAATCAGTGAAGGAGTAGCAAATAAAGAGGCGATTATTAATAAAGTACAGTCAGGAAGCATGAGAATGACAGCTTTCCCAAATATTCAGGGCGATGCGGCAGATCGTTTGGCTGAATATGTATTGGCAAATAGCGCGACTCAATAAAGAATCACGGCAATAAGTCGGGGAGTCTACTCAGACTCCCGACTAGCGGTGTTTTTGCAATTTCTGGGTGGCATCATGTTGTTTCCGTGTTCGTTGGTACTTGTCAAATACTGCGCATATACTGCAAATTGATAATCTTCCTTTTGGTGTGATAATGATTTCTTCATCACCTAATACTAATAAACCCGATGTTAATTCCAAGCCGCGCATAATATGCAGTCTATTTTGCTTGAGTTTGTCATAGAGAAGCTATCAGTCATTGTATAGCGCGCATAGTTTGCAAATTACAATGCCTGACACCGTTTGATAGCTAAACTATAGTAGTTTTTCTAACCAAAAGTGAGCAGAGAACGACCAGACAGGGTTCTAACTTGCTATTGCCCCATTCCTTATAATTGACATCAATTACAGTTTGTTTATTTGCTCAATTGTTAATTCTGTTACATTTGCAATAGTTTTTACATCTATTTCAGCTTGTTTCATGTTTTTAGCCATGATCAAGAAACTTTGTTTTTTTCCTTCTTCCAGACCTTCTTCCCGACCCTCAAGTTTACCTAAAACATAAGTCGATTCATACAAACTAGCCTCATGGTGTAGCTGTGTTTGGTGGCGTTCATATGCTTGACGTTCTTGGGCATTCATCTTTAGTACATCTAATGTTTCTTGTGCTTGTTCTAACCCCTTAGCAGTAAAACCATCTTCAATCTTTTCATTCTTAAGGAAATAAATCCATTCATCCAAAGTATCTTTGGCAATATCATGAAAGTTTCTTATTTCAATTAAATAATATTCAGGATAGATATCAGCAATTTTGTTAGCAGTGTATAGTCTCTTTTGTTCTTTGCTAAGCTTTAATTCATGGTGATTATGCAGGCCAATAAAATTTGTCGTGCCATGATAAATGTAGTCATCACCTTCACCAAAGTCAAAATAAAGAATGTTAATTGAAATCACTTTGCTGATTTCTGAATAAGATTGCCCTTGGTTCAGTTGTTCACCAATTATCTTGGAGCTAGCAAATAAGATTCTTTGTAAATAATCTAATTCACGTGAATATTGTATTTCAACAATAATGATTTTCTGATCGCTATCGACAACTTTGATGTCAACTCTATTGTATTTGTTATCTTTATTCTCTTGGTTACTTTCACTTTCTAATATTTCAATAATACTGATATCAGTGAAAAGTAGTTCACTTAAGAATCCTTCGAGAATACCAAAATTTGCTTTACTACGAAGAATCTTTTTTATTGCCCAATCAAAGCTAATAAGTTCTCTGGTCATTATGTTTCCTAGCTATTGCAAGTAATTATGTATATTCTGTTAATCAGTTAATTCTATACTTAAACTAGTACCTTGGACGCTAAATAACCTGGAAAATATGGGGAATGCAAAAATTGTCGAGAACAAGGTGAAGAAGCGCAGGTATATTGAGTATACGTCAAGATTATTCAACGCAGTTATAGGCAATTTTTGGGCATCCTTCATATTGATTCAAAAGTAGTTTGCACTTTTGATAGCAAAAGTTTTCTTTGATATCTATTTATCCCTCGTCATTCCTGCTAGAAACATGCAGAAATGACGGGGTGTGTGTTTCATGTCAGCTATTTTTGACATTGTTTCAATATGAAACCTTGTTTTTTTAAAATTCAACAGAACTAAATATTCTATTCTCAGAGGCTTTAAATTAATCCTTAAGTGGCATTTCTATTGATTCGTTTTCAATAACGTAAAAGCTGAAAAAATTAATTAATTCACAGCCTCTAAGAATTCCGATGTAACTTCTTTGCAAAGATGATGTATGAATGAACGTACTGAAATAAAAGAATTTTGTGCGTTATTGCGCGCAAAAGTGCCGCTTATCCTGATTGAATCTCATGAGGAGCCACGCATTCTTAAGTTGCTTTCACAAGCATGTAGTTTAGAGGATCAATTGATGATGCGCTGGAGTATCGTTGGTGGCTTAGGACGTGTGCTGGGAACTGGTAGCGGTGTTATGCGTGAGGAGCAGGGTGGAATGGCTTTGGATGGCGAGGGCAGCAGTATTTATCAGACAAATGAGTTATTTGATTGTCTTCGGCATATTGATAAGACTTCACAGAATGGTGTGTATGTGCTGTGTGATGCTCATCCTGGTTTTAAGGATCCAGTTACTGTGCGACTGATGCGCGAGATTGGTATGGATCATGCCAAGTGTGCGCGGACATTGGTATTTATCAGTCCATCGCTGGAAGAAGTGCCGACCGAATTATTGCGGCTGGCAGATTATTTTAAGCCGTGCCTGCCCACGCGTGAAGATATTAAGACTATTGTTTCCAATGAGGCAAAGTTATATCAATCACAAAGTGGTGATAAGGTGCGCGGCGATCGTGCCACGGTTGATTTATTGATGATACATTTGTTGGGTCTTGAGTTTGAAGATGTGCGTCGCCTGGTGCGCCAAGCATTACGTGCCGATGGAGAGCTCAATAAAGAAGACATCCGTCGCGTGCTGGCGATTAAACATAAAGTACTTGGCGGTACAGGTGTTCTTGGCTTTGAGCAATCAGAGGTGAAATTTGATGCTGTTGGTGGGCTTGTCCATATGAAACATTGGGTTTCGCTACGCCATAAGCCATTTCTTGATATGAAGTCGTCATCCATTGACCGCCCTAAAGGAGTGCTGTTGCTGGGCGTAATGGGTGGTGGTAAGAGTCTTGCTGCGCGTGCAATTGCGGGTGAATGGGGAGTACCATTGATGCGTTTGGATTTTGGTGCTATTTATAATAAATTTCATGGTGAGAGTGAACGTAATTTACGTTCGGCGCTTGCTGCTGCAGAGGGTATGGCTCCTTGCGTATTATGGATTGATGAACTTGAAAAAGGGATTGGCACTGGTGCTGACGAGCATGATAGTGGTGTATCGCATCGTGTATTGGGTACCTTCTTAACATGGTTATCAGAGCGTAACTCTGCCGCCAAACCGGTGTTTATTGTAGCTACCGCAAACGATATTTCGACATTACCGCCAGAATTGATTCGTAAAGGACGTTTCGATGAAATATTTTTTGTTGATTTTCCGAGTGCTGCAGCACGTGAACAGATCTTTGCGATCCATCTGAAGAAACGTGGTTTTGATTGCAACGATTTTGATTTGTCAGCTTTTGCCGCAAACTCCAACAGTTTTTCTGGTGCCGAGATAGAGCAGGCGGTGATTGCGGCAATCTTTGCGGCACGTGCAGATAATGCAGAGTTGTCTTCTGCTAATATTTTGCATGAACTGGAACGTACGCGCCCATTATCTGTTGTGATGGCGGAACGTATTAGTGCATTACGCGCATGGGCTCATGACCGTGCGGTGCTGGCTGATGAAAAAGAATTGTGAAGCATTTGCTGCGTTGTGAGATCTGACCGTTAGCAGCGTGCAAGGCACTAGTACCTTGTACGCTAAATAACCTGGAAAATATGGTGAATACAAAAATTGTCGAGAACAAGGCGCTAATATTGGCAAAAATGATCCACTAGAAATCCGAAACTATGACCGTGCGAAATATAATGCTGGTGGCGCTGCACGAGTGGCGCATAGGTCTTTTGTAAAGGCTTTGGTTTGAAGCTGACATGGTTTTGAGATAATCTGGGCCTGAATTGATTGTGCTAAATTGCGTTAAAGGTACTGTTAGTTAGGGTTGTGTAGTATTGTCGTGTTTTTTTAGTAGATCTAATTAATCTTTCATATTATGAATACGATTACTTCATCATTGCATTCTGGTGCAGAAACAGTGGGTGATATAAAAAAACAATTATTGGGCATTCCTGAATATCAGGATAGGCATGAACTAAATATTGAGCTTAATGCAGATATTTTTGAACTGTTAACTGCACCGGCTCATGTTTCACATTTGGTGTTGTTGTCTGATCGTCAATATATAGATCAGGAACGTCAATTAATTACGCAATTATGTGAGAGCTATAACGTTACACCACTACACAACCACTCAAATATTTTTAGTGTGGATTTGGGGGAGTTTAATCTCAGGTGGGAACGACATACTGAGTACTCTATCTATATGTTTTACCAGATAGCGCCGTTTGAAACACCTTTTGCAAGACCGGTGATTAAACTTGTTCCTGAAGAATGGTTAGCCAGTCTGCCTGGCGAAGTATTGGCTGCAACGCATATCGCATTAGACGATAGATCACGTCCCAAACGCAGCTTAACTGAGCTTGCTGAATTATTTGTTACCAATACGATTATTGGCTCCAAAGTTGCAGCTGGTAGTGCCAGTATCTGGAGTGACAACCAAATTCATAGTGATGGCTTTAGTCGTATTTTGATTCATGATGAGACATTGCGTAATCGTCAAGCAGGGCGTTTGGTGCAACGATTATTAGAAATTGAGACGTATTGTATTCTGGCGATGTTGCCGGTACCCAAAATACGGCAGATGATTCCTAAATTGGCTAGTTATGACCAGCGTTTGGCTACCTTAACATTTAGTAATCTAGAATTAGACAGTATTGAGGATGAACAGCAATTATTAGATGGGTTAACCAAATTGGCTGCAGAAATAGAGCGTATTTCAGCGCAGACGGATCATCGGTTAAATGCTTCAAGAGTATATTACGAGATTGTAAAGCTCCGTGTTGCCGAGCTTCGTGAAGAACGGATAGAAGGTTTTCAAATGTTGCAGGAATTTATGGAGCAGCATTTGTCATCGGCTATGGGGACTTGTGATCTTGTTCATTCTAAGTTGGAAACACTGTCATTACGTGTTGCTCGTGCATCTGGATTATTACGTACCCGAGTAGATATTTCTATGGAAGCACAAATCAGGGATTTATTAAAGTCCATGGATCGGCGGGCGCGTATGCAACTGCGTCTGCAAGAAACGGTTGAAGGCCTGTCAGTAGTCGTGCTGAGTTATTATCTGCTTGGCATTGTAGGTTATGGGTTAAAAGCAGGTAAAGCTTATGGTATGGATATTAATGTGGATTTAGTTACCGGCATGGCTATTCCTATTGTTGTTTTAGGCGTTTTTTTTGTAGTCCGTGGTTTGCGTCACCTGGTTGGTAAGGCGCACAGAGATAAATGACCGCGTATTTTATGCACGCCCCTTAGCCACCTAATGATGTTTTGCTACCAGCTTAGAACGGAACAAGATATGGCGTTCAATGCTGCCCACCGTCATTCCTGCATGCCTTTAGCAGGAATTCATACCAGGGCCACCCTGGATTCCTGCTAGAAACATGCAGGAATGATGATGGGGATGTAACAAGTTTTGTCCCGTCTTAAGTTGGCAGCCAATGTTTTTGTACTTGACTAGGGGTTGTTGCAGTTTGCAGTTGGGTGTTGATTCTGTGCAATGTATAAGGTTAAAATAGACTGTTCTATTTTCAACATACAGTGTAAGGAAAAGTAATGGCTAAAATTGTAGCATGTCACGGTGATGAATTAACTCTGCAAGTTACTGTAAAACTTACTGGC
>JAJFJL010000045.1 GCA_021774055.1 Nitrosomonas sp. | reverse complement strand
ACGCTAAATAAGCAGGAAAGTCTGTGGCACAAATTGCCGATAACTGCGTTGAAGAAACTTGACGTATGCTCAATATGCCAGCGTTTCTTCGCCTTGTTCTCGACAATTTGTGCTCCCCCATATTTTTCAGGTTACTTAGCGAACAAGGTACTAGGTATAAATAATGATTATTTTATAGGAGGATTATTATGATTAAACTTCATCAATTTGCACCTACCTGGGGAATTCCTAATTTAAGCCATTTTTGTTGTAAATTAGAAACTTATTTACGTATGGCTGAAATACCTTATCAAACGGTTGATAGTTTGCCAGGAAAATCACCCAAAGGTAAATTGCCGTTTATTGAAGATGGCAACAATAAAATTGCAGATAGCGACCTAATTATTCAATATTTAATCCAGGAACATGGCGATAAACTGGATACTGATTTAAGCCCTTTACAAAAAGCCAACAGCATAGCCATGCAGCGTTTACTTGAAGAACATTTATTTTGGATTACTTTATATACACGCTGGCAATATTCTGAAGAAAACTGGCAAGTGAACAAAAAAGCTATTTTCGGTGGTTTACCGCCAGTAATTAGAGATATTGTTGCATGGGTTTATCGTATCCTTATTCGCCGCCAAATTCGTGGTCACGGTATCAGTCGACATAACAACGAAGAGATTTTCCAAAAAGGTCGTACAGATTTAGATGCATTATCTGATTTCTTATCCGACAAGCCATATTTTATGGGTGACAAACCAACCAGCTTAGATGCCACTGCCTATGGTTTCTTGATCAACACACTAGGTTGTCCAATAGAATCACCGGTTAAAGAATATGCACTAAGTAAACAAAATCTAGTTGATTATTGCCAGCGTATATCAGCTAAATATTATTCTGAATTAAGCCGGTAAGACTAAAAATCGTGTTAAAAATAATATCTTTCATTATTCGGTTCACATTTAAAAGGTAGGGTGCGTTTTACGCACCAACGTTATAAATGGTGCATGGAATGCACCCTACAGTCACTCGTTAGTATCCTTAGGTGATTAAGTCATCCAAATGCCGCGAAACTGAGAGGATTTTCAATGGTCGATTTTCAATGAAACTCCCAAATGATATTCAACGAGTTGCGGCTAGGAAACTCGAAATATTACATGCCGCAAATAAATTAAATTCATTGAAAATAGCTCCAAATAACCGGTTGGAGAAACTTAAGGGCAAACGATCCGAACAGTACAGTATACGAATAAATGATCAATGGAGAATCTGTTTCATTTGGCAACTTGGTGATGCCTGCAATGTGGGAATTATTGATTATCATTAGAGGGGTAATATGAGCAAGAGAGACTTTCAACCAATTCATCCCGGCGAAATTCTTCTCGAAGAATTTTTGCATCCTATGGGAATTTCTCAATATCGCTTAGCAAAAGATATCAGTGTGTCCCAGTGTCGCATTGGTGAGATTGTTCACGGAAAAAGATCCATCACGGCTGATACCGCACTTCGATTTGGTAGATATTTTGGGATGGAAGCACAGTTTTGGTTGAATCTGCAATCTCGCTATGACTTGCAAAAAACTGAAGCAGATTTAGAGAATCGGTTGCAAAAAGAAGTTGTTCCATATGCAGGATAAATAATGATAGATCACTAAAGTACTTGATGTGAAAAAGAAAAATAAACCAATATACTCACCGAAAAGTGGTTTTGAACATAAATAAAAATAACAAGCAGGGAAAACAATGCCTACAATATCTATGTTTTACGGAATAATTATCCGTATGTACTATGCACCAGGAGAGCATCCACCACCTCACTTTCATGTGTACTACGCAGAGTACAGAGCCACCATTGATATTAAAACATGTGAAATATATGAAGGAAATATTCCAAAAAAACAGTCTAAACTTGTTTTTCCTGGGCAGAACTGCATCAAGAAGAATTGATGGCTGATTGGACGTTAGTTATGAATGGAGAAGAACCTTTTAAAATACAACCACTTCAATAAGAGATAAATTATGTATCCAGCTGTAATAAAAGTCACTGCAGATAAGGGTTATAAAATATTTGTTGAATTTGATAACAACGAAAGTGGCATTCTAGATATGGAACCTTACCTTGGTTTTGGGGTGTTCAGTAAAATTATAGAGCCTAGTATATTTAATACAGTAAGCGTGTCATTTGATACAGTTGAATGGATAAATGGTGTTGATTTAGATCCTAAGTTTGTTTATGAAAAATGTGTAAAGAAAAATCACTCAAAAAAACTATAAATTTGAACATTACATGTGCACGAGATCAGTTGAAACATTTTTCCTAAAAAAAACATACCCCCATGAAAATAGATGCCTCTGGTTACTTAAATAAAGCCCAGCAAATTAGTTCACCAAACTTTGATACTCGTCCACCTGAATGTGATATCAACTTATTAGTGATTCATAACATCAGCCTGCCGCCGAATGAATTCGGTGGTGATGGCATTATTGAATTATTTACCAATCAGATAAATCCAGATGTACATCCTAGCTACCAAACACTTATTGGCTTGAAAGTTTCTGCACATTTTTTGATTCGCCGCGATGGTGAGATTATTCAATTTGTTTCTTGTCTTGATCGGGCCTGGCATGCGGGGGAATCTAACTGGCAGGGTAAGACACAGTGTAATGATTTTTCCATTGGTATTGAGTTAGAAGGTAGTGATCAGCAACCATTTACAGAACCACAATATGCCGCGTTAACTCAATTAACCCAGGCGTTACAAGATATTTATTCGATTGCTGATAACAATATCACCGGTCATGCAAACATATCCCCAGGTCGTAAAACGGACCCCGGTCCTAACTTTGATTGGCACGGATACCGCACTTCATTATTGCACTGGCAACAGATTTTTGTTGGTCGTGAGCAAGAGCTCAATTGGCTGCAGCAAACATGGGCTGAAGTTAAAAAAGGCCAGCCACGTTTATGCGTGCTGCGGGGTGAAAGTGGTTTTGGTAAAACCAAGATTATCCAGAAATTTTATAGCTGGTTAAGTCGCCCTGAAAATGAAGACCCCAGTGAATACTGGCCTGACACCTTACTCCGTGAGCAAAATAATCTTCGGGTTAATCCGCGCCCAGAAGACTTTGGCAAAAGTACCGAAATCCCTTGGCTATGGTGGGGCATTGGTTGGAGCGACCCCCATCATCGCAATCAGAATGAAGCTGATCGTTGTGGCTTCCTAGCTAATCATCATCATTTGAAACCTCATGAAGTTTCCCTGTTAGCTCATAAAAAAAACCAAGGCAGAGTGCTAAAAGCTCTTGCCGAGATTGCACCTGTAGCTATGGATATTATTCTTACCGGAGTATTGGCGAGTATTTCCAAATTATTTTTGGAACTGGGTAAAACTAAATTTGAAGAATTCCAAGCACAGAGGCAACAAACTAGCACAATTGCAGAAAGAGAACAGCAGATATTACAAGCACGCCTAGAAACATTACATCAACTGTTAAAGTATGTCTTGACCAAGACAGGTAACGCACCAGCTTTACCTCTAATTTTAGTGCTGGACGATGCTCAATGGATGGATCAGGCTTCTGCCCAATTTGTTGAGAATTTATTTCATCATGCCGTACAAAATGATTGGCCATTGTTAATACTAGCCACCCATTGGGAGCAAGAATGGAATTTGGCGCAGCATGATCCGCAAGCTCCCGCTGTTCATTTGCCAGTACTGTATAAAAACATGCAACAGCATCACCAAAACTGTTTGTCGATCCGTGATATCTATGGTTTGCATGGATTGGAAACTATTATTAAAGCCGCTTTTCCAGGTTTAACAGCTAGCCAAATTAACTTTGTATCGCAACGTTCAGAAGGCAACCCATTACAATTAAATGAAATATTACAAGAACTACAAGAGAAAGAGTTCTATTTTCAAGATCAGGATCTAACAAAAGCACTGATACCTGAAGCCATGGATGAAATGGCCAAGATGAGTTTTAAACTGCATGAAATTCAGAAACGCCGTTTTGAGCAAATGAGTAAACAACTAAAAACTCTATTAGCTTATGCCAGCTACCACGGCATGCGATTTATTAAAGACTTATTGTTGGCAAGCGTTGCACGCATGGATAGCACACTGGCCCACCCGGAAAGTACAGAAACATTATCCAGCGCAATTCGCCCCTACGCCATCCTAGCAATGTCCAGCGCAGTAATCTACGAATTTCGCCATCGGGGTTATTATGAATTCGCCTGTCAACGCATCAAACTGCTACCAAAAATTAAACAAAGCTTGGCTGAACAAATTATCACCGTGGGTAAACAATGGATACAACAGGATAAAGCCAAAGAATTACCCATAGATGAACAAGAAAACTTTTATTTGTTGTTGCTTGCTCAGCAAGCACCGCTGCAAGCAGATCCAGAGTTTCATTTGCAATTGTTGGTAGAATTGCTGCAATGGTATCAATACCAAGGTTATTTCTCACGGGCAATTCAGCATTTGGATACATTCGAAAAACAATTGCCCGAGGATGCGCAGATTGACTTTGCTACTGTGCCATTTTGGACACAAATTGACTTAGTCAATTTACTCAACGAACTAAATCGAATAACAAGCGCAGAAAAACTCGCCAAGGCATTACAACAACAATGCTTTGTGCATTTAAAGCAACATGGTGACAGTGAACAACGCTTGCGCGACTTGTCGATCTCACAAGAAAGAGTCGCCGATGTACTGCTAAAACGCGATAACGTCGATGATGCACTGGAATTATTCCAAGCATCATTGGTAACCCGTGAACAGATTTTGCGCGATTATGGTGACAGTGAACAACGCCTACACGACTTGTTTATTTCATATTTCAAACTGTCGTGTTGTTTTTCTGAAGATAAACTTCAGCAATGTAAATTGTTATGTGAGGCACTCCTATATAGTGAGAAACGTTTGTTAACCTACCCACAATATGCAACACAAATTATTGCTGAACATGAAATGCTTCTTTTACAAGTCGCTGAACCGTTGATACAAGCACTGGATGATGCAACGCTTAACCAGCAATTCAAGTTATTCCAACAAAATTTTCAAAATTTTAAACAGCAGATGGGAATTAAATGATTTCAACCTGGTAGGGTGCATTCCATGCACCAAATGCAGCGTGTTTAATAACAACACTGTTCATCGGTGCGTGGAACGCACCCTACTTGTTAAGGGACGAGGCAATAATAATTTGTCCATTTAGGCGAAGTTATTTTGCTCTGGTTTGAGGCAGTCCGTAGGGCGCAATAACCGTAGGGCATTGCGCCATTTCTCGCGCATAAGGTGTAATGCCCTGCGGTTATTACACCCTACCTAGTCAAACCAGTTGCAGATTGTGATTTACAATCAACATCAGCACATGTGGAGAAAATAACTTTTCCTGGTATGCGTGAACCATATTTCTCTCCAAGGTAAGCATTAACCCAGGCTTCGCATACAACAAGCTCTTCTCTTTTTTCGATTGGGTTAGGTAGTACCAAAACAACGCCAACATCTTCGGGTGTATCAATGCCATCAATGATGCATGCTTTTATTTCTTCTTCCTGGGAAGCACAGCCTAATGTCATCATTGCCACAATAAACAATAGCGGTAATCTTTTCATTTTTATATCCTTTTTGAGCAGGTAATTAGCGCTGGATTATAGCATTGCGAAAATCTAAGAAAGTGTGTTGATTTGTATCCAGCGAGGAGTTCTCGTTGGTTTGTAATCAGTTTTGTCTGATGTGCTTTGATTAGGTTTAATGGTATTGTAATTGCATTATGTCAATCGTTTATATTGTATAAAGAATGGATGCAACACCCCGACGAATTGCCCATCTTGATATGGATGCTTTTTATGCATCGGTTGAATTGCTGCGTTATCCGGCGTTAATTGGTTTGCCGGTGGTTATTGGCGGGCGTATAAAACATACTCCTACGCTGCAGGCTGATGGCAGCATGCATTACGCTAGATTGCGTGAATATGTTGGGCGTGGAGTTATTACGACATCGACTTATGAAGCTCGTGCACTAGGTGTTTTCTCGGCAATGGGAATGATGAAAGCAGCCAAACTTGCGCCAGAGGCAATTCTTCTGCCTGCTGATTTTGAGCGTTATCGCCATTATTCACGTTTGTTTAAAGCGGCAGTTGCAAGTATTGCTCCTAGAATTGAAGGAGCCGGTATTGACGAAATATATATTGATTTAAGTGAGTTGCCTGATGATAGTTTGATATTGGCACAACGAATTAAACAGGCGGTTTATGATGCGACTAAGCTTTCTTGTTCTATCGGTATCTCACCGAACAAACTGCTTTCTAAAATCGGTTCAGATCTTGATAAACCAGATGGAATCACTATTCTTAATATGGCTGATATTTCTGAGCGAATCTGGCCGTTGTCTGTACGTAAGATCAATGGGGTTGGTCCAAAAACAGCTAAAAAACTAACCGCCCTTGGTATCGAAACTATTGCTGAATTAGCACAAACCAAAATCAGTTTGCTGCAAATCAACTTTGGACGCAATTACGCAACCTGGTTGCATGAAGTAGCGCATGGTATTGATCAGCGCCCAATTATTACCGACACTAAACCAAAATCAATCAGTCGGGAAACCACCTTTGAACAAGATCTTCATCCGCTCCACGATCGTCTGGCTTTATCAGAAGCTTTTACTGCGCTGTGTACCCGTGTCGCCGAAGACCTGCAGCATAAAGGTTATGTTGGGCGTACCATTGGCATCAAATTACGCTTTGAGGATTTTCATACTGTGACACGAGATATTACGCTTGCGGCACATACGGCGGATCCAATATCCATCCGCCGTGCGGCTGGCGAATGCTTACGCCGTATACCATTGGAAAAGAAACTAAGGCTACTTGGGGTAAGAGTTAATACGCTATCGCCAATTAATTCTGTAAAAACTATCAATGTGTTACAACAAGAAGAATTATTGTTAACGTTTTAATGGTTTGGTTTTGTGGTGGGAAGTTGAAAAGATATTGGTATTTCAAAACGTACTTGTAGTAAATCATTTGTTTCATGCACGTTCCTAATCCAATAAATAGTGCACATGGTGCCAGTTTATTTATTTTGCCATGCTACAATCACATGAAGCTTTATTAGAAGTGTAGAATGTGTTATGGGGAAACAAATAATATAAGCACCTTAGTGCTGTATTTTACGGCAAGGAGTTAAGTATCCTGGCTCTCGAACAGTTTCTCAGTAATCATTGTTAAGTCCAGTAGGTTAGTTAGTACGATGTTTTATTTTATTAAACTAATGAGGAGGTTCTATGTTAATAAGAAAAATTGGATTGTTGGGTTGCGCACTTGCGTTAACATTAATGAATAGCACTGCGAGCGCACATGATAGATGTGATAGTGCTGCATTTGCTGCAACTGCAGCGGGTGTTTTTTATCCACCAGCGGCCGCATTTCAAGTTGGCTATTTTTTAGCAAAGCAAATAGATGAATTAACAGCTGCAACGAATTCTGCACCTGGTAATTTGTTAGATAATCAATGCCTGGCTAGTGGAGAATTTGGTAATACAACAGCAGAAGTTTATGAAAAAATAATTAATCAAGATGGTCTAGACGGAAATAATTCATTCTTATTTTTATGGAAGGCATCCGGTACTTTAGTGCAGAAATCACTAAAGTTAAATGAATATATCAATAGCTGGCAAAATGCACGCGTTGATGTTCATAACGCGGAAAATAATGGTTTTAGTGGGGTAGATGAATTGGCACGGTTGCAAGTGCGTGTGGATGCGGCAC
>JAJFJL010000044.1 GCA_021774055.1 Nitrosomonas sp. | reverse complement strand
CTGAACCCTATCTTCGTGCACAGCAACGTTTGAATCAGCAAATACAACAGGCAGGACCAGCATCAGCAACCGAAACATCCGAACTTCTCCACGCACTACTTAATCAGCAATTAGAACTGGAAGAACAAAGAAATGAGCGACTGAAAGAGCGAACCAAGGAGCTTAACTGTCTTTATAGCATTCGTCGTGAAATGGTATTGAATTTATCAGTAGATGAGCTATGTAACAGAATTGTTGTTCATTTAGCTAAGGCAGTGCGTTTTCCTGAATTAGCAATAACTATTATTGATTTAAATGATCAACGTTTCACTTCCAAAAAATATGTCCAAACACCTGTCCATGCGCTTGAAACGCCAATTTATATTAATAAAAAAGTTTGCGGTAAAATACAAATACTCTATATAGAAGAACAGTCTTTTCTATTGCCTGAAGAGCAAGAACTTCTTAACACCATTGCAGCTGATCTACAATTATGGTTGGAGCGTGTACAAACAGAGAGCGCACTTAAAGCTTCCCTAAGCAAGGTGCGCTTAATCGAAGATGCGTTAGATGCCCACTCTATTGTTGCTATTACCAACCGTCAAGGCATCATTACCCACGTTAATAATAAGTTTTGCTCTATTGCTAAGTATTCTCGTGAAGAATTATTAGGTCAAGATCACCGACTTATTAATTCTGGCTTTCATCCGCAAGAATTTATGCGTCACCTTTGGAAAACAATCGCAAAAGGAAATATATGGAAAGGTGAAATTAAAAATAAAGCCAAAGACGGTTCTTATTATTGGGTAGATACCACAATTATTCCTTTTTTTGACGACAAAGAAAAACCATTTCAATATATTGCCATTCGCACTGAGATTACTGAACGTAAGCAATTAGAGCTATTAATGGCGCAACGTGTTGAAGAGCTAGCTCGTTCTAATGATGAATTGGCACAATTTGCTTATGTCGCCTCACATGACTTACAAGAACCGCTACGTGCAGTGACTAGCTGCGTTCAATTACTTAAAAAGCGTTATGAAAGTAAGATTGATGACCAAGCTGATAAATTTATTAGCCATGCGGTTGCTGGTGTCGAGCGGATGCAGAAATTAATTAATGATTTATTAACTTATTCTAGGATTGACACTCATGATTCAATTGAGAGTGTGAATTGCGAAGAAATATTAGCAAACGTATTAAACAATCTAGCAATAAAGATTAACGAAAATAATGCAGTGATAACGCACGACCCATTACCTTCAGTATCTGTCATTAAATTTCAATTATTTCAATTATTTGAAAACTTGATTGGTAATGCAATTAAATTTCATCGTATTGATGATAAACCAGTTATTCATATCTCTGCCGCACAAAAATCTAATGAGTGGGTGTTTAGTATTACTGATAACGGAATTGGCATAGAACAAGAATATTTTTCACGTATTTTTCTAGTATTTCAACGTTTGCATACTCGTAGTGAATATTCTGGCACGGGCATTGGTTTAGCAATATGCAAGAAGATTATTAAAAGTCATGGTGGACACATTTGGGTTAAGTCACAAATCGGTCAAGGCACTATTTTTTATTTTTCAATTCCTAAGAAATAAGGGGTCTTTGTGGAGCATCACGATAAATTAAACATTACTATCTTATTGGTTGAAGATAATCCAACTGATGTTATGTTAACCGAAGAAGCATTTGCTAACGCTAAATTGCTCAACAAAATGTATGTAACAAAAGATGGCATAGATGCATTAAATTTTCTATACAAGAGAGATCCGTATCATTGGGCGCCGCGCCCAGATATTATTCTACTAGATCTAAATATGCCACGTAAAAATGGACAGGAAGTATTAGCTGAACTTAAGAATGATGATAATCTAAAAACAATTCCGGCAGTTATTCTCACAACTTCAAAAGATGATAGAGATAAAATGAAAGCCTATGGGAATCATGCCAATTGTTACATTAATAAACCGGTTAATTTTGATGATTTTATGCATGTTGTACAGTCAATACAAAGCTTCTGGTTTACTATTGTTTCGTTACCTGAACGTTAGTCTTTTTAATTTATGCACAAAAGTAGAATTAAAGTTTTATTAGTCGAAGATAACCCTCTTGATGTATTTTTAGTACAAAATGTTTTACAAAACATTCATCATGGAATATTTGAGATGGTGCATGTTGAGTATTTAAGAGATGCATTAACTCAACTGCAACAATCTAATTTTGATATCGTTGTATTAGATCTTGGCTTACCTGATTGTAATGGTCTAGAAACATTCAACCGAATTCATGCATTATTTGACCATATCCCATTTCTACTGTTATCTCACCGAGTTGACGAAAAGGTTGCAATTGAAGCAATTAAATCTGGTGCACAAGATTATTTAGTAAAAGGAGAAGTGGCTTTCGATATTTTGCCTCAAGTCATCCGCTATTCAATTGAACGCAAGAAATCTCAAGAAGCAATCAAAATAGCTGACAAACGTTTTCAAACTGTTTTTGATAGAGTTCCAATTGGAATCGCCCTTATTAATTCAATAACTAGTGTTTTCTATGATATTAATCCAACCTATGCGCAAATATTAGGTTACACAAAGCATGAATTATTGCAGCTAACACGACTGGAAATTGCACATACAGATGATAAACAAGATTATTTAGATAAAGTAGAGCAATTAGCAGGTAATGAAGTAACTAGCTTAAAATCAACCTGGCGTATTAATCGCTCTGATGGTTCTTTTGTCTGGGTTGATACCTCAATGGTAACCTTTGACATGCAAACACAAGAAGACCCTTGTCATTTATGTATGATTGTAGATATTACCGAACGTAAGCAAATGATGGAAGATTTGCAAAAAATGACGGAACATTCAAATACTGTAAGAGAAGAAGAAGGTAAAAGAATTGCACGTGAGATCCATGATGATTTAGGAGCAAATTTAACAGTATTGAAAATGGATTTAGATTGGTTGTCAAAGAAAATTAATGATCCTATTTTGGTTGAAAGAATTCAAATGCTGCATAAGTTAACTGGTGCTGCCATTGATACTACAAGAGAGATTTCAAAAAAATTACGGCCTAACGTATTGGATAACCTTGGACTTATGGGTGCAATTGAGTGGTTAGTACGAGATTTTGAAAAACAGACAAAAATAGAATGTTTGTTAACCATAAATGTAGATGATTCTAATTATCTGGACGACAAATCTCAAACACAAATATTTAGAATTATTCAAGAGGTTCTAACTAACGTAAAACGACATGCAATGGCAACATTAGTCAAAATTAGGATTGAAGAAATAAACGGTAACCTACAAATTAAGATTTATGATAATGGAATAGGAATTACCAGTAAGCAGATACATAACTCAGTATCTTATGGTATTCGTGGAATTTTTGAACGTGTTGAACAGTTGAATGGAAAGTTTGAGGTTAACGGCATTCCTACACAGGGTAGCTGTGTAATATTGTCAATACCATACAAGATATAGCATGACTATTAATATTTTAATTGCAGATGATCACAGCTTATTTCGTGATGGACTGAAACGAATTTTAAATGAAACGCAAGATATTATTGTAGTTGCTGAGGCAGATAACGGTGGTGATGCCCTGGAAAAAATGCGTAATTGCAAATGGGATGTAACATTATTAGATATTAACTTGCCTGACATATCTGGCCTAGAAGTACTAAAACGTTTAAACATTGATAATGAAAAACAGCGTGTATTGGTATTAAGTATGTACCCAGAGGATGAATACGCAATTCGATCAATTCGATCAGGTGCTGCAGGATATCTAACTAAAGACAGCCCAACCGACTTACTAGTTAGTGTTATTCGGCGTTTGGCAAACGGCGGCAAATATGTCAACCCAGAACTGGCAGAAAAGTTATTTTTTAATCCAACTATTGAGTTAGCAGCACCTATTCATACCAAATTTTCTGATCGTGAATTACATGTTTTCAAACATATTGTTGCAGGTAAATCACTAACCTCAATTGCAAGAAGTTTATCTCTTAGTGTGAAGACAATCAGTACTTATCGCACACGTATTTTAGAAAAAATGAACATGACAAATAATGCACAATTAGTTCGTTATGCAGTTTTACATCATTTAATTGATTAGTTCATAAAATTAATATGGTTCCATTAAGATACTATTTGAAATAATATTCATAAATTTATTTATTGCTAATTGTAGTTTCAAATTTAGCCTGCCCAGCTAGCCAAACTAAACCTAATACAGGTACCCCCAACAATGCTGTTGCGATAAAGAAAGTTTCATAGCCATAAGCATCAACAAATTGCCCACTAAACCCAGCGATAAACTTCGGTAACAACAGCATAACTGAGCTAAACAAGGCATATTGTGTAGCAGAATAAGCACTATTGGTTAATCCTGACAAATAAGCAATAAAAGCACATGATGCAATACCGGCAGACAGATTGTCAGCTGAAATTGTTAAAACTAATGCACTAACATCATGGCCACGACCAGCTAGCCAAACAAATAACAAGTTAGTAGCAGCTGATAGTACTGCCCCTAAAAATAAGGTACGCATAACACCAGTTTTTAGCGTAAGTAAACCGCCAACAACTGCACCTAGAATTGTCATAATCACACCATAAACCTTAGATACGGTTGCAACTTCATCTTTGCTGTAACCCATATCAACGTAAAAGGGATTACTCATAACTCCCATCACCACATCCGAGATACGGTAAACAGCAATTAAAGCTAAGATTAACAAAGCTTGTCGCCCATGACGCACAATAAAATCCCGAAAAGGTGCTATTACTGCGCCATATAACCAAGCTAAAATATTTGCCAGTTTTTCATTAAGTCGCCAACCGGCGATAGTTTGTTTAGCTAGCTGTTCGTTTTCATAAATAAGTTTACTGACAGCAACTTCTGGTTCATTAATAATTAATGTAGTGACAATGCCAACAATCATACTGGCAGCCATCACCAAATAAGCAAAACGCCAAGGTTCGTATGCATAAGTAGTGACAGAAGTATCTACTGCAGCAGCAATCCAAAGCACCCCAGCTGATGCAAAAATCATTGCCAAGCGATAACCTGCCTGATAAGTAGCTGCCATCGCACCTTGTAATTCAGCGGCAACAGCTTCAATACGATAAGCATCTAAAGCAATATCTTGTGTGGCAGAAGCAAATGCCACAATTAAAGCAAAGTACACAGTATAGGCTAGGTTAATTACTGGATCAGAATTGGCTAATCCAATTAAAGAGCAAGCAATTACAACTTGTGATAGCAATAACCATGCACGCCGCCGACCAAGTAATGCTGTTAATAAAGGCAGCGATAAACGATCTACAAGTGGCGCCCATAACCATTTAAAGCCATACGCCAAACCTACCCAACTTAGGTGGCCAATAGTAGTACGATCGATACCAGCCTCACGTAGCCAGAATGACAAAGTACCTAATATTAATAGCAGCGGTAGTCCAGCAGAAAAACCTAACGACAGCATCCCTAATACCCGTGGGTGGGTATAAACCCGTAGCGCAGATAACCAATCAAGTAGGGCGGCAGATTTCATAAACAATAATCGTAATCAATAATCAGCGGTGAATGATCAGAAAAACGTTCAGCCTTATAAATAGCAACTTTTCTGGCTTTACTGGCAATACCTGGGGTAGCAACTTGGTAATCAATACGCCAACCAACATTGTTTGCCCAAGCCTGTCCCCTGTTAGACCACCAGGTGTATTGTGCGGGCTCTTGGTTGATTTGTCGAAACACATCCACATAACCAACTTTGTCAAGAACATCGCTTAACCAGGCACGTTCTTCAGGTAAAAATCCTGAACGTTTTTGATTAGCACGCCAATTTTTCAGATCAATTTCTTTATGAGCAATATTCCAATCACCACATAAAAGAATCTCTCTACCACTGGCAGCCATTTGTTCCAATAAGGGAAAAAACTTTTCCATAAAAAAAACTTTAGAATTCTGCCTATGGTCTCCACTGGAACCCGAAGGCAAATAAAGTGAAATCACACTTAAATTACCAAAGTCAGCTTGTAAGTAGCGTCCTTCTTGATCTATTTTAGCAATATTCAAACCCTCAATAACTTTCTCAGGTTGCTTCCTGCTATAGATACCAACGCCACTATAGCCTCTTTTCTCAGCACAATGAAAATATCCATAAAAACCATTGGGAGCAAGTATCTCATCAACTAAATCAACGGTTTGCGCTTTTAATTCTTGTACACAAACAATATCCGCAGATTGTTTTGATAGCCACTGAAACAAACCTTTTCTTGCGGCAGCGCGTACGCCATTTAGGTTAAGCGTTATAATTTGCATATCATTATTATTAGGTTGATTAAAATTATGTCTAATTTTCGGCAAGAATTTATTGAGTTCGCGATTAAGCAAGAAGTATTATGTTTCGGTGAGTTTAAAACCAAGGCAGGGCGTTTGTCGCCTTATTTCTTTAACGCCGGTTTATTTAACGATGGAAATTCCTTGCGTCAACTGGGACAATTCTACGCGAAAGCTATTCTAGCTGCTAAGCTTCCTTTTGATATGTTGTTTGGCCCAGCTTACAAGGGAATTCCTTTGGTTAGCACCATTGCGGTAGCGCTAGCTGAAACTGGTTGCAACTACCCATTTAGTTTTAATCGTAAAGAAGCTAAAGATCATGGTGAAGGTGGCCTAGTTGTGGGCGCGCCGATTTTAGGTCAGGTATTAATTGTTGACGATGTGATTTCTGCTGGTACTTCGGTACGAGAATCAGTTAATCTTATTCAGTCATCTGGTGCCATGCCTGCTGGAGTTATGATTGCACTGGATCGAATGGAGCGGGGCAGTGGTAAACTTTCTGCAGTGCAAGAGGTTAATAACACACATCAAATACCAGTGGTTAGTATTATTAACTTAGATGACATTACTAATTATCTACGTAGCAAAAATGATCTGGCACAGCATTTAAATGCAGTAGAAAGTTATCGTGCACAGTATGGTGTTAGCTAATACCTAGGTTCTAAAACCTCTAGGAGCCTGTCGGACTTATGAGTTTCGGCTGCAAATTCGGAGAAATCGGCCCAAATCCTCCCCAGTTTTCGTTAAATATACCAAATATTCGCCTCAAACCGGTGATAATTTGGCCTCGATTCTCCAAATTTTCGCTTC
>JAJFJL010000043.1 GCA_021774055.1 Nitrosomonas sp. | reverse complement strand
GAAGTGACCTAGTTCATGGGCCAGCACTGCTTCAATTTCTGTACCATTGAGACGTGACAGCAAAGTATCAAAAAACACAATTCGTTTGGTTTTACCAAACCCAGTGAAATAAGCATTTCCATGGCTACTGCGGCGCGATCCGTCCATAACAAATAAGCCACTAGATTTAAAGCCACATTTTTTCATTAATTGTTCGATACGAGTTTTAAGTGAAGCATCTTCTAATGGAGTAAATTTGTTAAACAATGGAGCAATCCAAGTCGGGTATATTGCTAGCAATAGTAGGTTAAAGGTTATCCATGCTAACCAAGCATAAATCCACCAACTATCTCCCATCTTTTCCATTAGCCAAAGAATGCATAATAATAGTGGCGCACCTAATAAAATACCTATTGCTGATTGTTTAATTAAATCTGTAAAAAACATACCTGGTGTCATTTTGTTAAAACCAAATTGTTCTTCAATTACAAAAGTACGATAGTAACTTAATGGGATTTCGGCAATGCCTATTAACAACATGGTGCTGATAATTAGTACCAAGCCATGAGTCAACGGATCAGTTAACCATTCAGACCAAAAAGAAGATATAAAATTTAATCCTCCACCAAGAGTTAACGCTAATAAAATGGTGACTTGCAAAAGAATACTGGGGTAACCTGAACGTGTTTTAGTGCAGGTATAGTCAGCAGCTTTTTGGTGGGAAGGTAGATCTATTTGATTAGAAAAATTATCTGGAACTTTGTCACGATGCTCCATAATGTGATTAATATGACGTGATGCCAGCCAAACTTGAACTAGCGTAGTAACAAGTAATGCAAGTAAAAATAGTGAAGTAAACATTTGTGTAATTGACCAGGTTAGTTATACCTAGATCCTACAGGTGATCATCTGCAGGATCTAGGTTATATAAGGGACGAGGCAATAATAATTTGTCCATTTAGACTTGTCCTTTTACTCTGATTTTTCGTTGGTCCTCCGGTTACATAGAATAACTATGCGCTCTACGGACCGCCTTAAATCAAAGCAAAATGACTTCGCCTAAATGGACAAATTATTATTGCCTCGTCCCTAAGAAATCGTTCAAACATAAGTAGACAGCGGAAAACGATGATAATATGACATGATTATTTATAAAGAATTCTGTAAATTTACTTAATTATGGCACAAGATAGCAACAACCTCATCTGGATTGATTTGGAAATGACCGGACTTAAGCCGGAAACTGACCGTATTATTGAAGCTGCTTTAGTTATTACTGATTCACAACTAAACACTGTCGCAGAGGGGCCGGTGTTAGTTGTATCACAACCTGATGAAATATTAGACGGTATGGATAAATGGAATAAATCTACCCATGGAAAATCAGGTTTAATTGATAAAATAAAAGCATCCAAGCTGACTGAAGCTGAAGCTGAAGTACAAATGCTTAACTTCTTACAACAGCATATTAAACCAGGTGTATCTCCTATGTGTGGCAACTCTATTTGCCAAGATAGACGGTTCTTAGCACGTTATATGCCGCAACTCGAAACTTATTTTCATTATCGTAATCTAGATGTCAGCACATTTAAAGAACTTGTGAAGCGTTGGAAGCCTGAAATTAAGGCTGGTTTAACTAAGCAGGGCAAGCATGAAGCACTAGCCGATATTTATGATTCAATTAACGAATTAAAATATTATCGCAAGCATTTCATTGCTGCTTAGGTTTTACTTAGATCCTATTTGTGTAGTACCTAGGTAGGATCTAGGTATAATAATCTCTTTATTAACTATTTGGGAAAACATTATGTCCAATAAAAGAAATATTATCTCAGCAATTACAGTCTCGTGCTTTGTTGCCGCACTTGGTACAGCATCTATCGCAACCGCAGCAACAATTTCTCCAGCTGCAGACCAGTCATTAAATAACCATATTATTTTAGCTTCTTATGGTGAAAAAGATGAGCACAGTGGTCATCATGGAGGTCATCACGGTGGCGACGAACATAATGGTGGTTGCTGCAAAATGTCTAGTCTGGATACAGATAATGACGGCAAAATAAGCAGAAGAGAATTTATGCGCCATCATGGTGAAATGTTTAATGCGCATGATACAGATAGTGATGGCTTCATTGATATGGACGAGATGCAAGGTATGATGAATGCAATGCGTAAACATCATGGCGGTGGTGGTGACCATCATCATCATGAGACCCATGAACACCACCACCATCATGGTGAAGAGCATAAGCATGATGAGCAGCATGACCACCACGACAATGACGATGATGATCACGAATCATAATGGCCATTAAGTTTGTACCCTGGCTGTAATTTAAGGGACGTAGATAGAATATACTTAAACCTAGATCCTGCAAGTGATCGCACACGTACTGCGCAACAGATTGTTCCATATAACAAACTTTATTCTTTGGGAATATCAATAAGTATTCCGCGCAGAATAAAGTTCACCCTATGAAACAATTTGTTGCACATTACATGCACGATCACTTGCATGATCTAGGTTAAATTATTTTGTGCACGTATTACCTAATACTTCGCGCAACCATGAACGTGCGAAGTATAAATTAATGATTCCCACTTTTTTGCTGCTCATGTGCATGACTTGCATGATAATAGCCACGTAAAGTTTTTTGTGCATGCCCCAATAAACTATCTGAAGGATAGTTACCTCTCGCATCAGCAATGCCTGCCGTATAACCAGACAATAGAGCAATACCTTCATACACATGTTTAGCGGTATAAATATGAAACAAACCTTTGTCTACAGCTGCAATCACCTGTTGATCTAACATTAAATGACGTCGGTTGCGATGAGGAATCAATACCCCCTGTTGACCATCTAGCCCTGCTGCTTTACAAACCTGAAAGTAACCTTCTATTTTTTCATTAACCCCTCCCACTGGTAACAATTCACCATATTGATTAATTGCACCAGTCACTGCGATTCCCTGTTTAAGTGGCAAGCCTGATAATGATGAAAGCAAAACAAAAAGCTCTGCACAGGAAGCAGAATCACCTTCAACACCATGATACTCTTGCTCAAATACAATTGATGCACTAAAGGTTAATGGAACATCCTGGGTAAATAATGCAGATAAATAATTTTGCAGAATAAACACTCCTTTATCATGAATCGGTCCAGACATCTCCACTTCACGTTCGATATTAAGTACCCCGTCGTCTCCCGCAAAAGTTCGTGCAGTGATTCTCACTGGAAAGCCAAAACGATAATCCACCAAATCAATTTGTGTTAAGCCATTAATCTGCCCAACTTCCTCACCAATTACTGGAATTAAAATATCTTCTTGGGTAATTGATTCTTGTAAACGTTGCTCAGGGTAATTAAGACGGAAAATACGGGCGGCAAGTGCTGCCTCAACATCACAACATTCAACCAATGTATTTGATTGCTTGCGACAAAATTCAGCACTTTCCATAACCAATGTTTCAGCACGAGAAAAAATAGCACTCTGTCGTAATTGGTCATCTACCTCACGATGTGAGTCTTCTAATAACCGTGCCACGGCGGCTGCAGAAAAATGCGGCAATCCTAAATTTAAACAAGCATGTGCAATAAAAATAGATGAAGCACGACGGGTTTCATTATTGGCGGGAAAACTTTCAACAAAGTCTACTTTGATGCGAAAGCGACGTGTAAATTCAGGATCGCCTTCCTGTAAAGCATAATATTGTTCACGTGAGCCAATCAGAATAATTTTGACATCAACATTAACCACTGCCGGTTCAAGTGAAATAGCGCTTATTGGCATCGTTGGGGTTGCTGGTTCTTCCAGTTGTAACTTACCACTGCGTAGAAAACGCCGCAATTTTTCCCAGATTAATTCATTTGCCATCAAATCATCTAGATGTAACAAAAGAAAACCGCCGTGAGCTTTGAGTAAATTACCTGCACGGATACAAGTAAAATCAGTGATCAACGCATCGTTTTGTACTTTATACTCAATACGACCAAATAACGAATGAAACAACGGATTGTCATCAATAATAACCGGTGCACATTTTAACTCGCTATTATCAACCGCTAGATTAACTTGGTAATGTGTTAACAACTGTGCAAATTGTTGTTCTTGCTTACTATCATCGTCTGAGTTTGACGCTTTGAATAAGGTCAAATTATCAAGAATATCTTGAGTCACACGAGAGATATAAGTGTTAAGTTCGGTACAACAATCTTTTTGCTGTTTTGGGTAAATTTCTTGTAGTGCATGTTCTAATAACGGTTTAACCATTTCTTGCTGCAAGTTCTCTAAAGCTGTTTCCATGGCACGCTCTAACGGCTGCATTTTTTCTAAATACGAGGTGAGCTCGGCACGTAGTGCATCTTCTGCTTGCTCAATTTCAACCCGTCGTTGTTTCGGCAGCATTAGCAGATCGTGCTCAGTTAAAACGTCTCCTTTTTCACCCAACAAGGTAAAAACAATACTGCCAGCTTCTCGGCGAATAGCAAAATTGCGAGCTTCAGCAAAAGCACCTATTTCAGCATAGGCTTGTGCTTCTTGTTTATGATAATCTTTTGTGATTTGGCTGATTTTCTCTTTAACATCATCTCTGTTTAAGCGTTGCGGTATTTGTTGTTGCAAAGATTTAATGCATTGCGCTAAATTCTGACGCAATAAGCGTCCTTGTCCAGCAGGCAGATGTAATGCAATCGGGTGACCAGGGTTGTCAAAATTATACAAAAAACATAAATCAGGAGGTACGGCTCTATTAGTCGCTACGGTTAGCATCGCTTGATGTAATAACGAAGACCTACCGCTACCAGCTTCTCCCAGCACAAATAAGTTATAACTTGGTTGATTCATTCCCAAACCAAAATGTGCAGCCATCTCCGCGCGTTCTTGCCCAATCCAGGGTAATGGGTACTGTAATAATTCTGAAGTATCAGAAAACTCTAGTGAATCAGGATCAATAGTAAAGCGTAGTTCGGAGGAAATAAGTTTTGAAACAGGCATATTAGGGGCCATCTAAAAATAACATCGGCGAATTGTAACAGCCGGCAGGCAATAGAATACAATTTAGAATCAGAATTAATGACGTATAACCTAGTACCTTGTACGCTAAATAACCAGGAAAATCTGTGGCACAAATTGCCGATAACTGCGTTGAAGAAACTTGACGTATGCTCAATATGCCCGCGCTTCTTCGCCTTGTTCTCGACAATTTTTGCATTCCCCATATTTTCCTGGTTATTTAGCGTACAAGGTACTAGATCCTGTAAGTTATCGCACACATACTGCACAACAGATTGTTCCATATAGCAAACTTTATTCTTTGAGAATATCAATAAGTATTCTACGCAGAATAAAATTCACTCTATGAAACAATTTGTTACACATTATATGTACGATAACTTGCAGGATCTAGGTATAATCTGTGCCTATGAAATTCGATATTATTGTAATTGGTGGTGGTCTAGTTGGAGCTAGCCTTGCTGTTGCGCTTAAAAATAGCGGGCTAAACATCGCGTTGCTAGAATCACGCACCCCCGCACCCCTACCAACAGACACTAGTTGGGATAGCCGTGTTTATGCCATCAGTCCCGGTAGCGCAAAATTTTTACAACAGATTAATGTGTGGCAAGCACTAGATTTAGCCCGCATAACACCAGTACATAAAATGTCTGTATTAGGTGATGACAATCATTCACAAATTGATTTTAGTGCTTATGAACTTGGTATTTCTGAATTAGCCTTTATCGCCGAGAATCGACAATTACAAACTGCGGTCTGGAATGAACTTAAGTCTGCTGGCGGCAATGCAGAAGTTTTTTGCCCTGCACAATGCAGCAACTTAGTTTGGCATGACAGCCATGTAGATGTGCAATTAGCCGATGGCCGTTTGTTACAAACCGCATTAGTTATTGGTGCCGATGGTGTTAACTCATGGGTACGTAAACAAGCAGACATCGAAGCTTCGCGACATCCATATCAACAAATCGGCTTGGTCGCCAACTTTAGTGCAGAACGATCACACCGCAATACCGCCCATCAATGGTTTAAACGTGACGGAATACTAGCTTTATTGCCACTACCAAACAAACAAGTATCAATGGTTTGGTCTACCCGTGAGGAGCACGCAAACCAGCTACGTGAATTACCGGAAGATGAATTATGCCAACAAGTTGCTGAAGCATCTAACTATACACTAGGTAAATTGCAACTAGTTACTGCACCAGTAGGTTTTCCATTAAATTTTGTACAAGTTGAAAAATTGGTTGCGCCACGTTTGGTATTGATTGGAGATGCAGCACACGGCATTCATCCTTTGGCTGGACAAGGTGTCAATTTAGGTTTGCGAGATAGTCGTGAACTAGTAACAACCTTGCTCGCTCGTGGACTACAAACAGACTGTGGTGATTATCAATTATTACGCCGCTATGAACGAGCACGTAAGGAAGATATTTTAGCTATGGCGCTAGTCACAGATAATTTACAAAAATTATTTAACAATAACAATCCAACATTGGCACGCTTACGTAATCTTGGGCTTGAAATTACCAATCGCTTTCCATTATTAAAAAACCGCTTGATACAGCACTCAATTAGCTGAGAATTTTTGACATCTTTCATATCTATCCAAAAGTAGTTTACACTTTTGTTTTTCTTTGATGCCTATTTACCCCTCCGTCATTCCTGCATGTTTCTATCAGGAATGACGGGGTTAGTGTTTCATAACAACAATGCTCGGCAACGTTTTAATATGAAATCTTGTTTTTAAAAAATGTAAACTGAATATTGAAGGATGCCTAAAGTAGTTCGCATTTTTGATGTTCAAAAATAACGTTGGTGCGTAAAACGCACCCCACCTTAAGCCAAATCTTTATTATTTTTAAAACTGGAGTCGCCATTATGATCGTGCGTTTAAGTTTCGCTGTTTTGATATTTGTTTTAACAGCTGGTATTGCCCATGCGGTAGAAGAAGCATTAAAAAAATCGATACAACCACATTTTATTGGTAATGAAATTCAAAGTATTAAAAAAACTCCCTATTTAGGCTTATATGAAATAACTGTTGGTGATGAATTATTTTATACCGACGAAACCGCAGACTATTTCTTTTTTGGCCATGTAATTGACGGCAAAACCCGACAAAGCCTAACCAATACGCGTCTACAAGAAATTATGGATGCACGGCGCATCCCTTTAGACTCCCTCCCTTTGGATTTAGCCATCAAAACTGTCAGGGGCACAGGTGCTCGTAAAATGGCAGTATTTACTGATCCACATTGTCCTTATTGTAAAAGACTAGAAGAACAGCTAGTTGATGTTACTGACATTACAATTTATACCTTACTTTACCCAGTATTGAATGGCTCTGCCCAACGTGTAACAGAAATTTTGTGTGCAGATAACCCATTGCAAACTTGGGATGATTTTATGCTTAGAGGAATTGAGCCAAACAGTAAAGATTGCGAGACACCGATTGAAGCATTGCTAGAGGTAGGCCGAAAAAACAAGGTAACTGGGACTCCAACATTAGTTTTTGCTGATGGAACTTTTGTCGGTGGATTAATCCCAACCGATAATATTGAAGAACGGTTAAACGATGCATTAGGCAATGCATTAGTAAAATAATTAATTCTCTCTCATAGTTGCCATTTTCTTATGAAATAAATGGTAACTATGGCGTGAGATGATTACAAATTAAGCTGAATTTCACGTTCTGCTGCGGTTGGCTCAAACCCACAGGTATCATAATACTTAAAGATTGCGTTAACCACTTGGCTAGGTTCATCAATAACTTGTACCAAGTCCATATCTTCTGGTGAAATAAAACCTTCGCTAATTAATACCTGCCTAAACCAATCAAGCAAACCACCCCAGAAATCTGAGCAAACTAAAATAATCGGCATTTTTCTAGTTTTTCCGGTTTGTATCAAAGTTAGTGCTTCCATCAGTTCATCCAATGTACCAAACCCACCAGGTAAAACAACATACGCAGTTGCAAATTTTACAAACATATATTTACGCGCAAAGAAATGCCTAAAAGTCTGGCTAATATCCTGATAAGAATTACGGTGCTGTTCATGTGGCAATTGAATATTTAGCCCAATGCTAGGAGATTTACCATAAAACGCGCCCTTGTTTGCCGCCTCCATAATACCTGGGCCACCGCCAGAAATAATTGAAAATCCAGCATCAGATAGCTGCCTAGCAACTTGTTCAGCTAATTTATAATGTGGGTGGTCAACATTGGTACGTGCACTACCAAAAATACTAACTGCAGGTTGAATTAGGCCAAGTCGCTCGGTCCCTTCAACAAATTCTGCCATAATCCTAAATAGGCGCCATGACTCTTTTTCTGACCAGGATTTTTCTACAGACAAGGTTGTGACAAGTTTATTTTGTAGGCTCATAGGAAATTTAAATGAAAAAATTGCTACTAGTTGATGGTTCGTCTTATCTATATCGTGCTTTTCATGCATTACCAGACTTACGTAATAATCAAAATGAACCAACTGGAGCAATTCATGGTGTATTGAATATGTTACGTCGCTTGCAGAAAGATTACCCAGCTGATTATATCGTGTGCGTGTTTGATGCAAAAGGTAAAACTTTTCGTGACGATTTATATCCAGCCTACAAAGCTAACCGCCCATCTATGCCAGAGGATTTGGTGGTACAAATTGAACCGCTACATGCATGTATTACTGCCTTAGGTTGGCCAATATTATGTATTGAAGGTGTGGAGGCTGATGATGTAATCGGCACTTTGGCACAGCAAGCGACTGCTAATAACATCAGTAGTGTTATTTCTACAGGTGATAAAGATCTTGCACAACTGGTAAATCCACAGGTTACTTTAGTTAACACTATGACTAATGAAATATTAGATGAAGCAGGTGTAATTGCGAAATTTGGTGTACCAGCAGTACGTATACTTGATTATCTAGCATTGATCGGAGACACCTCAGACAATATTCCTGGGGTTACTAAAGTAGGACCGAAGACCGCTGTAAAATGGCTAACAAAATATGAAAACTTAGATAATTTGATTGCGCACGCAGATGAAATCAAAGGGGTAGTTGGCAATAATTTACGCCAGTCATTAGATATGTTTCCATTAACCCTTTCATTACTTACTATTAAATGTGACGTAGAATTGCCGCTAGCAGTAACTGATTTACATTTAACACCATGCAATAACGAAGAACTACTTTCCTGGTATCAACGTTTGGACATGCATACTGCATTGCGAGAATTACAGCAACAACAAGGCATTGCGGCACAAAGTCAAACTAATCAACAAGCTGCAGAAAACGACATTCAATTAGCGGTTAGCAATCCAACTGATTACCAAACAATTTTAACTGAAGCTGAATTAGATCAATGGCTAACACAGTTGATGCACGCCTCCTTAGTTGCTGTTGATACTGAAACAACAGGTTTGAATCCAATGCAGGCACAATTGGTTGGCATTTCATTTTGTATTGAAGCGCATAAAGCGGCTTATTTGCCACTTGCCCATTGTTACCTTGGTGTACCACAGCAACTAGCAATTGAATCAACATTAGCAAAACTTAAGCCTTGGCTAGAAGATACATCTAAGCCTAAGCTAGGACAGAACATTAAATATGACAAACATATTTTTGCCAATCATGGCATCTCCTTAAACGGTATCGTGCATGACACCTTGCTGCAATCTTATATTCTAGAATCGCATCTACCGCATAATATGGATAGCCTAGCAACACGTCATCTAAATATAAAAACTATTAGCTACGATGAAATCACTGGTAAAGGAGCCAAGCGTATTGGTTTTGAACAAGTTGAAATAGAAAAAGCTGCGCAATATGCCGCCGAAGATGCCGACATCACTTTGCAACTACATCAATACTTGCACCCAAAAGTTCAACAAAACAAAAATCTTGAGCATGTATATCAACAACTAGAGCTTCCAGTATTAAATGTATTATTTGAAATGGAACGTAACGGTGTGTTGTTAGATAAAAATTTATTAGAGACACAAAGTCATGAACTAGGTGAGAAATTACTTAATTTAGAACAGCAAGCATTTGTACTCGCAGAACAACCTTTCAACCTAAACTCACCTAAGCAAATTCAACAAATACTGTTTGAACAACTTAAACTGCCGGTACTTAAAAAGACCCCCAAAGGTGCCCCATCAACCAATGAAGAAGTGTTGCAACAGCTTGCACTAGACTATCCGCTACCCAAGATACTGCTAGACTATCGTAGCCTTGCCAAACTTAAATCAACCTACACTGACAAGCTGCCGTTGATGATCGATGTAAATACTGGACGAATACATACCAACTATGCTCAGGCTGTGGCTATAACTGGACGACTGTCTAGTAGTGAGCCTAATTTACAAAATATTCCAATCCGTACTGCCGAAGGTCGAAGAATTCGTGAAGCATTTATTGCACCACCCAAGCACCGTATTATTTCTGCAGATTATTCACAAATTGAATTACGTATCATGGCGCATATTTCACAGGATGCTGGCTTACTAAAAGCTTTTGCAGCAGGTGAAGATATCCATGCGGCAACCGCAGCAGAAGTGTTTGGTGTGCCATTAGCAGAGATTGATCAAGAACAACGTCGGTATGCTAAAACTATTAACTTTGGTTTAATTTATGGCATGTCTGAATATGGCCTAGCAGCCCAACTAGGCATCACCCGTAGTGCCGCTAGAGCCTACATGGACCGTTATTTTGCCCGCTATCCAGGTGTTGCTGACTACATGCAGCTAACTAGGGAAAGTGCAAAAAATAATGGCTATGTTGAAACAGTACTAGGCCGTAGATTATGGCTACCTGAAATTAACCATAATAATGGTAATCGCAGACAAGCAGCAGAACGTGCAGCAATTAACGCCCCCATGCAAGGAACCGCCGCAGACATCATCAAACTCGCCATGATCGCAGTCAGCAATTGGCTAGCCAATCAACAAATGAAAACTAAATTGATTATGCAAGTACATGATGAATTGATCTTAGAAGTGCCGGATAATGAAATTGAGAAGGTTAAGACTGCCTTGCCAGAATTGATGAGTGGGGTGGTTGAATTAGCTGTGCCGCTATTGGTTGAAGTCGGTGAAGGGGATAGCTGGGAACAGGCGCATTAAGTATCTTATTTTGTGCGCCAAGGTGTCAGTCAGTTTAAAATCGAAAAATGATAATAAAACAAGCTGGCTAGTCCCTTGATATTGCTTAAAAAGGGTAACGTCCCCTTTTACTCCCCTCTGACCCCGCAATTCCACATATTATACAGTACAAACAAAATGTTATTATGTTTCCAGCGGAAAATTAAACCGCTCTAATAATCTAAAATTTAATTTGTCACAATGTGGCGTTTTCGCAAAAACTTTTGCCTGCATTCACGCCCAAGCTTTCTTCTCACGCATTGTCTTGGCAATAACACTGAATTTTTAGAGGTGCCCTTAAGTTTATAGCTGAAACGTATGCTATGATAGCAGTTTTTAGATTTTAGGGATTAAAGTGTCTTTTTTCACGTATTTAGATAGGGTGTTGAGGGGATTGCCGGATTGCGACTCAAAAGAACTAATTAAGGCCAAAAAGTACCAGGTATCTAGTATAAATTATGATAATCGGGGACATGATATTTCATATAAACCAGTTGATCAATTTATGTTTGGAGCGATTACAGCTAAGGCTGATGATAGTGATTTATTAAGTAGCTATGAGTTAGGAAGGGAAGCTGAAAGAATATATGCATCTGCACGTACAAAAGATTAAATATTCATAATGAGTGAAAAAAATAATAGCCTTATTGAGTTACTAGAAAATGAGATGCGGTGTGATCTTAAAAAAATTGGTAGTCCTGCACATGTATTGGTTTTTGGTGAACCACAACAAGAATAAACTATAAGTTTCATACCTTAATTCGTATTGACATTTGCAAAAACCACTACATGTGCAGGACTACCAAAAAATTGATATTTCCGCAGAGAAAGAGGTTCTCATAACTATTGAAGATATTTATGAATGGTATACTGAGGCTGAGAAGTTGATTCGTGTCCTAGCAAATATTCTTAGCGTGCCAATGCAGCAAGCTATCAATCAGCTTCGTTATGCTGGACATCATATAGTTAAATCACAATGCTCTGGTGTTTCAGAAGAAGAGCGGCAACAAAATTTGATTGAGAGCTACAAACATTGCAAAAGAGCTGTCTATGATGCATTAGATTTTTATGTATATAAATTGAATGAATATTACAGGTGTTTGTTGCCTCTTTTAAAAAAACAGGAAGCAATTAAGATAGAAGGTATATTGAGTAATTATATTGTACAAATAAATCAATGTAGGATGGAGTGTGGAACACGCATAGAATATTATAGTGGGATACAAAACAGTTTAATTGACGGGCTTAAGTTGGTAGAGCAGTTAAATGAAATTCAACGGGAATCTGATGTAACTTCTCAATTATTTCAAGAAAAGAGCCAATTGTGCCGAGAAATCTCTACGTTAAGAAATAATGTGAATGAACTTCAAGCTGAGATTGCAGTGCGTGACGGAAAGGATACCAAATCAGGTTACACAATTGCTTTAGTGATAGCAATAATTTTAGCTGCTGGAACTTTTTTCGGTCTTGCTGTAGATGCTTTTTTTGCTAGTCATCATGAAGTAGTGATCAAGGGGCCAGTCTAAAACAGGCTGGCTAACCGTTTGAACCGCAGAAAACTCAGAAATAATTTTTTTACAGAAATAAAGGCAGAGAAATAAAGGGGACAGGGTAGCGGCCGACAAGGCCTTAATCTTGCGGGTGAAAGTCCCGTCGCATCAATTGCTCGATTCAGATGCGTAGTGATGCCACGGTTCGTGTTGGGTAACCACATGTTCATTGCGTGGTGTATAAGCCCCAGCT
>JAJFJL010000042.1 GCA_021774055.1 Nitrosomonas sp. | reverse complement strand
GAAGCGAAAATTTGGAGAATCGAGGCCAAATTATCACCGGTTTGAGGCGAATATTTGGTATATTTAACGAAAACTGGGGAGGATTTGGGCCGATTTCTCCGAATTTGCAGCCGAAACTCATAAGTCCGACAGGCTCCTAGTACCTTATACGCTAAATAACCTGGAAAATTTGTGGCACAAATTGCCGATAGCTGCGCTGAAGAAACTTGACGTATGCTCAATATGCCTGCGCTTCTTCGCCTTGTTCTAGACAATTTTTGCATTCCTCATATTTTACAGGTTATTTAGCGTACAAGGTATTAGTTTTTAGGTTAAAAAAATGGAATTTGACTGGACAACCTTCATCTTAGAAATTATCAACTTCATAATCCTGGTTTGGATACTGAAGCGGTTCTTGTATCGACCAATCCTGGATGTTATTGCCAGACGGCGTGCAGGTATAGAAAAAACCCTAACAGATGCCAAGCAGATAGAAACTGAGGCTAATAAAATTAAGCAGCAGAATGAACAGTATTTAGTGGATTTGGAAATCCAGAAAGAAACAGCACAAGCGCAGCTAATGACAGAATTAGCTGCCGTGCGAGAAAGTAAAATGGCAGCATTAGAAGCAACTATGGCGCAGGAAACTGAACGAAGACGTGTATTAGATGAACGTCGCCGGCAAGAGTTTGAACGTTTGATTGAGGAGCAAGGAGTTGTTCTAGGTGCTAAGTTTTCCACTAAATTACTTTCTCGGTTAGCATCAGTAGAACTAGAAGCTAAGTTATATAAATTATTACTTGAAGACTTACAGCATCTATCTGATGAGAAAAAACAAGCTGTAATTGCTGTTGCTGGTGAAGCTGATTTACAGATTGAGGTGCAAAGTGCTTTTTTATTGGATAACAATAAACAAGATGGCTTAACAACTACTTTAACCAGCATTATAGGTACAGAATTGCCGGTTGAATATAGTATCAACCCAGACTTAATCAGCGGACTTTATATCAGTATCGGACCGTGGATTTTGCATGCTAATTTACGTGATGAATTAAAATCTTTTTGTGACCTATTGCATCATTCAAAATAATGCAAAACACTTCCCTGCCATCTATTGATTCACCAATTGACTCCCCGTTGACTAAACAAACAACTTGGTTATCAGATTATCAATTTGGTTTGCGGGTATCTGAACAAGGCTGCGTGGTTTCGGTTGGTGATGGCATTACTTGGATTAGTGGATTACCTTCTGCTTGCATGGATGAAGTGTTGCATTTGGAAGATGGTAGCCGTGCCTTAGTATTTCATCTTGCCCATAACCGAGTTGGGGCAATTTTATTACATCAAACAAAACAATTAACTGCTGGAACGCTAGTTTTTTTAACCGGTAAACGACTAAGTATCGGTGTTGGTAACACTTTAATTGGGCGTGTGATTGACCCATTAGGGGTTGCCTTAGATGATGCAGGAACACTCTCTTTTAGTGCGCATCGTTTACTAGATGTCCGTTCACCGCCGATTATTGCGCGTGACTTTGTGGTGCAGCCACTGTATACCGGCAATAAAATGATTGATACCTTGATTCCTATTGGTAAGGGGCAACGACAATTAATCATTGGTGACAACGGTTGTGGTAAAAGTTCGTTAGCTATTGATGCCATTGTTAATCAACATGGAAAGAATGTTTATTGTGTTTATGTGTTAATCGGACAAAAACGCTCCACTGTCGTGAGCACCATAGAAACCTTACGTCGTACTGGTGCACTAGCATATACCGTGGTAGTTGTGGCGGAAGCAACAGCAATGCCTGGATTAAAGTATCTAGCTCCATTTGCGGGTTGTACGGTTGCTGAAGCATGGATGGCAGAAGGACACGACACCTTGGTTGTATATGACGATATAACCACCCATGCACGTAGTTATCGTGAGCTTTCTTTGCTGCTACGTCGACCACCTGGGCGTGAAGCCTATCCGGGTGATATTTTTTATTTACATTCACGACTACTAGAACGTTCCACTCGTCTGTCAGCTAAACAAGGTGGCGGCAGTATGACTGCCTTGCCGATTATAGAAACTGAGCAAGGTGAAATCTCCGCTTATATTCCAACTAATTTGATTTCAATTACTGATGGTCAGATTTATCTAGATCATCAGCTATTTTCTCGTGGTTTTTTGCCAGCCATTGATGTGACACGCTCAGTTTCACGGATTGGAGGAAATGCTCAGCACCCCAACATCAAAAAAGAAGCTGGACGGATGAAACTAAACTTTCTACAGTTTCTTGAGCTAGAAGTATTCACTCGTTTTGGTTCACGTCTGGAACAAAGTATGGAAGCACGTATTCATCGTGGACAAATCCTACGTGAGATTTTCAAGCAAGAATTATTAACACCATTAAGCATTGAGTTTCAGATGAGTTGGATGGTCGCATACAATGAAGGGTTATTTGACAGTCTTGAGTTAAAACAAGTTAAATCACAGTTAGCAGTATTGCAAACACAGTTAGAGCATGCTCATATAAGTGTAGAAGAAGGTCATGATCAATGGCAAAGTTTTGTGCGAACTTGGTTAAAGCATACTAAATCAGATCAGAAATGAGTAAGCAGCATGCGGTAAAGAAACGTATAGCAACCTTGCATGAAATAGATGGCATCATGAACGCTATGAAAAATCTTGCGTTACTTGAAACCCACAAGCTAACAGTTTTTCTTGATACACAACATCGTGCCGTCACTAGTATTGAAGCTGCTGCACAGGACTTCTTAAGTTTTTATCCGCAAATTTATATACAGGCAGAAGAGCTTCAACAAATATGGGTAATTATTGGATCTGAGCGTGGTTTTTGTGGTGACTTTAATGAATTATTGGTACATGCCTTGGATACCAAGCAACCACCAGATAACACACTGCTATTAGTGATTGGTAGTCGACTAGAAGCTAAATTGCCAGGAGATCGTCGCTTTGTCAGCTTTATTAAAAGTCATAGTGTGGTAGAAGAAGTACAGCACACATTGTTGCAATTAACAGAAACATTAGCCAAACTACAACAACAAACAAGTGGAGTTAGCTGTATTAGCGCACTTTATAATGACGAAGAATCTGGAGATATTAGGTTGCGCCAATTGTTGCCGCTGGCAATGCCAAGTAAAAAGTCTATTTATTTACATCCACCGTTATTGAATCTAGAGCCGGCATATTTTTTATCTCAGTTAACCGATCAATATCTTTATGCCGCATTACATGAGATATTTTATTCCTCGTTAATGGTAGAAAATCGTAAACGTTTAGAGCATATGGATAGAGCTATCCATCGCTTGGAAAAAGATGAGGCTGAATTAAGCTTACGTTTTAACCGCTTGCGCCAAGAAGAAATTATTGAAGAAATTGAAATTATTATGTTAAGTGTAGAAGCATTGTCAGAAGATGAGTCAAATTAACTTGCACGTTCCTTAATATGACGTAGCAACAAAATCAGGTGGAACATCTAATGAAAAAATATCATCTTTAATGTTCGCGACATAAAAACCTAAGGATAAAATTTTATTTCTAAGGGACGAGCATTAAATAACTTGAGTAACTAGCACAGGATTTATGCTCATATTCAAAGCGTGTAAACAGGCGCATAGCACGGCTATGTAACTGTTTACATAATGCAGAAGATGAGCATAAAGACAAAGCTAGATGCTCAAGTTATTTAATGCTCGTTCCTAAGATCATTAGACATATCAACAGCAGCTAAAATGCCAAATATCTTTTTATCGTTATGTTCAGGTAAGAAAAATCTAAAGTTGCGCATTGTTTTTTGTAACTGAGTAATACCTTCTTCCCTAAGATGGCTTTTAACTTCAACAACGTAAACTTAGTTAATAGTGCCATTTGCAAATGCAAGAACATCTATTTCTTTACCATTTCTCTTAACACGTACGCTTGGGATAATTGTCTCCATGTTAAATCTATCTTGTAAAATAGATTGCATAGAGGGTAAAGCAAGACCTTCTGTATAGCTGCCAAATTTAATACCTAAGCCACCAATTTTATTGCCTAGTTTTTTGATTTGTTTGCAAGTTTCTTTTATTTGAGTATCGGTTTTTTTTTGAGAAACAGCCAAGCTTGCAACTAAGTCTTTTAGTTCATCATCTGTCATTTTTTCTACCATTAAAACAATGAGTAGCATTCTAGTGCCTTGCACGCTAAATAACCAGGAAAATATGGGGAATGCAAAAATTGTCGATAACAAGGCGAAGAAGCGCAGGCATATTGAGCATAAGTCAAGTTTCTTCAACGCAGTTATCGGAAATTTGTGCCACAGATTTTCCTGGTTATTTAGCGTGCAAGGTACTAGCGTTAATTATTCTAAAGCTCAATATAATATGATGCTTTTTGATGCCTTGCTAAAAGTAAAAAGATAGCGATACACAATATATAACATGCTGATTTAAAGGTGCTAAAAATTCATGGTTTTAGAACCATTAAGAAACTAAACTGATTAAGATGTTGATTTATGATTTCTTATTTTAAAAATCTATTGACAAGGTCAGCTATCGTTTTTAAAATCATGGGAGTAATCCACTTTTTGATGTTACTGTGTAGATGGTATCATTGCTGGAGGGAAGTTCCAGCAAATGACCAGAGCCTTGTAATATACTAATTACATTAGATTAAAAATAGTAACCGTTAATTCTACTATTTCTTTAGAATCTACGAATATGATTATCCCTTCTAGTAGCCAAGCATTCTTACCACCACAGCCAAATCCTGACCGTGAAGTTAATCAGACTGCTCTTAATCAGCAATTTGAAGTTGATAATATTACTCAGGAGACCGCGCAGTCTGGTTCGGCAACTGCTCAACAAAAAAAAACAGAACAAGAAAAAACAGAACAACAGAATGCAGAACAACAAAGTTCAGAACAGGAAAGCCAGGTTCAAGAGCTGCGTAAGATAGATCGAGAAGTTCGTGCGCACGAGCAAGCACATCTTGCTGCGGCTGGTGGTTTAAGTAAAGGTGGCGCCAATTTTGAATTTACCACTGGCCCAGATGGTCAGCGTTATGCGGTTAGTGGTGAAGTGCAAATTGATACTTCTGGTGTTGCTGGTGACCCAGAAGCGACTGCACAGAAAGCGCAACAAATACAACAAGCTGCCTTAGCTCCGGCACAACCATCTTCACAAGACAGATCGGTTGCAGTTGCTGCTGCTGCAATGGCGGCTGAGGCACGCGCCGAAATAGCTAGTCAAGGTTTGGGAGACAATGAATCAAACGTAGACAATGATAATAATGAAGAGGAAGGTTTTCAACGTGTCGTGTCAAAAATTAATGATACTTACAATGCCATTACCGATACTGATTCACAGCGAGCAAGCTTTCTGGTTGATTTGATTGCTTAATCATCAATTGGAACCTGTTTATCTTGTATCCGTTTTTGCCAAGTAAGCAACCAATCGAAGAAATTGACAGCTAGCATTGGTCGTGAAATAAAATTTCCTTGTGCCAAATCACATCCAGTTTGCCGTAAAAAATTCCAATCATTCAAATCCTCAACACCTTCTGCTACCACCACTTCAATATCTAATTGCCGTGCCAAAGATAGACTGGTGTCGTACATTGCTCGTAATGTTTCATTGCTCCAAGCACTATGAACAAAGCCTTGATCAATTTTAAGCTCATCAAATGGAATGTCACGCAATTGAGCCAAAGATGAATGACCGGTACCAAAATCATCAATTGAAAGATGAAAACGTTTTAACCGCAACCGCGCCAGGACTTCCAGCGGTACGCGTGAATCCCCCATCAATTGACTTTCAGTTACTTCCAGTACCACTTTTTGTGGTGGCACCCCTGCCCTAGCCGCTAGATCAACTACTAAATCTTGAAAATCTAATGATGCTAAATTATCCATTGATACATTAATCGCCACCCGTAACGCTAAACCAGATTGCTGCCAGATGCTAGCTTGTTGCAGTGCACCTGTAAGCACCAAGCGTGTCAAATCATTAATCAATCCATGGGTTTCAGCGAGACCAATAAACTGATCAGGGGTTACTAAACCATCAATTGGATGATGCCAGCGCACTAGCGTTTCCACCCCAATAACCTCACCGGTATTAACCGCAACCTTTGGTTGATAATAATTCACCAACTCCTTATTAATAATGGCGGCACTTAATTCTTCGCGACTATAAGCTTTTTTAGTTTGTTGTATATTTTGTTGTGCAGGAGGACTCCATTTATTCAATAGCTTTTTTAGTGCATCAGGTTTAACTGGCTTATGCAAATAACCTAACATCGTAATCTTATGTGCTCGCACTAATTTTTCAGTAACTTGTAACATCCGCTCATCTTCGCCACTAACCAGAATAAGACTGCCAGTATAGTCTCGCTCCACCAAATAGCGTACGAACTCAATTCCATCCATTTCTGGCATATTTAAATCCAGCAATATTAAATCTGGCCGGGTTTTAATATCATCAACTTGTTTCAGCGCATCATGCCCATTGTCGTGCACCGTGACCGATGTAAATGCCAAGTTTTCTAGCATTAAAGATAATAACTTAAGCATAAAGATATCATCATCTAGCAGCATGATTTTAATCGTTGATGGGTCTACCACAGGAGTTTTTCCTTTGTAATTGAGTTTGGTTATATTAGCATTTAGCTTCGTAGATATGTTCGTTATTCTAAATGAAAACAGGAGCAGATATGAACTGGGGCAGATATGAACTGGGGCAGATATGGAATCTGCCCCTACTGGAATATTGTAAATTGCTGGAGTATATTATAGGTTGCGTTCTATTCACCAAAAGCAAGTATAGCCTGGATGGAACTTGCGGAGTCCGGTGTTACAATGCCGGGAGTCAAACGGGCAGCTGGGTAATACCGCATTAAGATCATCTGGTGAAACCACCAAATCCATGGCAATCGCATTAGGGTACAATCCGTTAAGTCACTAAAGCTTCTCTTGCAAAATATTGTAACAAACTGAATCTGAAGTGTAATGAGTCTTTAATGCGATTGCTCTGCCACCAAAGCTGGTCGAGTTTTTTGAATCTCTGTTTCAACTGTTGGATCAAGATTTACCCAATACACCTCGCAGCACTTCACCATTCCCATTCGCCGTTGTTGTAGTCTACTGGATCAGAATAACGTCATATTGTTCTTGCGTATAGGACTCTTCAACTTACAGACTGATTGGCTTAGGATCGAGAAGAGAATAACTTGCGAAACTCACTTTGTATTTACACTCATCTTCTGCGTTATGTAAACAGTTACATAGCCGTGCTATGCGCCTATTTACATGCCTTGAATATGAACACAAATCCTGCGTTAGTTTCGCAGGTTATTCTCTTCTCGATCCTTAATACAAAATGTGTCAGGTCAAATATTAATACATATTAATCGTGTTAGGCTTTAATTGTTGTTGTAATGTTAGATTTTACAGCTTTTTATAGGTCCCCCTTCTGTTACTACTTTCGATGCTTCCAGTATCCTGGATTGCGGTGAAGGTTCATAACCGCCAAGATGAATATACCTTCTGGATCTTCTGAATACAAAACCCCATGCGGGAATCGCCTTACCAAAGATCGCCTAACTTCATCGTCAAACAGTGACCAAGCCTTTGGAAATTCGACTGACCTATTTATTGCTGAATAAACCTCCAGTGCAAAATCATATCCCAGCCCTGACTCTATCTCTTCGTAATAATCTATAGCTTCATTGAATTCTGCTTCTGCCTCTGGGTGAAATGAAAAGCTCATTTCTCAAATTTTCTCCACACCTTTTCAAATACATCCTCTCCTGGGACTGCTTCAACTGAGCCCGATCTCAATTCAGCCAAGCGATGCTTTGCTACATCGGCCCATTTCTTGTCAATTCTTGATTCTGGCTGATTCAGGCTGCGAAGCAGTGAATCTACCACTAATGCCCTTTCTTCTACTGGAAGCAACACCGCCTCATTAATTAGTTCTTTTGTATTCACCTCATCACCTCGTTTTTGATCTATTTGTCTTTCGTCATATATGAGCTAAAACTGCAATGTTAAACAGTCATCACAATTCAATCAATTAAGATTCAACCTAGGAGCCTGTCGGACTTATGAGTTTCGGCTGCAAATTCGGAAAAGTCGGCCTAAGTCCTCCCCGGCTCTCGTTAAATATACTCAATATTTGCCTCAAACCGGTGATAATTTGGCCTCGATTCTCCAAATTTTCGCTTCGAAATCATAAGTCCGACAGGATCCTAGATCCTGTAAGCGATCATACACATTTCTTTAGGAATATCCATAAGTATTCCATGCAGAATAATATTCACTCTATGAAATGGTATCAGGCATTGCAATTTTCAAACCATGCGCACTACGCAAGGACTGATACCTTCTTTATGTGCTGAGTAGCAATAACAGCAAGTAGGCCTGGATGGAGCTTGCGGAATCCGGGGCTACAATGCCGGGAGTCAAACTGGTAGCTGGGTAACCCCCCCTGGATTCCGCTACGCTTTGGCTACTTGACTAAATGAAAACTGGGGCATATATGAACAGGGGCAGATATGGAATCAGCCCCTACTTGATCAACTGCCGAATAAACCGCCCTGCCCCAAGCATTTGCTTACGTAATGTTTTCCAATCAGTCTGTTGTTTCTTTTCATTCATGCAACGTTGTAGCCGTGCGCTCAGGGCTTGATCTTGGCGGTTCATAATAGCGGCCCAAAGCGTGTCATCAACATTGTAAACATAACCATTTTTTAAACACACTGGAATAACCTGGCTAATTGGTATCGTAAGATCTGTTGCAATAGCTTGGATTGCGGTGCGTATGTTGACAGCTTTAGGTTCTTGAGAACCAACTAAATCATAGGGCGGTTGCCAGCTGCGCATGGGGCGTAGTTGATCAATATATGAAGCAACAATTAGTATTGGTGCGGCGCGCCGCTCGCTGTGTGATGCTTGATGGGTACGTAAATTATCTAGACAATCTCGTTCAGATTGACGGTCAGGACGATTTGTAGGGCTGGTCCATAGAATAAGGTCGGCCGTTTTGGCTACTTGCTCGATTAGCATTTGATTAAAATACTCACTATCACAGCCAGGGCTATCGAAAATAAGAGCTTGGGTTAGTCCTTGATGCTGTAAAACATAGGGGGTAACTGCTTGAGTGGTATCTGGTAATAAATTGGTATCTGTGGTCAGTTTTTCAAATAATGCATTGATTAATGATGATTTGCCACTGTTGGCTCGGCCTAAAACAAAGATACGTAATGGTTCTTCTTCTATGCTGGTTGTGCTTCCTTCTGCTGCATTAATGTCTGCTGCAGATGCTGTAGTACGGGAGGTGATGGGGTCTTCTGGGTTTAATGGCTGACGACCACTATAAAGATCAATTGCGTAATAGCCAACTTTATGTATATAGGCCTTTAGTAACCAGAGATGAAGTTCAGTTTTAGCCACGCCTAAGCTACTTTCACGGAAATGTCGCCAGACTTCACTGGTTAAACCATCAATTGGATTAATCACCATTCGGCCAACTCGGTAAACATCAAATACCTGGTCGGCTTTATCTTTCCAGCGGCGCATGCGGAATAAATCACCTATGGTTAAGCTATCGCTAAATGGGATGTTTTCAGAAATATCTTTACGTAGGTCGTGACTGGCTTGTTCGATAATTAACAAAGTATGTGGCACAGTCAGTTCTAGTAATGGCTCCTCTACATCCGGGTGATAATGATGTGAGACAATTTCTAAGGTACGTTTACCTAAATCTAAAACCCATTTTTCATCATCAATTGGCCAGTCGTCAGGATTGCTAGCATCGGCTAATTCTTCAACTTGTTGCCATGCTTTGTCTGCACTTGGTGGCCAATCTGGGTTAGCTTCGGTGGCTGCGTCAGCCAGTAATTTACGGTCTCGTCGTACTAGCCATTGCTGTAAACCGTAGCCTAAGCAACCACTTGTTAGCATTGCAGCGATCCAATAAAGTAAATTACTTAGTTGCCATAACCATAAAATACCAAATATAAATATTGCTAAAGCTGGTAAGAATAATAGTGCTAGTGCAAATAATCGCAATGGATCAAGACGACGTAAGATAGTTTTCATTTAGATTTACTATGAAAGCGTTTTTTTAATAAGGCAGCACCACTCTCCAGTGCATCAGCATAAATTTTACGGATGGTTGCTGCATCTATATCTAAACCTTTCTGGTGCATAACAAAAAAATAAACTGCCGCTTTACCAAGTGCGTAAGTGGTTGCACCACTAGAACTTGCTCCCCACACGGCACCAATAGTTTGACCAAAAACAGGGATAATTTTAGCTACTGTGCGACCCACTACTCGCGCTAAATAACCAGATGCAATTCCGACCCCCATTAAACCTATAAATTCGCTAGTAGTCTGCTTGTCCCATTGTTGTTCATAAATAGCTGCTAGGCTGTGTAATAACTTTGCTTGTACCGCTGATACGGCTACTAAATCAACCACAGGTAAAGCACCAAGCCCTGTGGCGGTTAATGAATGTCCGACAATTTGTTGGTGGGCTGCGCGACGATAAACATCCTGCACAGCTTGGTCGTCATTAAGTAAATTCCGCAAACCAAGTGAAGATAGTGTTTCAATAGATTGCCACAAAGCATCCAAACCGTAATTAGGTGGTTCAAAACCTTCTTCAGCAGGCGTTAAATCAATCGCGACTAAATGTATTGGTGCAGACCCAGGAAGTTTTTCGGCTGTATTACGTTGTGCTAATAATGCTTGTTGTAACTCAGAAGGGATTGATGGAGGTAAAGGCTGGCTATCATAAGGCCAAGGCAGAATATGGTCATCACCCAAAGGATAAAGTTCGTGTAATCCGGTTTGGGCAATTAGTAAGGGCCACTCGGGATGGCGCTGACGTACTGTGTGCAACACATCAAAGATTGCTTCTTGACGTAAATCAGCTACTTTCATGACCGCTAGTAACAAGTGTGCCTGAGATTCACAAAATTGGATATCTTCAGTTGGGTCATAAGCAACTTCGCCTAATCCACGTGTATCTAGAAAACGAACTACTGGTGCTTCTAACGGAAAATCATAAAAATAGGAGTTTTTGGTACAAGCTTTTGTTCCATCACCTACTTTGGCTATTTCACTGCCGGTTAAGGCACGCACAATTGAAGTTTTGCCAGCTTGGGTTTTACCTAATAACCATAGCACTGGAACTGGAATATTTTCTCGTGCTTGACGTAAAGAGTTTTCTAATTCAGCTTCATCGATTTTAGGATCAAGTAAATTATCACGTAATTGCTTCCAGTAATCTGACCAATTACTTAAATCATAGTATTTCATCAGAACCATCCCCCTGCCCTTCAGCAACATATTGTGCAATTTGACTAATCAGTTCTGTTTCATTATAGGGTTTGCCAAGAAACATGTTAACACCTAGATCATCAGCTATTTTTCGTTGTTTATCAGAAGTTCTTGATGAAATAACAATAATCGGTATTTTGACTGTATCTGGATTATCACGGATATTTTTAATTAATTCAAAGCCGTTCATATGAGGCATTTCTAGATCAACTAACATTACATTTGGCTTGATTTTACGTAACAGCTCAATCGCACCTAAACCATCTTTAGCAGTTAATACGTTATAACCTTTACGTTCAAGTAGGCGACTGGTTACTTTACGTACTGTTAATGAATCATCCACAACCATAATATTAGCAACAGCATGGTCATTTTCGGGTGCAGCTGTTGTTAGTAGATGAGGCGGTGATGCAATAATGGCTTCTGCTTCATCTCGCTGCAATAGTTTTACTGGGTTAATAATAAACACAATTTCACCGTCGCCCATAATTGTTGCACCTTCTACAGCAGGTGCATGCATTAATTGAGGGCCAATATTCTTTACTACGATATCTCGATTGCCAATTAACTTGTTGACATGAATCGCTAGGCGTAAGGTGCCACTATGTAACAATAGGATACGATTATGTCGCCTGCTTTCTGGTTTTTGATCAGATTCACCTAATAGATGCGATAGGTAAGCAAACGGATAAATTTTGTCATTAAATTCAACAAAATGATCTTGATAAGCTCGGTTTAATGCAGCTGCATCTAGCTCCTGTGCTTGTTCTACAATTACAGTAGGTATTGCATATACAGCTTTGCCAGCATCTACCAACAGAGTTTGAGCATTAGCCAAAGTTAGTGGTAGATAAATATGGAAGGTTGTACCTTTATTTGTCTCAGATTCAATTTCAATACGCCCTCTTAGCGCAGAAATTTCATTTTTAACCACATCCATACCAATACCACGACCAGAGGTTTCTGTGATTTCATTATTTGTAGTCAGACCTTGCACAAAAATAAGGGCCATTAACTGATCGTTGTCTAATACTTCATCAGCCGTGATTAATTTTAAATGTTCGGCTTGTTCGCGAATGCGAGTCATATTAAGGCCACTGCCGTCGTCAGTTAAAGTTATAACAACTTCATTACCTACTTGACGTACGGTAATAGTTATTTGTCCGATTTCTGATTTGCCAGCGGCTAGTCGTTCAGCCGGTGATTCAATACCATGTGCAACTGCATTACGTAATAAATGTTCTAACGGTGAGTTAAATTTTTCTAAGATACTACGATCTACTTTAATCTCATCACCTTGAATAGACAGGTTAGCTTTTTTATTTAGCGCACGTGCAGTTTGTCTGACTACTCGATAAAAACATTCGGTGAAATTGCCAAATGGAACTGTGCGAATATACATCAATTGTTGTTGTAATTGACGGTTCATCCGTGCCTGCTGCATGACTGTTTCTTCAACAATACGTTGTGAAGTATGTAAACTTTTTTGTACCGTCATTACGTCATCAGTACTTTCTGCCATTAACCTGGTGAGTTCTTGTAAACGTGTAAATTGGTCGAATTCTAATGGGTCAAGTGTTTGCTCTGCTCCTTTTGTCGGAGTTTGGTGAGATTGTATTTGTGCCTCAGCTTGGATTTCCATTTCCCGTAGTTGACTACGTAAATGATCCACACTTTCACTTAGATCTGTCAGTGATTGATTAAAATTAGTTAATTGTGCTTCAACTTTAGAATGGACAATACTAATCTCACCAGACTCATTAACTAAACGATCAATTATTTCAGTGTCGACACGTACACTTTTTTGCAGTGGTATTCCATTTTCTTTAGATGAAGTTGATATTGCTGTTGTATCAACAGATAAGTCATCCGTAGATGATGTGGTTTCTTCAATCGTCTGGTCTGCTTGCATTAATTCTTGTTGTTGCTCAATACCAGCAATAATGGCATCAAATTCAATTTCTAATTTTTCTATTGTAGAAACTGAAATTACAGTTTCACTAATAGCATCTTCAATCGCACTTTCCATGTTGTGTATTTGATCGCCAAGCTTGATCCTCCCGGCCATGTGTGCGCTACCTTTTAAGCTATGTAATGAGCGTAGAATAGATCGGTAAATGTTGGTATCTTGTGGAAGTGTGTGCCATGCACGAAGTTTGCGACTAATCTCTGGAGTTACTTCTTGTGCGTCTTCTAAAAATAGTTGTAGCAATTCTGGATGGACATTATTTTCTGCCTCAACTGGTACTTCTAATGAGTTAGTTTGTTCATCAGATGCATTTTCTGGTGTGTCTGGTGTATTAAGTTCAGAGCTTACATTTTGTTCCTGTTGTGCAAGTATTTCCGTCATTTCATCTGACAATGCGACTGCTATTTGCAAATCATCTTCTTTAGGGAGTTGCTTGAGGTTAATGCTTGCTAACATCCTACCCAGACATGCAATAATGTTTTCTGCACATTTTAAACCTGCTGCGTCAGCTACTCGATTATTCTCTAATAAATATGATAACCATTGTTCTAATGCAAAGCTTGGAGTGGCAATAAATGTCAGCCCAAGTGAACGTGAGGTGCTGGCTAAAGTATGCGCAGCTAGCATAAATTCATTACTTATGGGGGTTTCTTGGTACGCCAATAAGCAATCTAAGTTTTGCTCAAGTGTTGCTAAATGTTGATGTGCTTCCGCTATAAATATTTCGTATAAATCAAGAGTAATGATTTGTTCGCCAAGTTTAACTTTAGTGTCATTATCAGAACTAGCTGGTGTTACTGTATCTGAATCTGAACTTGAGTCTAAATCAGGCTCTGTATCTGTAGGTTCGGTTTCAAGTAACTCTTTGATTAACGGTAGTAGTTCTTGCGCATTAATAGTTTCATCATCATGATTCTTTAAATTTGTTCGCCATTCAGTAAAAGTACGGTGTGCACAGGCTATTAAATCAATTAATTGTGGTGAGGTTTCTTTACGTTCGTTTATCCAAAGATTTAAAACTTGTTCTATTTGCCAAGCCAGTTCACTTGCATCTTGTAGTTTTATCATCCGCCCACTTCCTTTGAGCGTATGGAATCCTCGTCTTATCGCGCTTAACGATAGAATATTTGTTTCTGTTTGGTCTTCCTGATGATGTTGCAAATTAGTTGCAATATCTGCAAGTACTTCATCTGCTTCTTCTAGGAATACTTTTAATAATTCAGGGTCAACTTTGTTAGATGCAGTTTCCTTATTCTGTTCGTCTGATAAATCTGGCTTAGTAGGATCAACTTCTGGTGCTGCAATTTCTGGTTCAACATTTTCAGTATGCTCAAAAAGTGCAATTGCTGATTCAAGAATATTACCTTTGTCAGGTTGTGCACTTTTTTGTGCCTCAATAAAGAAACTAAGGCTGCTTAAACCATTGACCAGAAGAGCTTGTTCTGACGCTTCTATTTCATGGCTTACAGATGTAAGTTTTTCTGCAAGTTGCTGGCAAAAGGTTAATAAAGTGTTGGCGCGCTCAAAATCAAGCATAACTAGTACGCCAGAAATTTGTTTAAATAAAGTGTGTAACTTTGGTAAATCAGAACGAGCGCTAGAATCAAGTAAAAAACGATCTAGGATTCGCTCAACTTGTGCTAAATCAACCAGTATCTCTTGTGCGGTTTGTTGTAATAATTCTTTTTCTTGGACAATTAGTTCTGTTTCATTTATACCTGGAATATCTGGTAAATTATTTTCATCTTGTTTACCTGTAGTAATTAGGCGCAAACGGGTGGAAAGTGTTTCAACCTGATCTGGAAATTCTGGTGATAGCTTATTAAAGCTATCTAACATATTCTTAATCAATAGCAATGCTGTAGCCATTTCCATCGCTACATCTTCAGTCATATCTTGTGGGCGGATACCTAAATAGGCGACAGTGCCACTAATAACAATCAGTAGTTTTTCTAATGGGGCATATTGGATTTCAGGTGTTAAGTGTTTTAATGCTTCGATGTTATCGGTAAGCAGTTTGAGACCTTCTTTGTTACCATTACTAAATTCATCCCAATTTTCATTAGCTTCTACCACGATTGCGCGCATCTTTGTTAGATTGGCTTGTAGTTGTTCACTTGCTTCAGTTAATGGTGCTTTTTTTTGTGTTGCGGTAGAAAGATAGTCTGGCCAGGTATAAGCTTGCTTTATCTCGCTAATAAGTGGAGTATTTACATTACTGCGGGCAATTTGGTAGAGAATATCACGGGTTAATGAGTCACTAGTAGTAGGTTGACCTTGTGCGATACGACGGATTTCTTGGTCTATTTTTCCGCACAATTGTCGTGACGGCAAGTCAACTGCTGCTTCTTGTTGTAATAAACCATCTAAGAATCCTGAGCAAACCCACCAGAATGAACGTTGGCGTACTGAGCCAGGAAACTTCTCAATCAAACTAACAGCATAACTCATTGATCGCAAACTATCTTTGTTAGATGTGTCGCGTAACCAATTAAGTAAAGCCAGCTGATATTCAGAACGTGCTTGTTTAGCAGATGTTTTGATTTCATCTGGGCCCATATTTAATAAGGCATCTTGTAACGGCGGTTTAGCTGTTAGATCAGGGAAAGCTAAATGACTTTCAGATATATTTTCAATACCCTGCGCTTGCATTAGTTTTTGATAAACTGGAAATAAGCGTAATGGGTCATTTTCTTCGCCATCAATTAATTCATCTAAATAATGTCGCAGCGCATCAGTAGATTGTTTTAGTATACTGAAGATTGCTGGTTCCGCTTTAACCTGCCGGTGAATTAAGGCCTCAACCAGTTTTTCCACTTGTTTGCTAACAATTGTGACACTACTTAATTCCAGCATTTCAAGCAGGCCATTTAACTGATGAATATAACCCCAATAAGATTCAAGTTGCATATTTTCATCTGTATTTTGTGCATATAATTCTAAGTTTTCATCCACAGATGAAAATATTTGATCAATTCCATCTTTGACACCAATGATAGATGCAATATTAAGTTTGGTTTTTGTATTCATTTTATTGTGGAGTTAAAAGTTCATACCTAGTACTAGATCACTGCAAGTGATCGTGTATGTAATGTGTAACAAATTGTTTCATGCACGTTCCTAAGTTTACTATATGTAACAATCTGTTGTGCAGTATGTGTGCGATCACTTGCAGGATCCAGGTCATACTTTAAAGTTTGATACAGATGCTTTTAATGTTGAAGCAAGTCCAGCGACTTTTTTAACCGCTGTTGCCATTTTTATGGTGCCATTGGTTGTTTGACGGGTGACAGATAGAATTGCCTCCATGTTTCTAACCACTTTATTGGTTGCCTGTGTTTGAGCATGAGTATTATTAAATATTTTAGTAACTAGTTTTGCTGAATATGCAGAAACTTGTTCAATTTCCTCTAAAGCCTGCCCTGCTGCATCAGAACGTACTGCACCCTCTGCAATACCAAGAGTACTTTTCTCCATAGCTGTCACAGTGTCTTTCGTATCACGTTGAATAGTATTTACCAAAATGCCAATTTGTTCAGCAGCTTGTGTTGACTGTTCAGCTAAACGCTGCACCTCTTGTGCGATGACTGAGAATCCATTGCCAGATTCTCCGCTAGTTGTTGCCTGGATCGCTGCATTTAATGCCAGGGTGTTGGTTTGTTCGGTGACATCTGATATTAATGTAATAATCTCGCCAATTTCTTGTGAGCTTTCTCCCAGCCGTTTAATTCGTTTTGAGGTTTCTTGAATCGAAGTACGGATTTCATTCATGCCGGTAATAGAATCACGTACTGCCATTGATCCTTTTTTTGCCGCAATTAACGATTGTTTTGCTACCTTAGACGATTCTGTTGCAATATCAGAAACTCTGCTAATAGACTCGGCGATATTTAGTAAAGCCAGGGTTGTTTCTTCAATTTTAATTGTTTGTTGTTGTGCCGCTTTTTGTAATACTATCGATATAGATTGTGTTTTTTCAGATGTATTAACAACTTGAGTGCTAGCTTGATTGACTTCTTTAACCAGAACTTGTAATTCTTCAACCGTATAATTAATCGAATCAGCAATAGCACCAGTAGTATCTTCTGTGACTAAGGTTCGAGCTGTTAAATCACCATCTGCCACCTTATCCATATCATCTAATAGACGTAAAATAGCAGTTTGTGTCGAGGCAATAGTTTGTTCTTTCAAAACTAGCTGTTTATTAATGCTACTAGCAAGTGTTCTAATAAATATAAATAACGCCAAAACAGCTAGTGCACTTGCAGCATAAATAGTTATTTTTAAATATGATAAATAACTAGTATTTTGTTGTTGCAAAGCAGCTTCAAGAGTGTCAGCATCCTTAAGCATATCTTCGCTGTTGTTAAATAGCGCATGCGCGGCAAATTTGGTGGTAGTTATTTCTGGGATTTCTTGCTGCAAAATATTAATTTGATCATCAACAATGTTAAATAAACCTTGTATCTGTTGTAATATTTCTAGTGTGCCGGCATTTTTAAGAGATGAAACATGTAGCCCTTTATCATTGTCATCTAAGGCAGTAATAATTGCTAAAAACCTTTTCCTATCGATTGATAATTGCGCCACAATATCTGCAGCCGGTGACTTATTAGGCAGGACAGTGTTAATACTTTTGGTAACATTCTGGGTCAGTACTTTCATTGCTTCGGCCGCGATTAGTTCGTTCGGCGATTTCTCAGCTTGTTGCATCTGGATAGTTAATTGATCAATTAATTCCATTAACTGTATATTGCTTACATTAATCTCATCTACCACCCGCCCCAGATCAACTAATGTTTTTTCGCTTCTTAAGATCAAGTTAACTTTCTTAAGCTCAGTCTTCCAATTATCATTATAAGCACCCAGAAGCATTGCCGAAGTTTTATCACTAACTGGTGCGATATGATTATTTGGGGTAATTCCTCCTTGCATCAGCAAGGTTAAATAGCGATTAATTCTATCCCTACTATCTTTTAGCTGTATAAATGCAATTTTATTCCCGGCAATAGTTTGTTGCGATGCTTTAGCTAATCGTTGACCATGTATTTTAATATGCCCCACAACTTCCTGATGGGACGCATGTTGCATGGTTTGCCGCATGCTTATAGTCATTGCCAGAAAAATAATCAACAGAAACAACATAAATAATCCTGCAAAAACCCAATGCGTATTTGTAATAGAGATATGTTTAATCGCCTGGTTCAAGGAAATACGCTTAAGGTTTTTTTTATCCTTATTGCTTGTGACACTAGAAAATCTTTGTTTTAACTTTGATAAAAAATCCACCTCTTTTTCTCCGTTAATTTTCCTGATTATTTTAGGTATTTATATTTTGTGTGGTTATGGCTATGGGGCTGATAGCCTATTGATGAAAGATATATTTAACTATAAGCTTAGGAAATCAAATCGCTAGTATAGCTTTGTTCTAAGGGTTTATGGTGGATAACTAGAATTGAAGGATGCCAAAAAATCTACTCCTATCGATCATAAATATCTGCTAATCATGAAAAAATTTAATTAGATAATTTTAGATGGCATTAAATTAGGGAGAGTGTTTTTCTGGTCGTAGGCTACTGAATTGTGCTTGTGGAATCTCTGTTTGATGTAGTTAATGCAAATATCAATCATCATTAGGTGAATGTCAAAATAAGGTATACTTCCGCGTGAAGAATGTACATTAAATAATACTTAAAGGCTATTCAAGTGATCACACATTCATTTGCAGGATTTAAGTATTAGTAAATATTTTATATAGGATAATTTTCAATGAAACTTAAATATGGTGTTTGTATTGTAGGTCTTAGTGCTATGCTAATCGGTTGTGGTGGTGTTCCTGAAGCAAATTCAGTTAATTGTGCAGGAAGAGGAATGGAGATAGCACTTCAAGAGTTTGATAATGAAACTGAACGACAAGCATTTGTTGATGGTTGCAACGCTTTAGCCGGAGAAGAGTAAAGCGCAACCTAGATCATGCAGGATCTAGGTGTAATAATAGTAATTCCAACTATGGGTCATAGTAAAATATTTAGGATTACTATGACCCAAGCTGTCTTGTACTCTACAACTGAATCTTGTTACTGTTTAGGTTCTTGTTGTTTCTTTCATTTGTCGTAACAGTCAAGTCTGCAGTAATACATGATGTAATCAGTAGCCTTTACACTTTTTGCTTCAGATATAGGTATTTATTTAAAACATACTTTACAAGAAATTTTTTCTGGCTCAACCAGTTATTCTGGCACTGGGTCAGCTTGGCTACATCCTGCTTTTATACCCCCAATATTGCTATTTGTATCTTAAAAATATCAGCAAGAGATAAAGTTTTTTCAATGATACCAAGTGCTACAGCTGGTACTTTTTTGGTTGTAAAATGACTTCGTACAAAATTACGGCAACGTAAAGTAGTTAATGACATTGCTGCATACTCCAAATAAATTTACCTGTAAAAGGTATAATTTATTACAAAATAATCAGGCTGACCCAGTGCCGATGAATCAACGACGGCGTTAATAGACTATCTTTAAAATCGTTAATTGATGCCATAACTTTATAATTATTAAAGATCATTTGTTCACTATGATCGTTAGGTTTTCTTTCTTGTCTTAACATCTCATTTGCAACATTCTGAGTTGAAGTGGCGGTTAAAATTCAGTGTTTATGCTTTTGTTATATTTTAATTCCCTTTGCTATGGACATTGCAATGTTTGGACTTTCTGGATTTACAATAAGTGATTGCTTAGCTGGAGATACAAGAAGATCCATGTCTTCCATTGGAACCGCACCTAATAGCACCTCATCACCCAAAACTAATGCTCCAGTAAAACAACCTCGATTTTCAAATTTAATTGATAAAGGTCCCATATAGGGCACTAGGTGTTTTTTGCCATCTGCAGTGGTTACTTCTCTCTTGTAAAGCTCCTCAAGCTCTAGCTGAATAGCAATATGCTCAGGAATGCACAAATGTAACGCACCTGTATCAACTAATGACTTCGATGTTATTGATTTAATATTTTTATCTCTTGGATTTGAAAGTTCAATTTCAGCACTTATTAAGCCCATTTGCTTCTCCTAGAATAAATTTAATTTTAATCTTACTCGTTATATTTGGGTCATGCGCTAACCATGTTTAGGAGCACCAATTTTCAGTCTTCAACTTTGGTACTCGTGAAAACTCTTTTAGATTGTTAGTAATCAAAATTCCTTGATGCTCTAATGCTGTGCCAGCAATTAAAATATCATATAGGCCTATTGGAGTACCCTTTTTTGCTAGTTTTGCTAGGATTGATGCAGATGAAAATGCTTCTTTATCCCCAAATGGAAGAATATGTCTTCTTTAAGTCATTACAACTTAGCTGGTTTCTCTTTTGATGGATGTACCAACAAATAGCAACCTGAATTCTTTCTGGTTCGTGTTGGAAGAAAACACCTTAAATGCATCAGAAAAATGCTTTCGTGTCGATTTCTGTTTTTTCTGTAACAATTTAATCAGAATTTGGGTTGCTTTCAATGTGCCTTTCGTTAAAGTATCACTTGCTGCGCGCTTGCTTTTAAAAAAATCATCAAGCATCACTAGTTGCACCGAACAATCCTGAAAATCACCTAATAGCGTTTGAAAAGACTTCAATTCTTTAATCGCATGATAAATTTTACGTTTGGGATAAAGGCTCGCAGAAAATTCCATTAGATAACGTAGTTTCTTGCAGGTTTTACGTAACGTATGCAAATCTTCATCCGGTGATTTTGGTTTGATAGCTTTGCCCTGTTGCAATACCTGACAATATAGCTTCCAAATGAACTGATCAAATAAATTGGAGCATTGATGCGATGTATTCTGGTTCGACTTGATCGTGATAGGGTCAATTAAAAATGCGTGCCAATCTTTTATTAATTTGTTGAAACGCTTTGACTGTAATCTCTTGATTAGTTTTTTCTGCTCAATGCCTCGTTGATGCTGTAGGTATGTATAAAACGGCTGTAAACTATGCCGGTATTTCTCGGGTGCGTTATTACTGTAATCATCAAGATCCGATAAACAAACATCGAGATCACGCACTGGTGTTGTTGCTTGCCCCAACCATGCAAATTCATTGATATATCGCTTAGTTCGATTGTCAAGAAGCTCTGCCTTAAGATGCGCCAGCACCGAACGAGATTTTCTGACAGCAATACGTAGATCATGCAAGAATTCGGGATCATGACCTTTAATAGTCCCTAACTTATTACGTTTAATAATATTAAGCAGGTTATGTAATATTGATCTGGTAGTGTTAGCAAAAGTCATTTTAGAGTCAAATTTCACTTTGCTTTGTAATGGAAATGATGCTCACTAGGTAATTCCGGTCCGTGGGTAATTAGTGCCTGAACGTGAACAAAAAATCTTTTTCTATAGAGACTAAAGGATTAGATTGCACCGCAAATAAAGAATTTAACCCGTTATTTTTTATGGCATTAAGGCTGTTTTCGCTACTATACCAGCTATCACCTGTAATGAACTAAGAATTAACACCCAAAGCAAGTACTTCTGCCAACATATCTAAAAAATAATCGTTGTTAGTTTTCTCATCGGCCTTATTGTAATATTGTAATAGCTAATGGGTAAGTGATGGCCATATTTGTCGGTGTAATACAGCTTAATAAGATTAATGCCTTTAACACTACGGTGGTGTTTTCCTGACCAAAGTGCCCAACCAATGCCATTTTGTTGGTATAGGGTTATCTAATACACTATCGTCACTAACAACACCACCTTCTAAATCAAGTTGTAATTTAGATTGGTTAAATAAATCCTTCGGCAAATAATTTTCTCGCTCTAAAAATCGATTGACACTATCATGAGAAATATTCATAAGTTC
>JAJFJL010000041.1 GCA_021774055.1 Nitrosomonas sp. | reverse complement strand
AATTCTATGTTGGACAGCCCAAGTAGGGCTATTAGTAGCTTAGAAGAAGTATCAGGCATTCGCGTAATTATTTTTTAAAGGTTACACTTTAACTCATTGTTAATATTGTGTGTTAATACTACCTGAAATACCATAGAGCCTTATTTTTTGTCTCTTAGATGAACCAAAACGCTTAGCACCTAAAAATAAACCAAGTTCCAAGGGCATATTGAATCGTGGTAATTTATGTGTACTATCTAACTCCGTCCTTGATATATCATGAATGCCAATTTTACATTCAGAAATAATCTTATTAATTTTTCAATTCTTGTGTCACCAGCATTGTCTACTTCTAAAGCACACCTCGGTCGGAAACCACATCTGTATACAGAAAATAATACCGCATCAAATAATTCATCATAATCCTTATCAAAAGGACAATTAATAAACACATTCAGATCATAATCTGTTGGCATATTAACTTTCTTTCTCCAACACTCTTGCGATAGCAATATTAACGTTATGATTGCTTCTACGATGTTTTACATGCGCTCCCAAAATAGGCTGTCTCCCTTCTTGAGACACGACCTTTACATCTTGTACGTCACCTTCAACCCCAAAAACAATCAGTGTCACTCCACACCTTGCAGCTTCTTTTCTAGCCTCAGCTACAGCCTCTAGTTTAGTGCTGAAATCCATTTCACTTAATTTTGAGTTACCTTCTGCTACCCACCTAGTTGATTCTTATAAACAGAGATTGGTTTTGGTATAAATTGCCTCATGTGTTTTAGTATAGATTTCCTCATATCCATTCTCCTGAAATTTAAGTGTCGTAATCATACAACCAAAGTGGCAGGCCATATTGAGATTATATTTTTATACTCATCAAATTCTATCGCGCATTTGCTTTTTAGCTTCTTCCCAGTCCATAGGGTGTTGATGACCCTCAATACGCTGTTGTTCTCGTGCTATTAAAACAGATTCATGCCAATCAGGTAATTCAACTGAGTTATATTGACATAGATCATTCCAAATCATTTCCATAGCAGATATCTTTTCTGCGACTGTCATCTTTTCAGGTGATATTGTGATCATATAATTTCTCTAAGTAAATAACTAGTTATACAAATACGAACCCCATCAAACACCAACCTCAACCCTCTTCTGATCAGACGAATACAACAGCGCTGGCAATATAATCAACACGCAAATAAGCGTCAACACCACCCCTGTCGCGAGTAATATTCCCATGCTAGCGGTACCTTGGTGTGGTGAGAGTGCCAAACTGCCAAAACCAACCAACGTGGTTAGAGCACTAAAATAAATTGCTCGTGCGGTGCTGGTGTGCAGTACATTACTACAAACTACTGCCGATTGACGGCTGCGATGCACCATGTGGATGCTGCTATCAATACCAATCCCTAGTAATAAAGGTAAAGCAATAATATTGGCAAAGTTGAATGGTACGTTTAGTACGACCGTGGCGACGCTGGTGAATAATGCGGCAAGCAATAATGGGGTTAATACCAACAAAGTTTCGGTAAAGCTACGTAATAGCAGCAATAATGCCAAGGTGACACCGATTAAAGCTAGCGAAAAAGCATGGATAAATGCATCTACCACCGCTTCCCCTGCTTCCAGACTGATTACCGGTACGCCGGTTACTTGAGGCGCTTCATGTTGTAGCGCTCTTACAAAACGTTTTAAGGCGTCGTTATCATTAATGTTTTCAGCCGGATAAACTGCTAGTCGATACAGGTCTTCCTGGCCATTGTGCCAATGGCTGCTTAATGAGATGGGGATATCTTGTTGTTCAAAAGCATCAGCTGCAAATGCAATTTGTAGTCGCTCAAGGGCTTCTGGTAGTAGACCTAGTAAATTTTGACTCACTTCTTTTAGTAGTTGCACTTCAATATTTGCCAACAGTTTTGTCACTGATGTGCTCAAATCCTGTATTGACATCACTGCAGCATGATTTGGTTGTTCGACAAGGAAACAGGTTAGTGCTGTTTGCAACGTTTCCAATGCAAGCTGTTGCTGCGTAAGTTCATCATAGTTCGCCGTTGCTTGGGATACGGAAAAACTAATCGGTCCCAAGGTCAAGGCCATATCGTTAATTAAGAATATTTTCTCATCTTGCTGGGTTGGTACCAGATCAAAAATTGTAATTACTTTGTCTACTTCAGGAAGATTGCTTAAACGTGATGCAATACTTTCAGCCTCTTGTTGATCATTGGCTAACACGATGGAATGCCAGGGAGAATCTTCTGCTTCAGCTAACAGTTCTCGAAAAGTTTGTATTGATTCGCTCTGTGGGTTATTTAAATTCAGTAAATTATAGTCAAATTTGATTTGTGGCAATACGCTAATTGCCGCCAATAAGGCAACCAGTGTTAAGGCATAGATTAATTTACGGAATCTTACCGGGAATGTCAGTAGCTGATCAAATACTGGGATGGTTATTGCCGATGGATTATTTGTTCGTATTGGCAAATAACGTTGTAGTGCAGGGGCAATTGTTAGTGTAACAATTAAGCTGATAATCATGCCAGAACCAGAAATCAGACCTAATTCAGCGACCCCCTCATAAGTTGTTGGCATAAATGCATAAAAACCAATCGCGGTGGTAATAGCACAAATAGTTAACGCGCGACCAATGTCACCGCTCGCAGCATATAAGGCATCTGAAACTGACCGCTTAGTTCCTTTTAATTCTTGGTAACGTAACAAAAAATGAATTGCATAATCTACCCCAAGACCAATATATAACACCGCAAAGGCAATTGAAATAAGATTCAGATGGCCAACCGCAAAGGTGGCAAAAGCAGCGGTTAGCAATAGCCCTAAGATTAAACTTAGTAATACAGTTAGTACCGCTCCGGCTGTTCGCAGTGCTAAAAACAACACCAACGCCACCATTACCAAAGCAACTAAACCCGCATCTTGTGCGCCATACATAGCACTATTTAATTCATCATAAGCTAAAGCAACTTTACCGGTAATACGTAGCCTTTCTGACGCATCATCAGTTAAACCAATGTCGTATGCTGCGGCACGAATCGCGTCAATTGGTTGTTGTGCAGCAAAAAGCTGGGAATAATCTAACTTTGGCTGTACTACTACTAGTTCTTGATAGCTATTTTGTTGTGCTTCACCACTAAACAAGGTTTGCCAAGATAATGCACGCGGTGTGCCCGACAGCTGCGCATCTAAAGTTGCACTAACTGCATTCAATACTGGCTCTAGTTCTAATTTACGCCCAGTACGTAGTTCATCAACTGCCTCGGTCAGTACATTAGCAAATGTCGATAACGTGGGGTTATCAGCAATCCTGGCAACCAACGGTTGCGCTGCTGCCAAACGATCAGTAATCTGTTCTAGTTCTGCAAGATTTTTATAGAGCAAACCATTGCGTGCTAGAAACGGATCATCATTAGCATAGAAAATATCTTGAATATTGACACTATCTTGCTGTAGATGAGCAGTTAAATTCTTAGCTGCGGTATAAGCTTGTTCTGGAGTCGGCGCGTCCAGTACCAGCAACATAGTATCTCTATGTTGAGGAAAAGCGGCTTTGTAACGTTCGTGATTAGCACGAAAAGGTAAATCTTCCGACAGCATTTCGGTAGTATCAGTTTGCACCCCCAGATTCTGCGCGGTATAAACAACACAGAGTGTCACTATCAACAATGCGGCCAAAATAACTAACAGTGCATTTTGATAAGAAAAAGTAGCCCAGCGTGCAAAAAAACGATAGCTGCGGCTATGTGAAACTTGCGTCATTTAATGATAGTCCTTGAAAAAACTAAAATAAATTAGGGCATCATTCATATCAGTCCCAAAGTAGTTTAGAAGCACCAGTAGGGTCATTCCATGCACCATTTATAACGTTGGTGCGTAAAACGCACCCTACCCAAATTAAGCCTAGATTCTGCAAGTGATCATACACATTTTGCACAACAGATTGTTACACACTATATGCATGATAACTTGCAGGATCTAGGTTAGATATTAATCCTGATCAGCCAGGTGGATTTTTTCTATCAACATTTCAACCAACGCGGAGAAACCATCTCGTTGCAAAATGGCACGATATTCGGTTCGTTTCAATGCCAAATCACTAACACCATCAACAATAATATTGGCGATTTTCCAACCATCATTTCCTTGCTGTAGAACATAAT
>JAJFJL010000005.1 GCA_021774055.1 Nitrosomonas sp. | reverse complement strand
AGACCGTTGCGGTAAAAGAGCTGCCATGTAATGACTGGGGTTTGTACCAAATGCACGGCAATGTGGATGAATGGTGTCAGGATTGGTTCGCAGATTATCCCTTGCAGTCAGTAGTTGATCCTGAAGGACCAAATGCTGGCGATAACCGTGTGTTGCGCGGCGGCTCGTGGTTCTACGGCGGCAGGTTCTGCCGTTCTGCCTGCCGTGACCATAACGGTCCGTCTGAGCGTAACAGCGACATTGGCTTTCGTCTTGCCCGAGGTCATTGAGCCCAGTCAAGCCAGTACAGGAGCAGGCCAGCAGCCGACTGGCAGCCGCGAAGAAAGCGGAGCGCGCGGGGGACAGGCGGGGGATGGAATGCGGGAGTTAAATTCAACCAACATTGGTAGGGCATTGATTGGTAGGGTGTCAATAAGCGTAGCGCATTGCACCGCACCGATTATAAAACCATCTATTTAACATTAAATTATTAGCTGACCTGATGAAAACAAAATGATTGGAGGTGTTGATTGTAATTTATGGTGCAATGCCCTGCGATTATTGCACCCTACGATTCTACGGTTCTTGATGCCATTTCAGGTGATATCGCAGCCAGGTAGGGTGTGTTTAATACCATTATGTTTGTGGTGCGTGGAACGCACCCTACCAGTTATAATTTTTGTTACTTAAATAAAAAAACAAGGCCACTGGGTTTCCGTGTGAAAGCCCACCGGTTGGCCGCCTAAATATCAAGAATCTTCCATGATCCATATCCGTAGCCACAAAATATTCCCGCAAGAATTTCCAGAAAGCTGGGCCTCCGATTGGGGTGAGGATGAGTTTGGTCTATGGATGGCATTTACCTACAAAGGCGTGCGTCAGGCTTTTCGTTGGTGTGAACCGGGTACATTTATGATGGGCTCACCTGAGGATGAGCCTGATCGAGAATTATTTGGTGCTGACGAGACTCAACATGAAGTTACATTGAGCAAAGGTTTTTGGCTTGCTGACACCACGGTTACACAAGCCCTGTGGGGAGCGGTGATGGGAGACAATCCTAGTGAGTTTAATGGCGCAGAACGTCCGGTGGAAAATATTAATTGGCAGAATGCACAAGCCTTAATTGATAAAATGAATGCCATGAAACCAGCACTAAAATTATGTTTGCCCAGCGAAGCACAATGGGAATATGCCTGCCGAGCTGAAAGTGTCTCAGCATTTTGTTGGGGTGAACAGATTGATTCTACATTGGTTAATTTTAATGGAGATAGTCCTTATAACAATGGACCTAAAAGTGAATTCAGAGAACAGATAGTTACAGTAAAAGACTTGCTATGTAATGACTGGGGTTTGCATCAAATGCATGGCAATGTATGGGAGTGGAGCCAGGACTGGTTCGCAGATTACCCCGTGCCGTCAGTAGTTGACCCTGAAGGACCAAATACAGGCGATTACCGTGTGTTGCGCGGTGGCTCGTGGATCAGCAACGGCAGAGACTGCCGTTCTGCCTACCGTATCCATTGCGCCCCGACTGAGCGTAGCCGCAGCACTGGCTTTCGTCTTGCCCGAGGTCATTAAGCCCAGTCAACCCAGTACAGGAGCAGGCCATCAGCCGACTGGCAGCCGCGTAAAGTAGGGTGTCAATAAGCGTAGCGCATTGCACCACAAGCTACTGCAATCGGTGTAATGCGCTACGCTTATTGACACCATACAAAGTTGTATTGTTTGGTTAACATTAACTAACGGGGTTTGTTTTTGGATGATTATATTTTTCCATCTCCCTTAAACATTGGAAGTAGGGCGTTAGCCCTGCATATCATTAGCGGGACTAAACATTAGCGGGACTAAAGTCCAGTTTCCAATTAATACAAAAAAGTTGTCTCCACCCTTTAAATACGATAAAAGCATTGATTTTTTAGCTGGTTAAAGAACCAAGAGTAGTGTCCCCTTTGTTCCATACTACATTAAGTATTCCTTTACCCAGGAATCTGATTTTAGTGTGGCAAGTATCAACTATGATTTGAAAAACCTGTTGTCAAAAGCCGTAGTACCAAAGGAATCCTTATGAAGATAGAATCTATAACTATTAAAAATTTCCGATGTTTTGATAATCTTGAGCTTAAATTGCATCCTGAGTTAACTGTTTTAATTGCACCTAATGGGGGTGGCAAAACAACCTTGATTGATGCTGCTCGCATCGTTATGTGGCCATTTGTAAAAGCCTTTGATTTAGGTGGCCAAACAGGAAAGTCTGCCACCATTCAAATTGAAGATGTGCGGTTATTGCGCCACCCACAAGGCAATATGGAAGCGGCAATTCCTGCAACAATTACGGCAACAGGCAAGTGGAAATCAGATCAACAATCAAAAGTATGGACGCAAACCCGCAACAAATTAAAAATAAACACTAGCACGTTACATGACGATGAAACTAAGAAACTCACGCAATATGGCAAAAAATTGCAAGCTCAAATACGAGACCAAGAATTAGGATCAACCGTCGACTTACCATTGGTTGTATATTTAGGAACAGGACGCTTGTGGTATCAGGGGCGCTACACCTCTGTTGTGGCCGGGAAAAAACTCAATATCGGCACACATTCACGTTTATGGGGCTACCATAATTGTTTGACTGCTTCATCAAGTTATAAACAATTTGAAGATTGGTACGGTTGGGTCTATCGCAGTTATCGCGAACTACAAATTAAAGGATTGGAAAGCTCACAAACTAATCACTCAGAAGAACTAAAGCAATTTGAAGATACCATTGTGTCGGTTAAAAATGCAGTGAATGAAGTGACTAAACAAGCAACTGGTTGGGGTGACATTGCTTACAGCTCTACTCAACAACAGCAATTAGTTCTCACACACCCTGATTATGGTGCATTACCACTTAGCTTAATGAGTGATGGTTTACGTAATATCGTCGTATTAGTATCCGACATTGCCTTTCGCTGTATTAAACTTAATCCTCACTTAGGTGTACAGGCCGCTCTTGAAACAAACGGTATTGTAATGATTGATGAAGTTGATATGTTCTTACACCCAGCATGGCAACAAACTATTATTGGTTCATTACAAAACGCTTTTCCAAAGATTCAATTTATTGTAACCACGCATAGCCCGCAGGTGCTTTCGACCGTGCCCAAAGAATGCATTCGTGTGCTTGGCGCTAATATTGAAGGAAATCATGTGGCTGCCACACCTGTCGCGTTTTCTTACGGTGAACCTAGTAACGATATATTGCAAGCTATTATGCATGTTGACCCACAACCACCCGTGCCAGAAAAAAAGAAACTGGATGAACTAACTTCTTTGGTTGATCAAGGCAGCTATCAATTAGAGCGTGCAAAAATACTGTTCGCCGATTTAAAGCAAAGTCTTAATGAACAGCATCCACAATTACAAAAGATAGCGCGCAGCATTCGCCGACAAGAGGCGCTAAAAGGAAAGGATGAGATCAATCACTAAAACAAATCGAGGAGGATTATATCTTCAACAATCCCATAACAATCCACCAACAACCAAAGAACAAGCAACCAGCAGTTGGCGTAACTTTAGGCATAAAGCTAACATAACAAATTCTTTAGTCAGAGAACAATATGCACTTTGTGCTTATTCGGAAATTCGTCCTGATAAATATGATCTTGGTACACACATAGAACACTTGGAACCGAAAAGCCAAAATCCGCAACGCACCTTCGATTACAGCAATCTAGTATTGAGTGCGCTGTCCAGCGAGGATCTGAAAAATAGGGGGCAGAATGATGTATTCGGTGGCCATGCGAAACAGAGTGGCTATGATGCCAATTTATTTGTTTCTTGCTTGCAGGCGAATTGCGCCAGCTATTTTGTTTATTTGTCTAATGGGTTGGTGGAGCCGTCACACGATCTAAATAGTCATGACCATCAAAAAGCACAATACACCATTAACCTGCTTAATTTGAACAGCCCTTACTTGGTTACGCAGCGAAAAAATTGGTTAAACGAGCTCGACCAGCTTATTGATGAGTATATTAAGCAAGGGTGGTCGCTGTTAGATCTGGCATCAATTGACTTAATACCAGCAAATAATGAACTCAGCCAGTTTTTTACAGCTACACGTCAACGTTTTGCCAATGTAGCAGAACAAGTTTTACGGCAACATGCGCCTGGATTAATATGAATCCAATAAAAATACTAAGGGTAATACTGTGACCCCTCGGTTAGCACATTTTTTCGGTATTTATAGATGATAAGTGGTGGTATCACCGTTAAAAATGAGAACTGATAGTGTTGGCTGGCGGCGAAAAAACTTACTGCATCATCCGGCTGTGATTGTGTAAAATGATGCCGGGTGAAGGTCAAACAGGCGATAACCGTGTGTTGCGCGGCGGCTCGTGGATCAACAACGGCAGGAACTGC
>JAJFJL010000040.1 GCA_021774055.1 Nitrosomonas sp. | reverse complement strand
CTTTCGAAATGATTGTTGAACAGACGGGGAATGAAAAAGCTGCTATCCTTGCTAAGAGTCTGGACCAGGCTATTGCTCAATACCTTGAAAATGGAAAACTACCAAGCCGCAAAGTGAATGAGCTTGATAACCGAGGCAGCACGTTTTATTTGACCCTCTACTGGGCCAGGGCGTTAGCATCCCAGGATGATAATTCTGATATGAAGACTCGTTTTGAAAAGCTGGCGGATGAACTTGGCAAGAATGAGGCAACAATCAATGAGGAATTATTAGCGGCTCAAGGTCAGCCTGTTGACCTCGATGTTTACTATATGCCGAATACGAAAAAAGCGTCGCTGGTAATGCGGCCAAGCACTGTTTTCAATGAAATAATTGATAACTTTTAATCCATTATTTAGTTTCAACTTGATTGCAAAGCTTCAGATGAAATTCAGTAGTTTAGTTGCCGCGTCAATATTATGATATTTCTTAAAGTTCTGTGATCTGTAGTATTGCAACAAGTTAAACCGTGAATACTAGCAAATAGCGTGGGAACCTTATGTGGACTTGCATAATTCTTGGAGCCCTTGCTTGTCTTGCATGCATTTTTAATGCATTTACAGCAAAGAATGATAATTCCAGGATCAAACGGTATTTATGGTGGTCTGGCTTCTTAATTTCACTCGCCCTAACATTTTGGGGAAGCTACGATTCCTATAAAAATGAGATGCAAAGTAAATTGCAGTTCCGCATCTCATTACTTGCTAAAGACGCAATCTCACCAGTTGAAAGTAGAGAGGCATTTGTTGAACTCATGGCACTACGAGACTCGCTGGCAGACAGAAATGACTTTGAATCTGATTTGCTCCGACAACATGTAGAGCAGTCTTGGCAGACAGTAAGTGATTTTTATTGGAAGTTTCGACATAATCAGGAAGCATTCGATCATGAGCTAAAGTTTCATCTTCAAGCTCAGCTTAGGAGATTAACGGCGGAGCAGGTCCACTGGTATTTTCGTTCCGAATCTCATTCTCTGCAAAAACGTATTCATACTAAATATGTTGTGGAACGAAAATTGACCTATTTTGTTGAGGATCTTGTTCATCTTGCTATTCATGATCCAGATCTTAGAGTCGCCAGTTCAGCAGTAACTGCACTTGAGAATATCACAAATATGAGATTCTCCTCAACACCTCCGTATAATGAAGTACAGGTTTGGTGGCAAAAACAAGGAAACCAAATTGGCGATTACAGACATCCTTTTCATGAACAAGCAGAAGCGTATGAACAGTTTCTTTTGAATTTTGAAAATGCTAAGCTTCGTGATGAAGCATTGGCAAAAATGAGGGAGGTTATCAATGGGCGGAAGGGATTCGGTACTCTACTTGCTTTTCTTGCCGTGTCTAAACTTGACAATAACGATTTGAATGCAGCCATTGGCTATTATGAAAGACTTTGGGATGAATGTGACGGCTTCTTATGGGACAAACTAACCTATCTATCGGTTCTATCTGAGAGCGCCCCAATTCAAGCACAACGTCTTTTGGACGAACTGACTGATTTATTCCCCCAAAACGAGTTATCTTATCAGATAGCTCAAAATAGATACTTCAGGAAAGCCTTGGATAACGATAGACTATCGCTTTGAAAAACGATCGAACGCAATTGCAAGTGCCTTTATTTCGACGACAACTCTCGAAGAATGATTTCATGGAGACGGTAGTTAAATAGAGGCTCTCTGCTAGCATAGCTTTGCAGTTGACTGAGGGGCGTCTTTTTTCAACTTTCGAGCGCCACTCGAAAGTATATTTGACCAGTGTCTGGATCCTTCGGTTCCCCCAGCAACTGAAAGCCAGCGTTATTTTTGTCGGCGTATTCGAATGCAAGGCGCATAATGCATTCGCAATCCTGCGTTGTGGTTACTGTGAAATCGATGGCCAAATCATCCGAGATATTTACACCATTGCTACCAAGCGCATAGGCTCCTTCAGTATTTTCTCTGAACAAAACCCAATCGATACCATCTTTGAGTACCTAAACAGAACGAACATTGGCAAAAAGTTCAAGCTCTTTACGCATAGCAGCATTCGCACCTTTCCAGGGATCCCCTTTTCTTGGTGTGGTGGTCTTTAAAATAACATTGCATTGCTTGAGTTTATCCAAAACATCCTCAGGAATAGCCTTGCTGACTTCAGCGCGCGTCTCTATTGTTAATCCTTCAATGACCCTGAATTTGATTTTTCCATCGGCAGCCTGCTCTTTTAATAAGAATTCCATTACACGTTGAGACTCTGCAAGCGAGAAAATGACCAATTCCATCCCCACCGCAAATCCCGACAACTATTGGTTTAAAGTCTGATAATCAATCCAATCCGACTCAGTCTTCATCTTTCCAATGCGAGCTAATTGTGATTGAATTAACGTTTCAAAATATTTTTGAGACTGCTGTGAATCCATAAGATGTCTTCTTTCTCCTTAAAAATTGAATATGATATTATTAAAACTTAAAACTTGAATAAAACAAAGTATTCCGCTATTTTGATAGCTTGTATATATTAACAATTAAATATGGTA
>JAJFJL010000039.1 GCA_021774055.1 Nitrosomonas sp. | reverse complement strand
TTAACTGTATCAAAAGTTTTTTGCAGCCGCTCTCGTGTTTCATCGTCAATACGTCGAATAACATTTTCTAATGTTATAACAGCTTCTCGTAAATCATTTAGTTGTGTATTTAAATAATTCTCACGGCTGCGCTGCTCTTTTAACTCATCTAACGCGGCAAGATTAACAGCACCAAGTGAGCTTAGTTGTGATTTAAGTTGTTTGATTTCACGCTGTAGTTCTGCAGGCTGTTTTTTTCCTAATATTGTAGATAATTCTTTTTCGTCGGCGGCGACAGCCGTTAATTGCTCAACAAATTGGTTCTTACGGATGCGTGCTTCTTGCTCCTTAAGACAAGCTTTATTAATTGATTCTCGTAGCGGTGGCAATTTTTGTTCGTAGGCCATACGAGTTTGCTCTATTTGTTGTAACTTATTGCTAGCATTGTCTAAAGTGTCGCGTGCATCAATAACAAGTTGTTCTAATTTTGTACGCTGATTTAAACATTCTTGCCGTTGATCGTTCAGTATTGTTTCGTCAATAGTACTATTTTCTGCTAACAAGTGATCTAAATTTTTGTTCAATTGATCAGCATTGTTATCAAGTGCACTGATAATCTGTTCAATTTCATAAATTTTATTGCGGCAAGTTGTTTCATGAAATTCAGCTTGTTGTGCCTGCTTTTGGGTATTTTGCACCAATTGACGTTGTGAGGTAAGTAACTGATCAGCAACATCCTGTGCAGATTGTACTTTTTGTTGCTGGCTTTTTAGTTCGTCAAGTTGTACAGAATTGGCATCTAATTGTATTTGTGCGGATTGTTTGTGTTCATTTTCGCTTAGCTGTTGTTGTTTGATTTCTGTTAATTCGTTGTCAATTTGTTGGCGCCGGTGATTTGTGCGCTCAGCTAGCTCAGAAAGTTTAATTGTCTGTAGTTGTGATTCATGATGCTGTATTTGCAGCTGCTCACTTTCATGACGCAATATAGCAATAGCTTCCTCCATTTCATGGCAGACTTGTTCAGTCACAGCAAGTTCAGAACTTTCATCAGCAACAGTTTGCTCTAATTCTTTTATTTCAGCAGCAATCTCAATTAATTCTTGTTGTCTTGCTAATACACCATGTAATTCAGAATCTGGGCTATAAAAAGTTAAGCTGTGACGAGAAAAAATATGCCCTGCACGTGTCACCAGTCTTTCACCAGGGCTTAATAGCTCTCTCTGCGCTAAACCTAGCTGTAGGTTCTCAACTACATACACGTTATCTAACCATTCTTCTAACACAGGTTTAACTGCAAGGTTGCGGTAGCTTAAATACTGCTGGATTGGTTTCCAGTTGTCATGATTGTTGATGATTTTGTTGACGGTTTGCTCGGTATTCTTGGGTGATTCAAATAAAGTCCATTTTCCAGGGGGCAGGTCATCATTCCAGTCTTGTATTATTTCTAGTTGATTAAATGCAGTGGCATTAAGTTGTTCACGTAAAACTGCTTCTAATGCATTCTCCCAGCCACCTTTAATCTGAATATCCTGCCATAATCTAGGTAGCTCATTAAATTTATGTTTGCTAAGCCAAGAGCTTAATGATTGGTCACAATCAATTTGTTGTTGTAGACGTTGCAAAATATTAAAGCGTGCCTGTGTTTGAGTCAGTGTTTGTTGTAATGCTTGTACATCTTGCGTGGCTTGATTTTTCGCCAAGGTCGCCGCAGGTAACTGGTCATTGGTTTGTGTCAGGATTGATTTTTTTTGGGACAAGCTAGTTTCCAAACACTCTGTTTGCTGTTGTAGATCAGTTAATGCTGAATAATCTGGTTGTGGTAATGTTGCCTGCTCTTGCAGCAAACGTAGGTGCCGTGACTCTAGGTTTTGTAAGGTTTTATTAGCATTAGCATAATGGTTGTTATTAAGCTGTATGGTTTGTTCAATTGTGAAAAGCTTTTGTTGACAGCTAGTTAATTTTTCTTGGCAGGTACGAAAATCAGCTTCTATTAGCGGTAATTTTTTATTTTCAAGATTATTTTTCTGCTGGCTAGCCGCATGCTCTAGATGTGCTATTTCAGCTTCGCTATGCCAATGATCTAAATCATTAACAGAATCGTTTTTTTGTTCATTATTTTGTTCTTGTTGTTTTTCTACAACAGTGATTTGTTGGGTTAAACGTTCAGCACTCTCACGTAGGTGTTGTTGCTGTTGTTCAAGTCTTGCAAGTTCCGCATTAGCTGAATATAATTTCCCTTGTACTTGATGTTGTTGTTCACTGGCTGCGTAATGCTGTTTGCGGTTTTCTTCAAGTTTTGTGGTTGTCTCCTGTAAAGCGTTTGTTTCTGTTTCTAACTCTAATTCCAAACGTTGAATTTCTTCTTTAGCGTTGGTGTGCTGTGCTTCGGCTTCATTTTTATATGCTAACCACAGAAGACTTTGTGTGTGACGTAGTTTTTCTTGTGTTGTATTAAATTGCTGTGCAACTTCAGCTTGAGCTTCAAGATGTTTTAGTTGCTTATTAAGTTCTTGATGAATATCTTCAATTCGTAAAAGATTTTTTTCAGTATCGGCTAAACGTAGTTCAGTTTCATGACGGCGTACCCGATATTTAGATACGCCAGCAGCTTCTTCCAGAAACACCATCAATTCCTGAGGCTTGGCTTCTATAATCCGTGAAATCATGCCTTGTTCGATAATAGCGTAGCCTTTGCCGCCTACTCCTGTACCCAGAAATATATCGGTAACATCACGTCGACGTACCCGAATATTATTGACGGTATAGGCTGAATCGCCATCACGCTGGACGACCCGTTTAATTGAAATTTCTGCGTAACTTGACCATTGCCCGGCTGCTTTGCCAAGCTTGTTGTCGAATATTAGTTCTACACTGGCGCGACCAATTGGTTTGCGGTTGGCTGAGCCACTGAAAATAACATCTTGCATAGAGCCGCCACGTAAGGCGGATGCTTTTGATTCACCTAGCACCCAGCGTACTGCGTCAATGACATTTGATTTGCCGCAACCATTTGGTCCGACAACACCAACTAAGTTGCCAGATATAGGAATTATTGTTTTCTCAACAAAAGATTTGAAACCGGCTAGTTTTATATGGGTAAGACGCAATTTTTTTGGTAACAGGTTATAATTGTGGAAGTAACGGGCGCATTCGCTGCGCTAGAGAGATATTTTAACTGATTATATTTATATAAGAACATGTCTGACAAGTCAGCAAAAGAATTAGAAACATTTCCTAACCCAGCATTAAAGCGGGATTATCATATTCATATGCAAATACCTGAGTTTACCTGTCTTTGTCCTAAGACAGGGCAGCCTGATTTTGCAATTTTGACGTTGGACTATATTCCAGATAAAAAATGTATTGAGTTAAAGAGCCTTAAATTGTATATGGGGTCTTTTCGAAATAAGGGCGTTTTTCATGAGGCGGTTACTAATCAGATTGTAGATGATATCGTAAAAATATTAAAACCAAGGTATTTACGTTTTACGGCACGTTTTTATGTGCGTGGTGGTATTTTTACCAATGTTGTGGTTGAGCATCGCAAAAATGGATGGAAACCGCAGCCGACTGTATTGCTAAATAATTTTGAACAACAGTTTAATACACGGCAATAGCTAGCTTTGTATTTATGCCCATCTTCTGCGTTATGTAAACAGTTACATAGCCGTGCTATGCGCCTGTTTATACGCACCCGTATCAAGTACGGGGCAGGGCTTTGAATATGAACATAAATCCTGCGCTAGTTGCCTAATTTATCCCATGCGCGCTCCTAATTAGTAATTGTGCAGTATATATTCAGTGTCCTACCAAAAAATTGCAAGGTTTAAGTATGAAATATAAGTATGAAATATGTATATTGCTAGAGTTTTTGGTGAGCGTGCTGTATTTTATTAAAAAATTGATAGTTTTCTTTACCATGACATGGCTAGCTTTTACTGCAAATGCGAGCGTTACGGTTAATGTTCTTGCAAGCAATGATGGATTATTTGCTTATCAATCTACGAATGATCCAAATGACTTATGGGAGCGTATTCGCTCAGGTTTTGCTTTAACTGCGTATGATGATAAAGAGGTACGTAAGAATGAAGCTTCTTATACCCGTAGTCAGATACATATAGATCAAATTACTGCACGTAGTAAATACTATTTATACTATATCGTTGAAGAAGTTGAACGGCGCGGCATGCCGCTGGAAATCGCGTTATTACCAATCGTCGAGAGTGCTTTTGATCCGAAAGCTAAGTCAGGTAGTAATGCCGCAGGTTTATGGCAATTTACAGCATCTACAGGTAAAGGTTTTGGTTTGGCACAGAACCGTTGGCATGATGATCGCAAGGATGTGCTTGCGGCAACTCATGCAGCGCTTGATTATTTGCAATACCTGCATAATAAATTTGGTGATTGGAAATTGGCTTTAGCGGCCTATAATTGGGGCCAAGGTGCCTTGGGTAGGGCATTGGACGATAATAGAAAGAAAGGGTTGCCGGCAAGCTTTCATCATCTTAAATTACCTGTTGAAACCAGTAATCATGTGCATAAGCTGATCGCGATTAAAAATATTGTAGCTAATCCGGCTGCTTTTGGTATTAAGCTTGATGCAATACCAAATAAGCCTTATTTTGCTGTTATTGATGTAGATAATCATATTGATATTGCTTTGGTAGCTAGGCTTGCAAATATTTCTATTAAGAAATTTAATAAATTAAATCCAGCTTATAAGCAGGCTGTTATAAAAGTTACTGATTCTCCACGTCAATTATTGTTGCCACTTGCTAAGGCTTCAATTTTCCTAAGAAATATTGAAGCCTATGATAAGTCTAGATTAACAAGAGGCAATGATATTGCGGCAGATGTAACGATTGTTCGGCGCAAACCTATTCTTAAAGCTGGCGTAACTGTTGTCTATAAGTTGCCAATTGTTCGCCGTAAACCAGCTTTTAAAGTAACTGCAACGATTGTTCGTAAGAAGCTGCTGTTAAGTCAGCAAGTAGACGATTTTATATCCATTAAGCAATTTATTTATATTGTAAAAAAAGGTGACACGCTGTCTGAGATTGCTGGTCGCTATGGTATTACGGTCAAACAAATTAAATTATGGAATAGCAATAATGAACGCTTAGCGATTGGTCAGAAGCTGGTGCTTATTGTGAAGTCACTTGGTACCATCGGTACCAGTCAGAAAAAAACTGTTTAGCCTATTAAATCTTGTGAGTATTTGCTGTTTCTATCGCATTAATTCGATAGCCCAGCCGACACCAAACCCAGTTACGTCACTGCCAACGGCACCCAGTCCACCCTTATGATTGCAGGCGGACAGATCCATATGTATCCATGGTGTGTCATTTACAAAACGATTAAGAAAACGTGCGGCAAGAATATGATCAAATTCTCCAGTCAACGTACATTGTTTAATATCTGCAATTTTACTTTCCAGGCTTTCATCATAATCAGCATCCATAGGGAATACGCAGACACGTTCACCACTTAAGTTCCCGGCTATTAGTGATTTTTGTGTCAAATTCTCGTTGTTGCTAAAAATGCCACTGTAACGTGATCCTAATGCTGTGCACATGCTGCCAGTTAGTGTCGCAAAATCAATGATTAAATCAGGCTTTTGCTTTTCTGCAAGAGTTAGAGTGTCAGCTAATACCATCCGTCCTTCCGCATCAGTATGAACAATTTCAATAGTCAAGCCATTTAATGCACTAATAACATCGTTTTGTTTATAGGCGCGAGGGCTAATATGGTTTTGTGCAACAGCTAACCAGCAATCAATATTTACCGGAAGGTTAGCTCGTGTTGCGGCAAGTAATATTCCTAAAGCAACAGCTGAGCCACTCATATCCTCGTGCATGCCATGCATGTGGCGCGAAGCTTTTAGATTATGACCGCCGGTATCAAAGCAAATACCTTTTCCTACAAGAGCCACTGTTTTGTTATTTGAGGCGCTATTATTGACTCGTCGTTGCAAATGTATAATTGCTGCATCTTCTGGATCACTACCTTGTGCGACTGCGACAAATGCACCTGCTCCCATCTCACGTAGTGCGCCCATATCATACTCTTTATGCTTCCAGCCTTCGTTTGATGCTAGTTTTTTAATTTGCTTACGGTATGCATTTGGTGTTAGTTCATTGGGAGGAGATACGGTTAACCCGCGGGCTAATAAATTGCCTTCTGCTTGCGCGCGTAGCAAGGTAAAGTCATCGGAATCCTCATAGCCATACAACACAATGGAGGTTAACGACTGTCTTTCTGGCTTTCGTTTGCGTACTGGTAACACTGCGCCGTTTATCCAGGTTGTATAGACTGCTAATTCTGCGAAGACACGTTTTTGACTGGTGTTGCCAAAAACAACCAAACATATTTCTGATGGATTTTCTATCAGTAATAATTGTAATGCTTTGCGAATACTGGTTTGCTGTGTAAAAACAGATTCATTTGAGTCAAGCATTATCCAAGTACACAAAGAACCATTTGCTAAATTAGCACTTAGCGCTGCTTCACTTAGGCTATTTAGTTTTATATTGCGACGTATTAATTGATTTTTAAGGGTTTCTTCGCCAGGAATGTTATATTTCTTGGGTAAACGCTCTAGTTTTGGCAATATGACTAAAGTGTGGGTTGTTTTAGTTGATTCGTCGATTGGTGAAGCATTTTGTTTAAGTGATGCAAGCATTGACAACGACCTTGTTAAATAGAATACGGACTGCCACCTAAGGGAAGTGCATGAAATAACTTGAATAACTCACTTTGTTACGCTGGCGGTTCAATTCATTTCATGCACATCTCTAAACTCTGCGATTGTTCGCAGGATTTAGGTATCATGTGAACTGCGCATTATATAACATACGTTAACACTACGTTTTTCTGGATAGGGGCATTTGTCCATATTTTTTATTTATCGACCTTGTAATCATAAATTTTCTATGCAGCAATATCTTAAATTAATGCAACATGTACTGGATCATGGTCATGAAAAATCTGATCGTACGGGAACAGGCACACGTTCGGTGTTTGGCTATCAAATTCGTTTTTGTTTATCCGATGGTTTTCCGTTAGTAACCACTAAAAAATGCCATTTAAAATCGATTATTCATGAATTATTATGGTTTCTTAATGGGGATACTAATATTGCCTATTTAACTAAACATGGGGTGACTATTTGGGATGAATGGGCTGATCAGCATGGCAACCTAGGCCCAATTTATGGTTACCAATGGCGTTCGTGGCCAACAGCTGATGGACAACAAATTGACCAGATTAAACAATTGATTGAGCAAATCAAAAATACTCCTGACTCTAGACGATTAATAGTCTCCGCTTGGAATGTTGCAGACCTGGATAAAATGAAATTGCCGCCGTGTCATGTTTTATTCCAATTTTATGTTGCGGATGGAAAACTTTCTTGTCAGCTTTATCAACGTAGTGCAGATATTTTTCTTGGCGTGCCGTTTAATATCGCTTCTTACGCATTGCTAACCATGATGGTGGCACAAGTTTGTGATTTGAAATTAGGAGACTTTATTCATACTTTTGGTGATGCCCATTTGTATACTAATCATCTTGAGCAAGCCCAAGAACAATTAAGCCGGGCGCCTAAGAAACTGCCAACAATGAAATTAAATACCAACGTCAAACATATTTCTGATTTTAAATATGAAGACTTCTTACTTGAGAATTACCATCCACACCCAGCAATTAAGGCACCGATTGCCGTATGACTAACTTACGCTTATCAATATTAGTCGCAATGGCAAGCAATCAAGTTATTGGTAAAAATAACACATTGCCATGGCATTTACCGCCTGATCTTAAGCATTTTAAGGCATTGACTATGGGTCATGCCATTATCATGGGTCGCAAGACTTATGAATCAATTGGTCGACCCTTACTAGGCCGGCTTAACGTGATTGTCACACGCCAGAATAATTATCAAGTGGAGGGTGCGATTGTTGTTAATTCAATTGATGCAGCGATAAAGGTATGTGCTGATTGTGATGAAATCAACGGTGAAGGATTCATTATTGGCGGTGCTGAGCTGTATAAACAAACCTTACATTTATGCCAGCGTATTTATCTCACCGAGATTCAGCAAAATTTCTCGGGTGATACTTTTTTTCCGGTATTTGATTCTGATGAATGGGTTGAAACTGCGCGTGAAAAACATTTGTTAGATACTGATGATAAGCTGGCATATCATTTTGTGGTGTTGGATAAGGTTATACCTAGATCCTACAAATGATTGTACACATACTGCACAACAGATTGTTCCATATAGCAAACTTTTTCTCTTGAGTTGATTCGTTTGATTGCTAGTCAGAACCAACAGACAATTACATTAGCCAAAGAATTAGCCCAGCGTTGTGATGATATAGGTTCGGGTCGTTTAGGTTTTATTGAAATGATTCTAGTTTACAAATTACCGCAATTAAGTCGGGAGGAGATCAGAACTATGCTAGCGTTAAATGACATTGAATTTAAACAAACTCTGTTTTATAAAGAGATATCCTAAGAGAAGAATCAAAAAGGGTAGGAAGAAGGA
>JAJFJL010000038.1 GCA_021774055.1 Nitrosomonas sp. | reverse complement strand
TTGAAAATATTTTTGCAAGGCTTAAACATTTCAGAGCTATTGCTACACGATATGACAAACTAAAGCGAAATTTTAAAGGATCTGTAGCCTTGGTTTGTGCGCTCTTATGGTTGCCTATGTGAAACGGCAACAGCCCCTAGTATTAATACCTAGATCCTGCAAGTAATCGTGCACATTATATGCACGATTACTTGCAGGATCTAGGTAATATATAAAATCTGCTCTTTGTTAATGGCAGATTAAACTGAGGCAGTCTTCAGATAAACTATTAATTAGGTAGCATCAGTCAATAATATATTTCATAATAAAATAACAGTCAGATAGGGTGCATTCCATGCACTATTATTCATGATTAGTTAAAAACCTTATTTCTCAAGTATGAAAAACTATAACTTATTTAATAAAAAGATTTCTTCTAATACGTATGTTTTGTTGCTATGTTGCTTGTTGTTAGCTCCTAGCGTGGTTTCTGCACAATTAAATGGTTTCGCTATGGGCCAACTTAATGAAATTAAACGTGAACGTGCTAATAATCGCGTGATAAGTGGAGATATTTTGCTGGGTCATGAAAGCAGCGGTATGGCTGTAAATCATAGGTCCACACAACAATCGCTGACTAATATAACAAGCCTAAATCCGCTACGTTTCTGTTTTGACGACGATGGTTATGAAACTCTTGCAGGTCTTGTTGGTAGTTATGTTGTATTACAGTACAAAACACCTAAAAGAGCATCGTTCCTTGAATGCACAGCAGTTAATGAGTTGCTTGATATATACCCGGCATTAAATTATCAATCACAGGAAAACATAGAGCTTGAAAGTGATTCTATTTCACTACAAGGCAGCTCTTCCTCAGGTATCAAATTTGGGAGACTAGTCAAAGCGACCAAAAGTCGACAACAATTCAGAGAGCATTTATTAACGTTGCAAATTGGAAATAGTGGTAATCAATTTAAACATTTTGTTACTACTGATTCTGATTTATTTGATTTTGCAATAGAATGTCTAAAAACTGGCGCAAAAGTGCGCGTACATTATGTTAGCAAAATATTCAATAGTCCCCAGCATGTTGAGGCAAAACTTCATGTCTGGAAGATAGAAAGCATTAATTAAATTTGTAAGTGCCGTAGGATATGCTGCACACTCCACAAGCTATGGATGGCTCACCTAATGCATCGGTTTGTGATTTAAGTTGTTGCCATTATATTGAATTATTTTACTGATGCTCAACGAAATGAGCAGAGTTTTTCCTGATAATTTAATGAATACTACGGCCAAATGTTCCCTGTATGCGCCGTGCATTATCTCCTTTAATAAGGTTAATAGATTTTATCTGTTCTGGAGAAGCTTCTAAAATATTTTTAAATACAAACCACTCTACAGTTTCGGTATACGGTGGAGTTGTTAAAGATCCTCTGTAATGATAAAAATTTTCTATCTCACGCTGCTCCGTGCCATAAAATAAATCACGCAATTTTACCGTGCCTGGTTTTATCGATGTTACGGAATTACCAGTTGATGGAATTAGGTTTAAAAAATCATCAATAAACTGACTTGCTTCGCCCATTTTAAATAAAAATGCAATAACTAGGTAACGAGGAATATTATTTTTATTCTTGGAAGGTTTATTTGTAACAACATGCATTTCCATTGGGAAGGTTATGCCATCAATAAAATGTTCTGACGGAGTATGAAAATGTATTTGTTTGAAGTTATAAGTTAACCCACGAAATGAAATAACACTGCCTTCAGAAAAATTTAATTGCACCACATCTCCTATATTACTAATGGTTTCTATATTGTCCTGAAAGTGCAAAGTAATCTTGTGGTTTTTAGCAGTTTCTTCTTTGAATGAAAGAATATTAATAGGTGACTGTAATAAGCCATGATTTAAGCCAGGCAAGGTATACAGTTCATTTTGTTCATCTGATGTTAACTTATGCATGGAGCAAGCTGACAGTATAAAAGGCAGGCATAAAATAAGATAAATTAATTTTCTTTGAAATCTCATTAGTTTTGTCGTGTCTTCAAGAGTAGGCATTGGGTCAGCTTGATGATATGCCATTTATTTATGCTGTTATTTACACATTGAGAATAATGCATAGAACTAGATGTGCATATGATTGCAAACTGATTTTTTAGTGTTTTTTGTTTTATTTTAATGGTTTTAAATGACTATAATTTAGAAGGTGTCATCAAGCTGACCCAGTGCCTGTATTTTAGAGAGGTGTTTAATATACAAGGCTGGGTTAGGAACGTGCATGGAATAACTTTAGCATCTAGCTTTGTCTTTATTTCATCTTCTGCATTATGTAAACAGTTACATAGCCGTGCTATGCGCCTGTTTACACGCTTTGAATATGAGCCCTGTGCTAGCTGCTCAAGTTATTTCATGCGCGTTCCTTAGTTTATTGAGCGTAGCGATATAACGTAACCCAGCATTTGGCCTGCACATCACATGCGTTTGATATCAGCCAAGTTACAACCGACAATCCAAATAAACTCCATTAATCATCACAACCTTCGGTGTATAAAACGCATTCTACCTTTAGCACATACAATCATCATGTAGTTTCCAAAAGCCGATGGTAAAAACTTAAACGCCGTTGATTTACCTTTCCCTGTTTAACCGCCTCAAGCAAGGCGCAACCTGGCTCGCTGGTATGGCGACAATTGTTAAATTTACATTGACCTATATATGGTTGAAATTCAATAAAGCCCCAGGCTAAATTTTCATTTTTAATATGATGTAGGCCAAATGCTTGTATACCTGGTGAGTCAATTAAATAACTGTCTGCATCTAACTGATAAAGATGGGTGTGGGTGGTGGTGTGGCAGCCAGAATCAAGAGCAGTGGAAATTTCTGCGGTGGCACGTTTTGCTTCAGGGATTAGTGTATTCAGAATGGTAGATTTGCCCATGCCTGATTGACCTGCAAGAATACTTGAATGATGCTTTAAATAGGGGGTAAGTGCGCTTATGTCTTGATTGGCACAAAGTTGCATCAAGGTATAGCCTTGTTGTTGATAAAGTTCTAAGGTTGCGGCGGCAGCCTTGCTTGGCTCTATCAAGTCTGCTTTATTTAGGATAATAAGTACTTTGATGTTTTGACTCTCCGCTGCTACTAAACAGCGGTTTATTAGTTCTTCACTAAAACTAGGAACAGCTGCCACTACGATTATGATTTGGGAAATATTCGCGGCAATAATTTTTTCCCGAAAAGCATCACTTCTATACAGCAAGGTAGTGCGAGGTTTAATCCGCTCAATAACACCTTGTCCTGAAGTTGTTGGTAACACTTCAACTTGATCACCACAAGCTAAGCCACTTTTTTTGCCGCGCATAACGCAACGTAGATCTTTTTTGCCTGCTATTTTAATCAAGTAATTGCGACCAAATGCCGCAATTACTTGTCCAGTTAGTAGCTTATCTGGTAGCTTTTTAGTAGCACTCAAATCGTAAATAATTTATCTAATTTAGCTGCACAGATAAAATCATTTTCAGATAATCCATTAATTGCGTGAGTGGTGTATTTCACTTGGCATTGATTGTAACCAACTAGCAAATCAGGATGATGATTCTCACGATGTGAAATCCAGGCTGTTGCATTAACAAAAGCCATGGTCTGAAAATAATTATCAAATTTGTAGGTTTTATGGATAACTTGTTCTGAACATTGCCAGGCCTCTAGTTGTGATAATTTCGCTAAAATCTCACTGGGTGAAAGTGGCGCTACACCACCTTCACATGGTTTACATCGTTTTGACGTTAAGTCCCCGCCGCTAGTATTCATGATTGTTGTTGACTTTGTAAATGAGCGATTCTTATCGCTGCTGGTGGGTGAGAATCATAAAATGCAGAGTGTAGTGGATCTGGAGTTAGTGTAGATGCGTTATCTTGATAAAGCTTGACTAATGCATTTGTTAAGTCAGTGGCAGAAGCATGTTTGGCGGCATAATTATCTGCTTCAAATTCATGTTTTCGTGAATACAAACTAGATAAAGGTTGTAACAGAAAAGTAAACACTGGCATTACTAGGAAAAATAATAATAATGCTATTGCAGTTGATGAGGTAGAGGTAACTGCTACACCTAAACCTTGGTAAAACCAATCTTGTTGCATTACATAGCCTAATATCCAAAGAAATAACAGGCTCATGAAGAAAGACCAGACAATACGTTTAGCTA
>JAJFJL010000037.1 GCA_021774055.1 Nitrosomonas sp. | reverse complement strand
ATTTTCTGAATTATTTAAGTTAAAAGTGTATATTTTCCATGATTTCTCTATTTTTGACAGCTTTTTAATGCGACAATTGTTTTTTAAGGTGGCTCAATAGCCTTGTTTTGTAAGTGTGTTTTTAGTTGTGCTTCAGAGCTGACTAAATAACCAAGGATTTGCTCAACACCCTTAATAATGACTTTATGGTCTACTTTAGATTGTTCATGTTTTTCTGGGTCCTCACTAAAATCAAAACACCTGAACACGGATCCTGATAGTGCCTGATTAATAACCAGGCACTTATCTCCACCATCTTTTAAAGCAACAACTAACCATTCTGCTATTAATTCCGGATTATTATCAATTTGCTTTAAACCCATTAAATAAAGTACTTTATTCAACTCTTCCCACAATACGGTGGTATAAACAGACATACCAGGCATTGAGAGTGCTATGGAAATGTTTTTTTGTATTTCAGCAATAAATCCGTTATTTTCTTCTTCAGTTTGCCCCGACGACTGAGCATTAACTTCTTCTGCCGACGAGGTAGCTACGGGTTTACAATGTCAGCCTTTTTCTTCAGTAAACCTCGAATCTTCCCATTAATCTTCCCATAAGTATCATTCCAAAACTTTTCTTTATCTAATTCAAGCTCATAATTAAACAGCATTGGGATAATTGGCAAGATAACTCTTAACTTAGCGACTGAATTTTTATTCTGGCCTCGGATTTCCTGCAAAATAGCACTCAATTGTTGTTGAAGTTCATCAGAAAGCTGGTAACTCGTATTTTCAGCCGCTTTCTCAAACTCTTCTATAATTGGCTTGGCCTCAGCTTCAACAATATCAACACCATCAATTAAAGTGATATATTGCTTATTAATTTCTGCAATCGCAGGATTAATTTCATCATTAATTTTGCGCTTTAACGAGAATCGTGCTTCGGCCCCCTCGGCATGAGCATATTCTTTTTTAAAATCGTTCAACTTATCTTCCCAGATTTCAAGTTGCCCTTCTAAATAACGGATTTTTTTAGCTTTAAGATGATCCATATAAAAATATTTCCTTTTAATATCGTAGGGTGCAATAACCGCAGGGCATTGCACCGCAAATTACAATCAACAACACCAACACGCTGTTTTATCACATATTATGGCAATTTAACATTGAATGAACATTCCTACAAGCGGTGCAATGCGCTACGCTTATTGACACCCTACAATTTTATGTTGAATTTGACTCATGTATGGCGTTGTACGTTTATTCTACATAACTCACTTGTTTTTCATCGCCACCAGCCCAATCAGGTGGATAAACTCCTTGGATGACTAAACTGTGAAATGTTGAGTATGGCCAGTCGGCCACCGATTTTACCAATCCATGTTTTACCGGATTAATATGAATATAATCCATATGTGCACTAAAATCTCTTGCATCACGAATCAAGTGTTCCCAATAGCGCCGTTGCCAAATACCTCTCTCGCCACGACGTATCCGCACAATACTTCGTTTCTCAGTTTGCGGTAATCCTTTGGAAAATCCTATCTTTATCAGGCGCCAGCGTGTTGCAAAATCTGCGTCATTAGGTGGCAATTCAATGACACAATGCAGGTGATCAGGTAACACCACCCATCCATGAATAATAAAGGGATGCTTATTTCTAACCGATGAAACAACACTCCTCAACAAATCAATATATTTTATTAATAAATCATTATTCTGTCGTTGCAACAAATTTACAGTAAAAAAATAAGTACCGTTTGGGCACCATATGCGGCGATAATTTGGCATTAATTAGGTTTCTTTAGAATCGTAGGGTGCAATAACCGCAGGGCATTGCACCATAAATTACAATCAGCACCACTAATTGACTTTTTTGTCACATATTATAAATAAACACTACCACAACCGGTGCAATGCGCTACGCTTATTGACACCCTACTAATCAATGCCCTACCAATATTGGTTGAATTTAACTCCCGCACTCCATCCCCCGTCTGTCCCCCGCGCGCTCCGCTTTCTTCGCGGCTGCCAGTCGGCTGCTGGCCTGCTCCTATACTGGCTTGACCGGGCTCAATGACCTCGGGCAAGACGAAAGCCAATGCAGTCGTTACGCCTAGCCGGACCGTCAGGGAGACGGTAGGCAGAACGGCAGCGCCTGCCGTAGTGGATCCACGAGCCGCCGCGCAACACACGGTAATCGCCTGTATTTGGTCCTTCAGGATCAACTACTGACGGCATGGGGTAGTCTGCGAACCAATCCTGGCACCACTCCCATACATTGCCATGCATTTGATGCAAACCCCAGTCATTACATGGCAAGTCTTTTACTGCAACTGTCTGTCTTCTGGATTCACTTTTAGGCCCACTGTTATAAGGACGATCTCCATCAAAATTAACCAATGTTGAGTCAATCTGTTCACCCCAACAAAATGGGGTGACACTTTCAGCTCGGCAGGCATATTCCCATTGTGCCTCACTGGGCAGACATAATTTTAACGTTGGTTTCATACTGTTCATTTTATCAATGAAGGTTTGCGCATTACGCCAAAAAACCTTTTCCACTGGATGCTCTGCGCCCTTAAATTTACTAGGATTGTCACCCATCACTGCTTCCCACAAGGCTTGTGTAACTGTAGTATCAGCAAGCCAAAAACCTTTAGTTAATGTCACTTTGTGCTGCAATCCATCGCTATAACGTTCTGGCTCATCCTTAGGTGAACCCATCATAAATGCACCTGGTTCACACCAACGAAATGCCTGACGCACACCTTTATAGGTAAATGCCATCCATAGGCCGAATTCATCTTCGCCCCAGTCGGAGGCCCAACTTTCTGGAAATTCTTTGGGGAATATTTTATGTGTTCGAATGTACATACGCGTTTATGTGTCTATCCCTTACCCTTTTTTCGAGTGTAGGATATTTTTTATTTAATTGCTCAGATTTTACCTAATATCAGCACAAGAGGAGCATATGCGACTTACTATGTCAATCAACATGTTTTAGCGCAGCCATGACTATTAATCGCAAAAGTGCGACATCAATCTGACATGGTAGAGGAGTAACTGGGGCGAAAAGAGCTCAATGCTCTTTAAGTGGGGATAATGGAGCTTCTAATTAAAGAGATCTGGAGACACGTTCCTTAATTACTTATATGACAAGACTAGCAAGAGTAATTCTACTGGGAATAATTAAATAATGTGTCTCCAGAACTTCGAACTTTACAGAACTTTATTTTGACTTTGATGGCTTATCAACCGGCCCACTGGAAGGCACCAACAACTAACGCTAACATAGCCACTATCTATCTTGTTGGAGTTAGATTTCTAGGTATTTATTAAAAACTTATATTTCAAAGAAGATAGGCGACAAAATAATTTTTAACTACCTTTTTTGATTCTCCTACAATTATTTCTTCAATATCTGTGACTGTTTCGTTACCTGCATAGGTTAAATCATCAACCTTATCTAATACAATATGGGCAACATCCTATATTTTTTTTGCGATATCATCGGTGACATCTTTTGCTTTATCATAAGCACCTTCTGCCTTATCGCGTACTGTATCTGCAACATCACCAGCCACATTTTTCGCTTTGTCAATCGCTTCACCTGCGTGCTCTTGTGCTTTGTCCGCAACATTTTCAGCAATATCTTTTGCTTTTTCGTACGTGTTTTTCATATCATCACTAATACCCATAATCAATTCCCCTCTAGATTTAAATGGTTTAAATTACCATTGCATTTTAGCAGAGATTGAAATGTGGTTTTTGGATTAATTCCTACAAAAACACCAGACTATCAGGTCGTATTGAGATTAATTTAGATCATCTCATGAGATACAACTGTCCTGTCTTTTCCTTACATTTGATCTCAAGAACTCGGAGAACCATACCCAATTTTCCATACAGCATATTCTTACCCTGCTAAACAATAAAGACTGATTCTCATCTCATTAAGTTTTTATACTTATTATTATAAAAATTAACGAATGGCTTCAGATGCATGAAAAACCAAAACCACCCCAAAAAAAGCAGTTTGGCGAAAGTCGAACCCATCCGGCAAAAAGCAGCAATTGATCGAATTATGTTAATCCACATTTCTTGCCAGTATGAATTTATAGTCTATTAAAGCTACCAGACGGAACTTTAACGTTGCAAGTAGATTCAATATCCTTTACTTTAAAGACTCCTTACTTCAACTGGATAATCATATGTTTCAACTTGCCAAATTAAGCAGCAAAGGTCAGGTCACAGTGCCTGCTGAAGTACGTAAAACATTACATCTTAAAACAGGCGATACCCTTGCATGGGAAACCCAAGAAAATGGAAAAATATCTGTCCGTAGGGTTGAGCCTGTTGATGTTGACTACTTAAGTTCATTGAATGGCATTTTATCAGAGTGGAATAGTGCTGAAGATGATGAGGCATATCGTGACCTATAATCGGTATGACATTGTTAAAGTTCCCTTCCCATTTACAGATAAATATGTAACTAAAAATAGACCCGCACTAATCATTTCTGCAGCTAAGTCATTTAATAGATGCATTGGTCACAGTGTTATGGCAATGATCACTTCTGCCAAACATAATGATTGGCCATTGGACACACAGATTAAAGATTTAGATAGCGCGGGGTTACCAGTAGCATCAATTATTCGTCTAAAACTGTTTACATTAGATCATCGTCTAATTATCAATGTATTGGGACAGTTAGCCGATTGTGATAAAGCTATTTTTGAGCAGAATTTTTCTTCTCTAGTTACAGATCAAGACTAACTAACTCGTATCAATTGTCTAAGTTATTGATAGCTTTAAAAACTACTCAACGTCAGGTTAAAGTGAATTCCACTATCCTGTAAATTGTATTCAGTATCGTAGTGTGCAATAACCGTAGGGCATTGCACCACAAATTAAAATCAATAACACCAACAACCTGTTTTATCACATATTATGACAATTTGGCATTGAACAAACGCTCCTACAATTGGTGCAATGCGCTACGCTTATTGACACCCTACAATTTTATGTTGAATTTAACGCATGTATGGCGTTGCAAGTTTATTCTACATAACTCACTTGTTTTTCATCGCCACCAGACCAATCAGGTGGATAAACTCCTTGGGTGACTAAATTGTGAAATGTTGAATATGGCCAGTCGGCCACCAATTTTACCAATCCATGTTTTACCGGATTAATATGACCTAGATCCTGCAAGTAATCCATATATGCACTAAAATCTCTTGCATCACGAATCAAGTATCCCCAATAGCGCCGTTGCCAAACACCCCTCTCGCCGCGCCGTATCCGCACAATACTTAGTTCCTCAGTTTGCGGCAATCCTTTGATTTTTATCAAGCGCCAGCGTGTTGCAAAATCTGTGTCATTAGGTGGTAATTCAATGACACAATGTGGGTGATCAGGTAACGCTACCCATCCATGAATAATAAAAGGATGCCTATTTCTAACCGATGAAACAACGTTCCTCTATATTGCATTCCTTCTGAGTCGCTAAATCCCTAAGGAACGCGCATGAAATAACTTGAGCAGCTAGCACAGGATTTATGCTCATATTCAAAGCGTGTAAACAGGCGCATAGCACGGCTATGTAACTGTTTACATAATGCAGAAGATGAACATAAAGACAAAGCTAGATG
>JAJFJL010000036.1 GCA_021774055.1 Nitrosomonas sp. | reverse complement strand
CCTACAAAAGTCATCAGACTTAAAGATGTCTACCAAACTCCGATTTACGTATATTATTGGCAGCCAAAGTGCTCTTTTACTCTGCGGAATAATAATGACGACAAGCCTTATTCAAAAAATTAGGAAAAACATCTAACCTTACTCGTTATGCAAGAATATACTGACTGATATATTTATTAAACAGTATAAGATCGAAAGAACCTCTTATTTCAAATCTAACCATGCCCAATTCACTTAAGTAAACCTCAATTTCACAATCCAAGTCTAATGTACCTGATGATTCAACTGAAAAAGCTTGGATTTTACTGTAAGGCAAAGAGGTATAATCTACTTTAGAACCGGTAACACCTTGCACATTAGCAGCAATGATTCTTTTATTGGTAAAAACGACTTGGTCTCTAACACTTTTAAATGCAGCAAAAATAGTTTCTCCATCAATCATAAATTTATGGAAATCCTCTCTCACTTTATCTGATTCTATTGGTTTTAATTTAAAAACCGATGAATTCTTAAAATCTATCATACATACTCCATATGCGAGTTATTGCCTAACAGCGATATATACATAATCCATTTATAATGATTTATACAAAATTCAATCTTTTATTGAAATATAACATAGATCCTGCACAATAAATTATTCCATATACTAGATCTTCAAGTTTTTTTAATCATTTGATTAAACACATTATTTGGTTTTTTAGCTAAAAATACAAATGCGTTTAGAATAATGCTGTTAACTGAAGTGACTAGTGAAGCAGGCTACTCTTAGACCTAGCTATATCTAAAAACTTGAAGATTGAGATATAACAAACTTTATTCTTTAGAAATATCAATAAGCACTCCACCACAGAACAAAATTAACTCTATAAAACAATTTATTGAGCATTACGCATCGCGGGGTCACGGAAATCTCCATAAGGCACTTCATAGCGATCATTCAGTGATTCCAGGCCCAGTCCGAGCGCAATAAAACATGGCAAAAGAAATGGTATTAAGAAAACAATCTTTTCATGCCAGGCCATATTAGATTTACTGGCGTTACTTTGTTCCATATCTTCATCTACCGTATGATTTTTTAAAGATTATTACCAACTGTAGCAGCCTGCAACCAAAAATCAATATGCTTAAAAGGCCTTGCCGTTTTGGCATTGGGCAAACCCAGGCTCCATCCAAGCAGTTCAAAATGATCCGCGCGCAAAGTACCGCGAAAGTTTCCCCATTTAGCCGATTCAACCGGCACCAACCCATCATTATCCGCTGGCATCATGCGGCCAAATGGACGCAACCAACATGACATCTCATTTAATGAACGTACGCCTGCATAGGAGAAATATGCGACATCTTCACGGTCAGGAATTGGCACAGCCAAACGTGTTTCAGGTACAAGTTCACTTAAGGCAGGTTGCCCAATTCGCCTGATAAAAGCTGGAAACAGCCTTGGTGACTCTAGAAACCAAGTAGCCACTGGTGTGCCGTAATGTGGTGTACCAACCGTAATAAGGCGCCTGACACGACGATCAGGGTCTAAATTAGAGATAAGATACCTTGCATCAAGTCCTCCCATACTGTGGGCCAACAAAGTAAAGCTTGGGATATCACTCTGCAACAGTTGCTGAGCCAATAATTCTGCACGCTCAGCAATACTGCCTGTAGGAGGGGCCGTTGGCGACAGGCAAGGGGTTTTTGCTTGACTTAAAGCAGACTCAACGCCCCGGAAATATCGGATCGGTCCATAATGAGAAAAACCCAGGTAACCATGCAGTAGTACATGTACAGGATGCGTCATAGCTATGCCTTGAGAAAAAATGTGCGTTAGGAAAATTTTACACCAACTTTTTTCAAGATAAAATAAATCTCTTTAGAACACAAGTCTGAAAAACCAACGAGGTGTGCGGCCGAGCAAAGTCGATAATTCCAGCGGGTGGAAATCCCGTTCCGGCAAGCAGCAATTCAGAGCATCCAGAAGAATTTGCTAATTTAATTACGCTCATTTTCTCAAGACCCACCATTCCCGTCTCTACATCGCGGGATCAGGCCTAGCAAATAAGTGTGTGTATATAGACCTGACCATGTGCTGCTAAATATGATCGGAATGCCTGATTATTAATGCGTTAACTAGCGGTTTTAGATATAAAATTATCCTGAAATTGTTTTATTTCATGGTTGTTTTTAAGATTATTTATAGGCATGTATTAGTCATGTTTGGAATTGATAGTTGGTTACTATATTTTAACGAAAGGCTGAGTGTGATATAAATTGTGATAAATGGATTATGTATATATCACTGATAGGACAGAACGCGCTAGCGTGCGCTCTATCCTATCGGTTGGAGCTGAGTTTACACTCCAACCGTTATGCCTTTTGGCCGCCCATTCAGAAATATATGAGTTTCAATGAATATTAGAATTTTTATTTTATCCTTAACGATAGGGTTGTATTCCGCAGCATCTGTGTCTGCTGAATGCGCTATATTGCTTCATGGACTTGCTAGGTCATCTAGTTCAATGGACAAACTGGATAAGAAACTAAGTGGGGAAGGCTTTTATGTGGCCAACGTTAATTATCCTTCTCGCAAAATGGGCATTGAAGACCTTTCAGAGATTGCGATAAATATGGGGTTGGAGCAATGTCAAAAAGAATCTGCTAACCCTATTAATTTTGTTACTCATTCACTTGGTGGGATTCTTGTTCGCCAATTTTATAAGAATCATCGACCTGAAAATGTTAAGCGAGTTGTAATGCTTGGCCCACCGAATAACGGAAGTGAGGTTGTAGATAACTTAAAAAATGTACCTGGTTTTGAGCTTTTAAATGGTCCTGCTGGAATGCAGCTTGGGACAGGTGAAAGTGATTTTCCCAAAAGTCTGGGGGAAGTCAATTTCGAGTTGGGTGTGATTGCAGGAACCCGGTCTATAAATCTAATATTGTCTAATTACTTGCCTAACCCTGATGATGGAAAAGTCTCTGTTGAAAGTGCGAAGGTCAAAGGGATGTGTAGTTTTGTAGCTTTACCTGTAACACACCCATTTATCATGAAAAATGATAGTGTGATTATTGAAGTTATTAAGTTTTTAAAATCGGGTGAATTTGGTCATGAAAAGGCCGTTAATTATTGTTCTTCTAGAAGTGAAAGTTAAGCCAAGTGCATTTGTTGTGATTAAAGAGGGCATAACGAGTAAGGTTATGAAATTCTGGGGACACATTACTTAATTATTCCCAGTAGAATTACTCTTGCTAGTCTTGTCATATAAGTAATTAGGCGAGTGGCGCTAATTAATATCCCATTATTATTCATTATCTTTGTTACTTCATGGTGATCAATTTTTCGGCTATTAACTTAAAATGGGACAAAACTTGTAATTAAAAAACACCCCCTCGTCATTCCTGCGTGTTTCTAGCAGGAATCCAGAAGGGGATGCAGTATGGATTCCTGCTAAAGACATGCAGGAATGACGGTGAATAGGTTGTCCCGTCTTAAATTGGCAGCCAATCTTTACACAAGGTTAGTGTTGGGATTTTTTAAACGACCCCTCGCCTTAAGTATCGTGTCCCCAGAACTTTAGAACTTTGAGGTACTGTTGCAGAACAATCAAGCCCAACTGATTTTTGGGGTAGATAAGAGTGATAGGGGTTGTATTGGAATGTTGGACCTGACACCGTTGTGCAAAATTGACATCTCTACTAGTTAAGCCTAATAATATTATCTTTATAATTATATGTGAGAGTGCAATGTCGTTAAAATTGGTTCTAACTTCTGCACCGAGCAGTCAATGCAACCGGCATTCTGCTCAATTCATCAAGATTCTAACGAGTATTGTTTTTCTCCTCTTTCTGCAGATCACTAACCCTGCATTTTCTTTCACAAAAAATCAACTTTCGATCAATACTGGACAGCTCCATATCCCGGGTCTTGGCATATTCAATCATCCAGAAGACGGTAGTTTTGAGGCAGTGCTCCAATTACATACACCTACCGAGGCACCTTATCAGTTTCAAATTTTGGGTATAGAAGAGCCCATCGCAGATCTCACCAATTTGTCTGCTGTTTATGATCCATTTTTCAAAACACTAAGATTACCTGAGACTGATATTTCTGTGATCACGCTGTTTGATGATGATGTGACTAATGCAGAAATCAATATGCTTCTTGAGTCTTCTGTATCCCCTCAATTACGCGTATATACTTTGATATTTGGTGATGAGGAGGGCTTTCCTAGAATATTTATCCCTTTACCAACAACAATACTGACTGATAACGAGGATGTGAGGGAATTTTCAACTGGCAATATTCCACTTGATTTAAGTATTGTTTTTACTGATAGCCCATTATTAAATCTCGGCTCTTCTTTGTTTGATACGCGATTGTTACTCAGAGTAGATGATGAAATACGCCTGGATGCCATGCTAAATACGTTAACCAATAGCGGTGAGTTTGAAGCTAATTCAGGACAATTGGAAGCCAAAATTAACCAAACAGTGACAGTGGAAGAAGGCGAACATACAATAGTTGCAACACTGCATAACAAAAATTTTATTAGCTACCATGGTGACACCCTGGCCTTTACTGTAACACTGCCTAAGGGGTTGATTGATCTGAGCAACATCCGTTTGATGAGTGCAAATATTACCAATGTTAAAGGAACCTTTGCCGGTGTATTGACAACCCTGAACACTGGGCGCACTGACACCTTGGGACCTGCTAGCTTATCAGATCATGACTTTATCTTTGCTACTGATAATAACTTGACCACCCAAGGTGCTGGCAACGGCACCATGGATTTTGACAATGTAGTGATACAACATATTGAAACACAGACCTTTCGTGATGGTGAGGAACACATAAGCTGGTCGGCAAGTAATATTCCTTTGGATCCTGATACAGCTGAGTTACCCACCCTGGTTTATGAAGTCTCAGGGGAAGAAACCTGCTCCTTTTTAGACACCTTGTCCTTTAAAAGTGAAACTTCAGAACCGGAATGTAACCGTACTTCAAAACTACAAGTTGAAATTTTTCGTTAATCTAACTTTTAAAGGTTCATCCAGCAGGTGCGTACTTTATAGTAAAAAAACAGGTTGAGAAAAAGTGAATTTCAGGTTGAAATATCCCTATATATTCAATTATGAGGATATTTTCAATATATCTACCAGTTTGCTGGAAATAAAGGGATCGCACCCTATAAAAAACAACATCTTTCATGCTTAAAAAATAAACATCTCTGAGTCAGGTCTAGCAAACAAGTGCGCGTATCTAGACCTTGTATGCGTTTCACCCTGGTGCAGCAGGTGGACGTTAACAAATTTTCCAAGGATTATGCTGCCTTGTTTTAAAACTAAACTTGAGATTAATTATGATGGAATCATTTCATTGGGACAAACATTTTGTAACTGGATTGTCAGAAGTGGATCAACAGCACCACCATCTTGTCGATATCATTAATCAATTTGGTAATCTTCTGGCTAGCAATGAACTCGTATTTAATGATATTGAAGCCGTGTTTAGTGAGCTAACCAATTATGCGCATTATCATTTTAAAGATGAAGAAGCAATGATGTCTCGGGTTGGTATTGATCAACGCCACCTTGATAAGCATATTGAAATACATGATGGTTTTCTTGAAGAAATTACCGCCTTACATGCTGGCATCTCTACTGACAACACTAATTCAGCCAAACATTTATTAAATTTTCTTACGCACTGGCTTGCTTATCACATTCTTGGTTCAGACCAAAACATGGCAAGACAAGTTAAGGCTATTCAATCTGGTTTAAGCCCGAGCGAGGCTTATGAGTCAGAGGAACGAGAGGGAAATAATGCAACAGAACCTTTACTTGTCGCGCTTAACGGCCTTTTCCAACAAGTTTCAGCGCGAAATAAAGAATTAATTCAATTAAACCAGTCTCTCGAAGAAACCGTTGCAGAACGCACCAAGGCACTTTCGAAGGCCAACCGTCATCTCGAAGAACTGGCTTTAACTGATGTTCTGACAGGACTTCCTAACCGGCGTCATGCGATGCGGCGACTCGCAAGTCTGTGGGATGAGTCTTTGCAGGCAAAAACGCCGCTGGTTTGTATGATGATTGATGCGGATCATTTTAAAGAAGTGAATGATACCTATGGTCATGATGCTGGTGACTTGGTGCTTTGTGAATTGGCAAAAACGCTTCAACACGCTGTACGCAATGATGATATAGCATGTCGTTTAGGTGGCGATGAATTTTTTGTTATCTGTCCCAGTACGGACATAAGTGGCGGCCTGCATCTTGCAGAGATTATTCGCAAAACCGTATCCGAGCTTCGTGTACCAACGGGTGACAGCGCTTGGCATGGTAGCATCAGCATTGGAGTGGCTGTTCGAACCCCTGTTATGACGAGTTATGAAGAACTGATTAAGGCGGCTGACGAAAGTATTTATGTCGCCAAGGAAGATGGAAAGAACTGTGTAAGAACAACAACAAGCTGATACTGTTTGAGCTGTTCAGAAATAGATCATGGTTTTCTTTTTATACTGTAGATGGTTGACCAAACGTTAATCATTTTGTCAAAAACTAGGGAATCGACAATCCCCTGGTCATTAAAATAATTGTTTGAGTGGATGGCGTGGCACTGGGTCAACTTGATGATTTTGTAATAAATTATATCTTTTACAGGTAAATTTATTTGGGTATCGCTGGGTCAGGTCTAGATTAGATGTTTCACAAACGCGAGATCAGGCCTAGCAAATAAGAGTGTGCGTATCTAGACCTGACTCCTCTGTTGCTCTCTGCTGCCCTTGTTTCATCATCATTTTCTCAAGCTGGATGACCCCTTGAACGTACTACAGCACACCTGAAATTAGCCCTAAAGAAACCACAACAAGTAGTACTGATACCACTACCTGTATGGAGTGAATAGTAATCTTCTTGATCAACCGTGAACTGAGATACGCACCAATAAATGCTGAAACAGATGCTGCAATAACAAGAGGCCATTCAATGCTGCGATGTTGCTCAACCATTCCCCAACTATAAATTAGCATACGGGACATATCTACCATGATGGCAAGCACTGCACCAGTTGCTATAAATTCATTTTTAGTTAATCCAGCTTTGAGTAGGAACATGCTTCTAAATGCACCTTGATGCCCGGACAAACCACCGAAGAATCCACTAATTACGCCACCATAAGGAAGGTATCTTTTGTTGATTGCAATGGACGATAGTCTTGGCGACAACTCAAGAATAACAAATGCCAAAATTAAAATTCCTATGACTAGCTTTACTGGCGACACTTGCAATTTGTTACCAAAGGCAACGTATTCAAATAGCGATGGAATGTCAGACAGCCATCCTAGAATCAAAGCGCCTAAGAATGCGAAAATAACAGCTGGGATACCAAAGCTCAAGAGCACAGACCGATTGGCCTCCTTGCCAATTAAGGCAACTTTGAACACGTTATTTGCAAGATGTACCATGGCAGTAATCGCAATTGCAACTTCAACAGGAAAAAAGATTACTACAACCGGCATGAGCAATGTTCCAAGGCCAAACCCAGAAAAAAAGGTCAATGCCGAGGCGAATAGTGCCGCTATTGAAACTACTACGATATCCACTCTACTTCCTTGCAATATGTTTTCTAAGTAACTTAAATATACTTTAATTAGGTACGGTTTTTACATTAATGATGTCTGGATCCTGCAAGTGGTCATGCATATAGTAAATTTTATTTTGTGTGGAGTACTTATTGGTATTCCTAAAGAATAAAATTTGCTATATGGAACAATCTGGAGTGATTTTTGCATGCCATGTATCAAAAGGTCTATCTTCTGTTATATCTTCCAGCAAAAGATAACCCGAACGCAAGTCCATAAGAACTAAAATAATAAAGTCAGAAAAAAATGTTTCATCTAATCCTGCAACAATTTGGCGAGGTTGACCGCTTTTTGGTCGAGTAGACCGGCACTCCAATATATTGAATTCACACCCAATAAAAGTTGTAGCCAAGCCCCTCTCAGAACCGTGCTTGCGCTATTTACGCACACGGCTCCTCAATAACACACTTCACCTCTAAGTTGACAATAA
>JAJFJL010000035.1 GCA_021774055.1 Nitrosomonas sp. | reverse complement strand
AGTTTTTCTGATGACTCTTACGTCTGAAAAATAGCTGGTTACATTGCGGATATATTCTGTTAGTGTCATGTTTTATCCTTGGTTATTTAGTTTCGTGGCTATACTTAATTATAACCTTAATAGTTTTTCGGAGTTCTCAGTCTCTTAATAAAAAAAGGGGGCATACGATTGGAATTTGTTGCAATTGACGTTGAAACCGCGAACCCTGATATGGCATCAATTTGTCAGATCGGAATCGCTATATATAAAGATTCCAAATTAATCTATACATGGGATTCTCTGATAAACCCACAAGATTATTTTGATGACATTAACGTTAGTATCCACGGTATAAACGAGCATGCAGTAACTAATGCCCCAACCCTACCTCAAGTCGCGCATCTCCTGAAAAATCACCTTAATAATAAAATTTGCGTATGCCACACTCATTTTGACCGAGTATCAATGACAAAAGCTTACTCAAAACACCATATCGATAATATTTCGATAACTTGGCTAGATACCGCAAAAATCGCACGACGAACATGGAAAGACGTTGCTCAACGTGGATATGGACTTGCAAACTTATGCCATAAAATCGACTACAACTTTACTCATCATAATGCTCTTGAAGATGCCAAAGCTGCGGCAAACATCCTTTTTGCTGCGATAGAAAAGAGCGGCATTAAAATTGAAGGATGGATCGAACGAACAAATCAACCAATTGATAATACATACAAATCACATTCATCAGCTATAAATAAAGAAGGCAACCCCGAAGGCAACCTGTACGGTGAGACGGTCGTGTTTACCGGAATACTGCAATTGTCACGAAAAGATGCAGCAATCGCAGCGGCTAAGGCAGGATGCGTTGTCAGAAGCAGCGTTACAAAAAATACAACGCTATTAGTTGCAGGTGTTCCAAATTTTTCTAGAATAAAAAACAAAAGTTCTAAACACGCCAAAGCAGAACAACTTATCCTGGAAGGACAAAAAATAAAAATAATAAATGAACTAGATTTTGAAGAATTAATAAAAAACTAAAATTTTCTTGAACTAAAAAACATGAATCATTGACAAAGCAAATATAGATAAGGTAATTTGCAATCTCATGCTGAACAAACCTATGGATATTAAGATATGAAATTTATATCAAAATTGGTAGAGCAAATTACCAACAAAGTGCCTCATGGCCTACTAGACGACAAAAATGCATCTGAGTTACATGAGATGCATTCTAAAATAAAATCTACCCGAGAATACGTACTAGCAAAACAAGTAGAGGCTAATGAAAATGTCAGAAAAACAAAACAATATATCAGCAGAGGAGTCAGACCAGCAGGAGATAAATTCAGTCTATGACTTTCTGTATCACGACGCACACCGAATCAGTTCTTTTCTCGCCCAATTCAACCACAACTGGCATTTAAAAAATCCAACTGTATTTTGACAACAGCGGCGTTTTGGAACATTGGTCTAAGTAAAATATATATTAACAACAGGTGAAATATAGTGTCATAATCTAAGCGCGATGCTACATTATTTAATAATATGAAACGAACGTTTATGATGAATAAAAATACTCCTTTAGAAATCGAAAATAAAAGTTTAGAAACCAAAAAGAGAAGGAGGAGATATCTATTTACTTTAAAAGGCCTTTCAAGAATCGAAAAGAAAAGAAAGAGACATATAACTACAAAGTTTCTTGTGGGCGTTGGAAGTGTTATTGATTTAGCACCATCAACCAATTACAACCGTTTGGTTCTAAAAAAGAATGTCCGTGAGCGCATGGATAACGCATGGGTGCGTACTGGGCAGCAAATTCAACGATCTATTGACAAGCTAACTAATGAGCGGAACAAGAAATAAATACCCGACCAAAAATGGCTCTGGTACAGCACTAGAAACAGACGAAAATGTGCAGCATATTGCTCAAGAATATTCAGGGCCAATCCCGCCACCATCAATTCTCAAAGGATTTAATGACATTGTGCCTGGTGCAGCAGATCGTATACTTGCTATGGCAGAAGAAAATTCTAAGCATCAAATCGATATTGAAAAGGCAGCATTAAATTTAGCTGGTGAAGAAGTAAAAAGAGGGCAGATATTCGCCTTAGTGATTACCGTATCCGCTTTTATAACCTGCGTTATTGCACTTTTATTAGGATCAGAAGAAACCGCGATGACTATTGGGGGGACTACAATTATTGGTTTAGTTTCTGCATTTATTTTTGGTCGCTATAAAAAATCAGATAATTAACCACGCTTACCTTGATGCCATTTAGCATCCTCTAATCTATCCAACCCGCATTCGCGGGTTTTTTTTCGTCTCTAGCATACCAAGCAACTATCACTTATTGCATGGGTATACCGAGGGGTATGCCCATTTAAGCTGCTCTCTAGTCATATTCCCTCCATTTTTAGAAAATAAAATAACCTTTAGGTATTGCATTGTGCATTACCTATAGGTATTATATCTTACATCAAAACAACCAAGGACAAAAAAATGGCCCACCCAACCACCCAACCAAACTTCAAATTTGCCTTAAGCCAGCTAGTCACCAACCTAAGCCATCAAAACCAAACCGGCGAAATCCTATCAAGAACAGATCGTCTAGATGCACCAAACAGCTATCTAATTAAACACCAATACCCAGGCACCACGCACTGTGAAGCAGTGCTTACTGCCTTCAAACCTGTATCTAAATTTTCCTTATTACGCTGGCTTGGATTAAAGGATTAAAAATGGATTACATACACAGAAAACCAAAATACACCCCGCATTGGACACAAAAACCAGCAACCCTAACCGCAGCCATTATATTAATAATCGCACTCCTGTCATGGCTAGGCTACCAAGACAAGCAAATCAACATTAATATAATTAAAGATCTAGAGGCGACCCAATGCCATTAGATCAAAACACTAAGCAGTCTGAGCGCTTACTTAGAATCGGAGACGTCGAAAACACTATTGGATTTAAGGCTTCCTTTATATACGACCGAATAAAATCCGGTCAATTTCCCGCTCCTATTAGGGTAGGCAAGGCTATTCGCTGGCCTGAGTCACTTGTTCAGAACTGGGTTTTGGCACAGATTGAAAGCAACAAAGAATCACAGAATAATGATGCGCAGCAGATCATAACGATGTTCAATGACGGAATAAAAAAGAAAACTATCGCAGATACAATAAAAGTAAGTATGCATAGGGTTAATTTTGTACTCGAAACAGAGGGGTTAATCTAGATGTCATCAGTCAACAAAGTAACTCTAATAGGCAATCTGGGCCAAGACCCAGAAACCCGTTACATGTCAAGCGGTGACGCAGTAACCAACATCACCATAGCAACAACCGATGTATGGAAAGATCGCGACGGCAATAAACAAGAAAAAACCGAATGGCACCGCGTCACTTTTTACCGCCGACTGGCAGAAATTGCTGGTGAATATCTAAAAAAAGGCCGGCAAGTCTATATCGAAGGACGCCTAGAAATCCGCAAATGGACTGACAAAACCGGCGCAGATCGTTACACCACTGGAATCATCGCCAATGAGATGAAAATGTTAGGGTCAAAACCTAGCGGCGATAGTCCTGATCGTGCAGATAGCAGCCAAGGTGGCCATGCTTCAGCCCCAGCACAAAACAGCTCAGCACCGAAACCAGAAACTAATAACAAAAGTGGTGGTGGCTTTGAAGATATGGATGATGACGTACCATTTTAGGAGACACCTGGAGTAAATCATGACAAGAAAAATACATTGCGCAGGCTGCAAAATTGACCTAGGTGAAATACGAGACGCAAGCTTACGCAAAGGCATCGTTTACCAATGCAACGTATGCGGATCAAAAAAAACACGCAGCAATAATCTCCACCACAACGCACCAATCACAGAAATAGATAATCTATTCAAAACTATTTTTAACAACAGCAAAGGATAAAAAATGCAGATAAGCAAAAACGGAATAAATAAAATCAAAGAATGGGAAGGATTTGAAAATGAGGTTTATTTAGATTCAGCAGGACTAAAAACAATCGGAGTTGGCCATCTTTTAACTAAAGATGAATTAAGCTCTGGGAAGATAAAAATATCAGGAGACACATTTAAAATACACGACGGGTTAAGTAATGCGGAGGTGGAGTTCCTTTTGAGAAAAGATCTCACTGGTTTTGAGAAAGCAGTTGATTCTGTTGATGTAGAGCTGAGTCAAAATCAATACGATGCACTAGTTTCATTTTCTTTCAATGTTGGAACAGGAGCTTTCTTGCACAGCACATTGCTGAAACTTTTAAACCAACGCAGATATGACCAAGTACCAACGCAACTAAGACGCTGGAACAGGTCTGGCGGCAAGGTTGTACCAGGATTAATCCACCGCCGCGAAAACGAAATTAAACTTTGGAATAGCTGAAATACTTAAAATAAATAGTTAGAGGTAGCCAATGAGTCAACCAACATCAGCAACACTACCCGCAATCGGCAAATCCCGTTGGTCTACTATCAAGACCTTCTCTCCGGTTTCCCGCGAAACATTCAGGGTGTTATCAAAGCAGGGCAAAGCCCCGCAACCAGAAAGGCTGGGTATCCGTTGCACGTATTACGATAACGGGGAGTTGCTCAAATGGTTGGCCGATCCTGCCAATTATCAAGCTATCAAGCAACTTTAAACGGCACCACATCCCCACCAGACTTAATAGCATCAAGGTAATCAGCCCAGTCTTGCATCATTTTTGCCCTTGGCTCTAGATAAACAGCATGATCATAAGCGGCCGATACCGCATTGCGTTTAGCATGTGCAAGCTGGATTTCAATATGCTCGTGGGGGTAGCCGCGTTCATGAAGTATAGTTGATGCTATCCCCCGGAACCCGTGACCGGTCATGCGTGAGTGATAACCTAGCCTGTAAAGCGCAAACAGAATAGTATTATTGCTCATGCTTTTTCCATGCCCGCGCTCACTTGGAAAAACCAAATCGTTACTACCTGAAAATACCTTTATTTTTTCAAATACAGAAATAACCTGATCTGATAACGGGACTATATGAGGTGTTTTCATTTTCATGCGTTCGGCTGGTATGCGCCACATGCGGTTACCAAGTTCTACTTCATTCCATTTTGCACCAATCAATTCACCGGTACGCACAAAGGTATAAGCCATCAGTAACAAGGCTAATTTTGTTAACGCTTGCCCATCATAACTATCAATCTTGCGTAGTAGTTCGGGTACTTCTTTTTGATCCAGCCGAGCATAGTTGGTTCTTGTTGCCGGTTTCAATACGTCGCCTGGCTTTATATCTGCCGCCGCGTTACGCTCAGCCAGCCCGTGTGCTACTGCATAACGTAACACTTGCCCACAAGTGCTTAATGCCCGCTTAGCAATATCCAGTGCCCCTCTAGCTTCGATCTTTTTAATAACCATTACCAGCATAGGTGCTGTTACTTCATTGATTGGTTTTTTGCCAATGACAGGGAAAACGTCCGCTTCTAATCTAACCATCACATAACGAGCATGGCGTTCTGTTCGCGCGGTCTTCCAGTTGTCCCACCACAAACGCGCTACTGATTCAAAGCTATTTTCTTTTGCCATTGTTGCCAGCTGTTTTTGTTCATGACGGTGTTGCGAAGGGTTGCCACCTTGCTTTAGTATCTGTCTAAGCTGCTCATGCTCATTGCGTGCAGCTTTTAATCCCACGTCAGGATAAACACCAAGTGATAGCATTTGACCTTTATCATTATACCTATACCGATAACGCCACCATTTAGCGCCTGAGGTCTGGATGTATAAAACAAGGCCTTGTCCATCGGGCAATGAATAAGGTTTACTCTTTGGTTTTGCGGCTTTAATAACTGAATCTGTGAGCTTCATGATTGCAAATGTGAGTAACTTTTAAGGTGTCCATTGTAGTTACTCACAAAGTTACTCGCAAATAAATTTGTTACTCACGTTTCCCGAGGTTGCCTGGGGTTGGCTAAAGGAAGGTTAACTACTATGTTTTTATTGGGTTATTTTGGCGTTGGTGGGCAACGCTGGGGGTATGGTTGGCGGAGAGAGAGGGATTCGAACCCTCGATAGGCGTTTTATACCTATACTCCCTTAGCAGGGGAGCGCCTTCGACCACTCGGCCATCTCTCCAGTGAGGAAGCAGAAGGATAGCGGGTTATAGCAGGATGGTCAAATTATATTGTGTGTTTTAATCTAATTTTTCCGGCTATTTTTGCTACCCTAATGCAATGCTATGTTTACTATGTGAAAGTTATGTTTGTATTAATCCAGATCAAAAGCTTTGTGTAATACCCGTACAGCAAGTTCCATATGTTTTTCATCAACAACAACCGAAACTTTTATTTCAGATGTGGCGATCATTTGGATATTGATGCCCTCTTCTGCTAAAACACGAAACATTTTGCTGGCAATTCCGGCGTGTGAACGCATGCCAACGCCGACAATTGATACCTTAGTTATTTTATCGCCACCAACAATATTTCGTGCGCCAATGTGACCTTGAATTTTGTCTTTCAGAATCTGCATGGCATTAGAATATTCACGACGATGAACGGTGAATGAGAAATCAGTTAAACCATCATGGCCAACATTCTGAATGATCATATCTACATCAATATTGGCATCTGCTATTGGTCCTAGGATCTGATAGGCGATGCCGGGATGGTCAGGTACTCCTAATACAGTTATTTTTGCTTCATCACGATTAAATGCAATGCCTGAGATAACTGCTTGCTCCATTTTTTCATTTTCCTCATAAGTAATTAGCGTACCATTACCGTCTTCTTCAAAACTGGAAAGTACACGTAATTTAACTTTATATTTGCCAGCGAATTCAACCGATCGTAATTGTAATATTTTGGAACCAAGACTTGCCATTTCTAGCATTTCTTCAAAAGTAATGGTTTCAAGTCGTCTTGCTTCTGGAACGATACGTGGATCAGTTGTGTAGATGCCGTCTACATCTGTATAGATTTGGCATTCGTCAGCTTTAAGTGCTGCAGCTAGTGCTACGCCAGTTGTATCTGAGCCGCCTCTACCAAGCGTGGTAATATTACCTGCTGCATCTACTCCTTGGAAGCCAGCAACTACAACAACATAACCAGCATCAAGATCGGCACGGATTTTGTTTTCATCAACTTCAAGTATGCGTGCTTTACTGTGGGTGCTATCGGTTAGGATTCTTACTTGAGATCCAGTGTAGCTTCTAGCTTTGACATTTAACTCGATTAATGCCATGGACAGTAATGCTATGGAGATTTGTTCTCCGGTTGATAGCATCACGTCAAGTTCACGTGGATCAGGATTGTCCTGAACTTCTTTAGCTAAGGAAATTAGACGATTAGTCCGTCCACTCATGGCGGAAACAACGATAACTAATTGATGACCTTTAGCATGAAATTTTGCTACTCGACGAGCAACATTTTTAATTCGTTCGGTGCTGCCAACTGATGTGCCGCCGTATTTCTGAATATAGAAAGCCACTGAGCTACGATAATTACCTTTAACTTAAATCTTAAACCTAGATTCTACATATGATGTGCATGATCTAGGTTTTATAAATAACCTAAGTTTAATTAAAAGAATGCTGTGATAACAGCTAGTACCTAAGCTATAGAAGCCCCGCATATTACATGCTTGGTTATCTATAACTCTTAGGTGCTCATATATAACAACCGGTTATTTTACACTTTCTTGTAGAATAAAACTAATGCCAAGGTGATTTTGTTTGTGGAGTAAGCTATTACCTAGATCTTGCAAGTGATCGCTACCAGTTTAGAACGGGACAAAATATGGCATCCTTCAATGACTAGTGGGAGGTTTCTTAATTACAAATTTTGTCCTGTTTTGAATTGGTAGCCCAAGTAATCGCACATATACTGCACAACAAGCAAACCTTATTCTTTGGGAATATCAATAAGTATTCCTTGTAGAATAAAATTCATTCTATGAAACAATTTGTTACATATTATGTGTACGATCACTTGCAGGATCTAGGTATTAATCTTCATTTTGATCGGTCTTTTTATTCCACATTGCGTAGATTGCCCCTAAGGTGACGATGATAACTGGCATGATTATATAAGCACCTAGTGCGTACTCCATACTGGTATCTTGCATTTGACGAGGTGGTGTGCTGACTATTTTGTAAGCATGTGCAGTAGCAACTAAAACAACAGGCACTAGTGCTGCCATATAACGATTGCGGATTAATGGTTTAACAGTCAGTAGATTAATAACGTTGGCGCCGAAATAACCGATAAGATAAACAGTGGCGTAAAAGAAAATAGCGCTCATAGATATTCCTATGTAAATTTATTTTTTATTTAAAAATAAAGTTTGGTGATATAAACTTCTCAGGCGTCTCATGATACTTGATGTTCAAATTTTTAGCTGCATCTAGGTTAAACATAATTTGCTTTATTTATTACATAAGATAGCAGGATAATTTTATACGTATTTGTAATTTTACATGGGAATTATAATAATTCATTCAATAATTTGATTGTAAATATAAATAAAGTGTAGTTAGGAGCTGGCATTTTTCAATATTTGGTTTACATTTTTTTTAAAACAATATGTCATGCTAACATGTTGTAAAACATAGCTGTGTAAAACACCCATCCCGTCACTCCTGCATGTTTTTAGCAGG
>JAJFJL010000034.1 GCA_021774055.1 Nitrosomonas sp. | reverse complement strand
CTGGCTTCTGGAGTATATTTCTATAGGTTATTTACAAGCAACTCTGTTAGAACAAGAAAAATGTTATTCGTAAAATAGAGTTGGACCCAACGTTGAGACTGGAAAGTCTTTTTTGGATCTAGAAGACTAGAGTTTGACTCTCTAAGCTTATTTATAGCAAATCTGCATCGATTAAGATTTGTTTGATTTCCCGGCATTCCTTTTCAGCTAACGGTAATAAAGGCAGCCGGGGTTCCCCGCCAAAATAGCCCAGCATGTCCAAAGCTGCTTTCAAACCCGGAACGCCATATGTAGCAGTCAATGCTGTGTTTAGTGAGAGAATCCTGCGCTGAAGCTTTTGGGCTGTTTTAAAATCAGCAGTTTGAACCAATTTGTAAATTTCAACGCAGATTTCGGGCGCAACATTAGCCGCGGCCAACACACCTCCCGAACAACCCAGTGCCAAAGCGCCAAACAAAGCTCCCGCTGTACCGACCATCACCTCAAAGTTTTTGTCTGCCGCATTCAGGTATTCGCCGAGTTGGCTTACATTCCCGGAACTATCTTTTATGCCAATTATATTTTGATGTGATGATAATTCTCCCACCAGTTTAGCAGATAGATTGATACCGGTAAATTTTGTGACATTGTAAAGAATGACTGGAATTTTAGATTGGCCGGCTACATTAGTAAAATGATGGTTCATCGCGTCTGAAGTCATGCCGCCTTTATAGTAAAAAGGCGTGACCATTAGTGCCGCAGATGCCCCCAATGCCGCGCACTGATTTGTTAATTCAATGCTGCCCTTCGTACTTTCACACCCCGAACCGACGATAATTGGCAGAGAACCATCAACTGCTTTTACAGCTGTATCTATGGTTTTAAGTTTCTCCTCAACAGATAAATAGGGGTACTCACCATTGGAGCCGAACACCACAATTCCGCTGATTCCGGTTTTACACCATTTTTGAATGTTTTCTGTTAATTGCTCGTGAGCTACTTCGCCATTTATAAATGGTGTCGGAATCGGCGGGAAAATTCCTTTTAACGAAATGGCTGACATAATTTCTCCAATGGTGGGTAGTTACAAAATTTCTGAAAAGGTGTTAACCAATTTTTCAATATTCCCTTCCCGCGCCGTGTGACCCATTACACCGATACGCCAGATTTTACCGGCTAAAGGACCTAAGCCGGCACCAATCTCGATCCTATATTCTGTGAGTAATTTTTTGCGCACTTGTGCTTCATCGGTATTCTCCGGAATTAAAACCGAATTTAGCATAGGCAGTCTGTATTCAGGTTCAACCAGCATTTGCATGCCCAGATTTTCTAACCCTGCAACAAGCTGTTTGTGACATTTTAAGTGCCGGTCGAATACAGCTGAGAGCCCCTCTGAGTGTACATCATTTAAAGCCTGGTATAGCGCGTACAGCATATTTATAGGAGCAGTGTGATGATATGCCCGGGTCTGGCCTTCCCAATAATTGATAATCATGGTTAAGTCCAGATACCAGTTGGGTACTTTGCTTTTCCGGTTTTTAATGGCTGCAACCGCTTTGCCGGAAAAAGAAACCGGTGCTAAACCGGGAGGGCAGGAGAGGCATTTTTGAGTGCCGCTGTACAAGGCATCGATATTCCACTCATCCATTTTAACGGGAATTCCCCCCAAACTGGTGACTGCATCTACCAGGTAAATTGTATTGCTGCCTTTTAAAAGTTCACCAATTTCTGAAACAGGGTTGCGAACGCCTGTGGAGGTTTCAGCATGTACCACAGCAACAATTTTATAATGTTTGTCAGTCAGATGTTCACTTACTTTATTGAGGTCAACCGGCGTGCCCCACTCAAATTCTATGGTATCTACCCGAGCGCCTAATCTGGCGGCGACATCCTGCATGCGTTTCCCAAAAACGCCGTTAATTAAAATTAATACCGGGTCATTTTTTTCGATTAGATTAACAAAACAGCATTCCATACCCGCCGAGCCGGTGCCGGAAATGGGGATCGTCAGAGGGTTTTCTGTTTGAAGCAGCTTTTGCAGTTCAACCTTGATTTGGTCCATGATTTTTATAAAATATGGATCCAAATGTCCTAACGTATTTTTTGATAAGGCATCATAGACCGTAGGCGCCACACAAGATGGCCCCGGTCCCATCAATAAAGTTTCCTGAATATTGTTTAGCATGTTTTTAGGTGAAGTCATTTTGTTTGTCTCCGTTTATCGGGCGCGATTTATTGACACATTGCGTGGGAAAAGTTTTTAGCCGGTCAAATTCGAGCTTTCCTTTTCAAGAATCCCGAGAGTAGTTTGTAATTGATTAAATATTTCCATTTTTTCTTTTCGTTCATCCTCAATCTTATTAGACAATTCACCAAACATCATACACCCCTTAAATGTTTTAAAAAATGCATCCTGAGGCTTTTTGCGCATTAATAATGCTCGACCACTATCCCACCAATTTTGACAATCAATGACCGTTTGCCACAGCTCTGGTTTGTGCAGATTCTTTAATAACTGCCGACACAAAGCATAGGCCTGCGTATAAGCTTCTAACTGTTTGTTAACATCTATTGTTTGTTCAGGCGACTTCTTCTGGGTTGGTTTTGTTTCAAATGAGCTCATTTCCTTTTTAACCGATTTTAGTATTTTTTCAAAGCCTCCGTTTTCAAAAAGATCAACGTAATGTAAGTTACTAAACCTGCTGGGAATCTTGCAGCTATCTAATCGCACCGGTATTACAGAAATTTTTCCCTCAGGCGTCTCGTCAAGAACATCAAGGGCAAGCTTAAACTCTTTTTGGACATACCCACGCTTAGCCACAGACGTCGTGGAAAAAAATATAAGAATAAAGTTGGAATCTCTTATTATCGTTGGGATTTCCTCTGCCCAGTTCTGCCCTGGCAGTAAATCCTCTTTATCAAGCCATGGCTTTAAGCCAGCAGCCTTCAATTGATGATACATTTCTTCAACCTGAGTTTTATCCTCACTAGCGTGGCATAAGAACAACCAGGGTGTTCCAAGCTCTGGGGGTATTATGGTTCCCAACTCTATTTCCTTTTGTCTATTTTTATAGATATCAAGCCCTTTTGAGGTTACAGAATAATTGTATTTGTTCAAGGGAGGGTCGAGTTTTTTGTTAATCCAGCCCTCTTCTGTCAATGCATTTTCAATTGCCCAAACTATCGAATCCCTATGAGCTATTATTTCAGGAGCAATAAAATTGATTCTAATTTCAGAAGCAGCAATCTTTTCATGAACACCGCCTCTTTCCTTAAGCTCCTTAATGAACCATATCAACAAAGCATATTTCACATCCTCGGTGTCAGTTAAAATAACTTCTGAGAGAACCTTGTCAATAAAGTAAGCATTAGCGTTCGCACCACTATCTATAAGAATTTCCTTGGTATCTTTTTTTTTGTGATAAAGCCATGCAGCCAATTTTGCCCTTAAACCATTTGTTCTGTCCGCTTCAACTTTGCGTAAAGCATGATCAGTAATTTTGTATTGGCCACATACTTCACAACTAACACATAGCTGCATTCCACCATCGTCGGTTCCAAACTTAACACTACATGATGGAGCTAACAAGTTCATTGAATAGTCATAGCTTCTACAGGCTGGACATTCTTTGTTAGATATGTAGGTATTTACGCTTGCATAGGCCATGCTTAGTTTCTCTCGCTTTGCTGCTCAATTGTTTCTACTAGAATTCCTGATTCATACCCAATCATGTACATATTTAAGTAAATTCTTTTTTATACTAAAGCCTAACATATTGCTATTCAACTCGCATAATAATATAATCTATAATTTTCTTATGTTTCTCAAAAGGTTATAATCTTTTCATCGACTTGCAAGGGAAAATGAACTCAACTTTGAAAAAATCTAACTCCCCAATAAAAAAATTGGGCAATCTCTACTCAAGCGCCTTTTTAACAAACTCCTCCGCCTTATAAACCACCGCATAGTCCATCCATCTGCCATCGCCAAGAACTGTTTTGTCGCGAGCGACAAAGCCCATGTGCCCGCCGCTTGCGGTAATACAGTATTCAATAGAATCGTTTTGGGGTAAATTCTCAAAAGAGCTTGCTGGAATAAACGGGTCATCTTGACTTGCCAGCAGGAAAGTGCTGAGCTTAATTTGATGCAGAAATTGTTTCGCGCTGCATTTTGAATAGTAATTGTCCGCAGAAACGTAGCCATTGATGGGAGCTGTGCAGAGGTCATCGAACATTCTAATGCTTGTGTACAACGGGAATTTAATTTCTCTGAATTCC
>JAJFJL010000033.1 GCA_021774055.1 Nitrosomonas sp. | reverse complement strand
GAGCCTTGTTCGAGGTTCAACGCTTCGTACGTCTCCGAGGGGACGGTGGGGAAGCTTGCCTGGGCCGATGCTACAAGTAACATACTGCTGGCAAACATCACGGTTTTTAGCCAAAATTTGGCAGCCATGGTTCTCTCCTTTATTGTTCGAAAATGTTTTGTCTTTGATTTTTTTATATCTAAGTTCTATTGTTGGTCGTGTATGTCATGTGTGATTGCTTGTTTTATAGTGTTAATTTAATTCTAATTAATATTCCAGAAGAATTAGCTTGCTGCTATAACACAAGGCTTTGCACAATGATATGCGCGACTATTTGTAGAATTTAGGTTATATACAATTTGCGTGGTCACGATTGCTGTTAGTGGATTGTTTTGCCAATAGTAGCGTTACTGAGACAAGTGCATAGCTTGTTATGCACTTGTTTTAGTGTCTTGCTCTTGGCGAAAATTATCATACTATAAAATCTTCAGCTGTGATCACGCTGGTTGTCTTTTGTGCAGGTTTGTGACCCGCACTGCTACCGTCTTATTTGTGTGGTATAGACGATTGCTCGGCAAGACTACTGAGTCAGGGTGGGGCTGTCAAGAGGATTTGCTGGATTTGGACAAAACACAGAAAAGCCTTGTGGCTAGATGTGATTGACCTGAGTGTGCGAAAATTGCCAAAAACAGTGTGGAGGAACGCTGATGTGTTGTAGATACACTTTAGTTTATCTAGTACAACAATTGGCAATTTGACGGGATTTGTTTATGATCACAGGTATTAGTGGTATTAATACTTATAAACCTAAGCCATTGCTTTAATCGCGGCAGACAAGCGGCTTTTTTGGCGCGACGCCTTGCTTTTATGAATAATTCCTTTGTTAGTAATTGAGTCAACAATACTAATAGATTTTTCAAATGTAGCTTGAGCTACCTTCTTGTCGCCAGATTCAATTGATTGCCGAATACTTTTGATTGCTGATCGTAGTCTTGATCGTAGACTAAAATTATGTTCACGTCGTTTAATAGTTTGTCTTGCACGCTTTTTAGCTTGTGCTGTGTTCGCCATGAAAGCTCCCTTAATTTGTGTATGTTAAAAAGTCGCAGATAGTACGATTATTCTGCAGATATTGCAACCTAGATCCTGCATATAATGTGCAACAGATTGTTTCATTGAGCGTAGCCAGGCTTGTTTTTTTGTTAGAGTTTCAGTTAATCAGCGCAATAACTTTAGATTAATGTAGTATTTATATACTAGGTATCACCTAAATTCTGCTGGTCTTATCATATTGGTGCTGTTGTTGGCAGAGTTCAGGTGATAAATCACATGCAATTATTTGAGAATTATTGCATGTTAGTCATACTAAAGTCAGATTTTCAATGTCACTCATCACCATCATCTGAGCTGTCGGTTTCTGAATCATCGGCATCGGCTTCTGAATCATCGGTATCAGTTTCTGAATTATCGGCTTCTGAATCATCGTTGTCTGTATCCAAAACGTCATCAATTAATTCTTCAATATCATCAATAACTTCTTCGACAGCTTCCTCAGCATCTTCAATTACTTTCTCTACTTTCTTTAATGTGGACTCTTCTGGCTCATCGTCTCTTGCGTCATAAGCTGATGGTGGTGGTTTGTCCATTGGGTGACCATCAAGGCTTTTCTTTCCTTCACAAGCGGTTAGAATCAGTGCTGCAACCATAGCAGCCAAAAGTGAATATTTCACTATAAGACCTCCTTATTATTAATTTACGTTTTCACAGCATAAACGATGTTATCGTTTTATTCAAATGGTCGCATAGGAAAAAACGAGAAACTTCAGTTCAATTATCCACGTTATTTAAGATAGGATAGAGTCGGAATTGTGATGAAGCTTATTGTTCTTGATGTTAATCCTAAGCAATAAAACGGCCCCTGATAACTGACAGGAGCCGTCAAATAGCTAGTGAACCACTTACCTATCAGCGGCCTGACCGGCTTCAGCGCCTAATCTTTCACCGGTATCAGGATCTGCATACAAGCTTGGTGGATATTGGCCTGGTTTCCCGTCGCCTGTTTCGCTTTCGCAACCAACTAAAAGAAATGTCACTAGAGCAGCAGCAAAGAGAGAGTATTTCATTTTTTTAATCTCCTATATCAATAATAATAAAAATTTATAATGATTAAACTATCTAACAGCTCATTGGCCATTAAGGTCTATGAAAGACAGGGACATTGATAACAGAATTAAATCTAGCTGTCCAGAAAATTCTTTTGTTGATCTTCATCTGAACAATCATTCGAGTGTTTAGTTTTCATCAGTAATCAAGATGATATAACCATACAGATACCATTGGTAAAGAATCTTGCAGGACTCCTTGTTTATTTTTTTACAGCTTAATAATTTCTGATTGTCGGCTAATTGTTTTAAAAAATGACGACTACTTGCATCCACATTAATTGCATCGCCATTTATAAAAAAAGTGTTCTTTATAACTAAAAGTCGACTTTTTAAATCAAGTTGTACACCATTTTTTTTTACTAGACAGATAAAATCATGTTGCATTAACGGGTTTGTCGGTGGATCAAAAAAAACATGTGATTTAGGTTCGGTCAGATAACTGCCAAGAAATTTTTCTATGTCGGCGTGATGCCATTTGATTTTATTGAGAGTGGCCTCTGTTTGCTGCAGCATTTCAGTGCCAATGGTCGACGGGCTAGCTGGCATCTTCATGCCAGGATCAGTGTATCTACCATCAATCTTAATATTATCTTGCAAATAAAATAAAAATTGAGTTATTAGTTCTTGATGACTAGGCGCTCGAAAACCAACCGAATAAGTCATTCCAGCATCTTCTGCGATGCCATTGTGTGCATAGTTGGGGGGTAGGTAAAGCATATCCCCTGGTGTAAGCAGCCACTCTTGCTCAGGACAAAAATTACTTAAAATTCTTAATGGAATATCTGGAATCAAATCATTATCTTGTTGTTGTGCAATTTGCCATCGTTTTGAACCTTCTCCTTGGATTAAAAATACGTCATAAGAATCAAAGTGCGGCCCAATCCCACCCCCTTTGGGTGCATAACTAACCATCAAATCATCTAATCTAGCATAGGGAATAAAATTGAATTTAAGCAATAAATCTCGTGCCTCCGGAAGAAGGTGATTTATGTCATGGACTAGTAATGTCCATTTTTTTCTTTTTAAAGCAGAGAAGTCTTCTACGATTAAAGGACTATGCTTAACAACCCAATTTTGTTTTTTTTGTATAATAAGCCGTGACTGGACATCTTCTTGGCAAGCAAAATTCACCAGATCATCATAATCCAGTAAACCTTTAAAACCAGGTAAAGCATTCCGTATCAAGAGTGGTTTTTTTTGCCAATAATCACGTAAAAAAACCTGCGGAGTTAGGCCACCTAAAGATATATCCTGGTGCATTAGGATTTTTTGCCCCATAATTGTTTTAGGCGCTTATCACGTCCGCAATTATTACGATAATAGGTATAACGAATAGGGTTTTTACGATAATAATCTTGATGATATTCTTCGGCAGGATAGAAAGTTGTTGCGGCTAAAATTTCAGTCACGATTGGCTGAGTAAAGCGGCCAGAAGTTTGCAATGCAGTTTTTGATGCGCTCGCCTGTTGCTGTTGATCCGCATCATGATAAAAGATAATGCTGCGATACTGTGCACCAACATCACAAAATTGGCGATTAGGTGTTAGCGGGTCAATTGTGACCCAATATGCAGCTAGTAATGTTGCAAAATCAGTTTGTTTAGGATCAAAATGTACCTGTACTGCTTCAACATGCCTGGTCTTACCAGAAACAACTTGTTCGTAGCTTGGATTCTTAAGCGTGCCGCCAATATAGCCAGATGTTGTGGTAACAACTCCTGGTAATTTATCAAAATCTGCTTCTGTGCACCAAAAGCAACCACCTGCAAATGTTGCAACCCCTAATGATGGATTAGTTGGTTTATCTATGGTTTGGTTATTATTTAATGCCTGAGATTGTTGAGAAGTCGCTAGCACCATTAATAGAATTCCTATAAAAAAACAGCGAAAAATTAAATTAAGATGATTGATTAAGTGTTTTATAGTCATCTTGTTAACCTCTTAAAGTCGGGAGATCTTGTTCTAGCAAAATAAATTTTAATGCAATACCGTTATTACACCAGCGTTCTTTGCGTGGTAGAGGACCATCTTTAAATACGTGCCCCTGGTGACCACCACATCTTGCGCAGTGATATTCAATGCGTGGAATGATCATTTTATAGTCAAGTTTTGTTGCCGTATGTTCTGCAATTGGTTGGGTAAAACTTGGCCAGCCAGTTCCGCTTTCATACTTGTGCGAGCTATCAAACAGAGGCAGGAAGCATGCGGCACAAATAAAAGTTCCTGCGCGATGCTCACCATTTAATGGGCTGCTTCCAGGTAATTCGGTTTTTTCCTCAAACAGAACTTGGAATGCTTCAGGTGAAACTATGGCGCGCCATGTTTCATAGGGTTTGTTCAACGGTGTAACAGCAGCCAAGTTAGCTGGGCTTGCTATCGCATGGTCGGGTAATTTTAATTCAATCAATGGATAAGCCGCGATTGTTAAGAGTCCTTTCATAGCTAAGCGTCTTTTCATATGGGTTTCCCAATAGGTTTTTTTTGAAATAGTTTTACCTAGATCCTGCAAGTGATCGTACACATAATATGTAACAAATTGTTTCATAGAGTGAATTTTATTCTGCGAGGAATACTTATTGATATTCCCAAAGAATAAGGTTTGCTATATGGAACAATCTGTTGTGCAGTGTATGTGCGATCACTTGCAGGATCTAGGTTTTAGTATGTTTCTTTGTTATCAATTGTGAGGCTTAGTATGGCTACAGGCTTAAATCCTGTATCATCACAATTTTAGAATTATATTGTAGCCAATATGAAAATTACTTTCCTAGAGTTCGAGCAAAATGTTGCCGAATTTGAAGCGAAAATAGAGGAATTACGTTTTACACAAAGTGATTCTGCGTTAGATATTTCAGCCGAAATTGAACGTTTGCAAGTAAAAAGTCAGGCGCTCACTAAAAATTTATACGCTAAATTAAAGCCATGGCAAATCTCACAGGTCGCACGGCATCCACAGCGTCCTTACACATTTGACTATATCGAACATCTGTTTACAGATTTTGAAGAATTGCATGGTGATCGTAATTTTGCTGATGATCATGCCATAGTTGGTGGTTTGGCTCGGTTTAATGGCCAAACTGTTATGGTTATTGGACACCAAAAAGGGCGTGATACAAAAGAAAAAATTCATCGTAATTTTGGCATGCCTAAGCCGGAAGGTTATCGTAAAGCATTACGTTTAATGCGCTTGGCAGAGAAATTCTCAGTACCATTATTTACTTTTATTGATACACCTGGTGCTTATCCAGGTATAGATGCTGAAGAGCGTGGTCAATCAGAGGCGATCGGCAAGAATCTTTATGTGTTGTCTGGATTAAGAGTTCCTATTGTATGCATTGTCATTGGAGAAGGTGGCTCAGGTGGTGCACTTGCTGTTGCTGTGGGTGATTCGGTACAAATGCTGCAATATTCAACTTATTCGGTAATTTCTCCTGAGGGTTGTGCTTCTATTTTATGGAAAAGTGCGGATAAAGCGGCTGAAGCAGCAGAGATTATGGGTATCACGGCTGATAGATTAAAAGAAATGAAGTTGATTGATGGCATCATTGATGAACCAACAGGCGGTGCGCATAGGGATTATCCAGCAACAATGCAGTCAGTTAAAAATGTTTTACAAGAATCGTTAAGAAAGTTACAAGATCATTCAATTGAGACATTATTAGAAAAACGTTTTGAACGCTTGATGGAGTATGGCACATTTAAGGAAGTTAAAATCGAATAAGCTAATTGATCTTGTTGAGGTAGAACTTAGTGCCTACGTTAAAAAGAATGATCATGTAACAATTGCATTAAGCGGAGGTGTTGATTCAGTTGTAATGCTTAGTTTGTTGGCGGTGTTGGCAGGACCAATGAAATTTAAACTTTCTGCTGTACATGTTGATCATGGAATTAGTGACAATGCGGTGCAATGGTATAAGTTTTGTTGTGATTTGTGTCGCTCCTTAAATATTCCAATTAGTGTTTCGCACTTAAAAATCAGCAAGCAACCTGGGGTTAGTCTTGAAGCATCCGCTAGGCGTGCACGCTATCAAATATTTAGCCAAGTAAAAGCGGACTATGTGGTATTGGCGCAACACCTGAATGATCAAGCGGAAACATTAATGTTGCAATTATTGCGTGGTGCTGGTGTAAAAGGGCTATCTGCTATGCCGGTTATCAGAAAGCAACTGTCAGATACGGCACCAAAAATATTACGTCCGTTGCTTGCGGTATCACGTGACACTATTGTGCAATATGCGAAGCAGAATAGCTTGTCTTGGGTTTATGATGAGAGTAACAAGAACACTGACTTTAGTCGTAATTTTCTGCGCCATGAAGTTTTTCCTTTATTGGAGAAACGTTATCCTAGTTATAAAACAACATTTTCCCGTTCTAGTCTTCATTTGGCTGAAGCAGATGGCCTTTTGGATGAATTGGCAGCATTGGATCAAAAAAATGGTGTTATTGCAGGAAAACTTCAAGCAGAATATCTATCTAAATTAAGCTTTCCACGGGCAAAAAATTTATTTCGTTATATCTTGACACAACAAGGTGTCACCCTTCCCAGTACAGTAAAACTAGATGATATTTTGCGACAATTAAAATTGTCCAGTAATGACAGTAAACTGCATATTCATTTTGGTAACTATGAAGTTCGTTGTTATCGTGGGGCGATAAGTATTCTTCCTCGCAGCATTTTGCCAGATCAAACATTCCTGTCTCAGTGGCATGGTGAAGAAACATTAGTGTTTAAACAATTAAATGGCTTAATGACCTTTAGCTATAAAAAAAACTTAGGAATCAATTTACAAAAATTAACAGAAAATCCAGTATCTTTGCGCTTACGTGTGGGTGGTGAACGGTTTAGTCCTGATTGTAAACGACCGCGGCGTAAACTGAAGAGTTTGTTGCAAGAAGCATCGGTTCCCCCTTGGGAACGTGCAAGATTGCCGTTGTTGTTTAGTGGTGATAATTTAGTGTGGGTACCTGGAATCGGGGTGGATTGTGCGTTTCAAATAACGCAGGGAGAATTAGGGTTAACCCCAATTTGGCAACCAGATTAACATTTATGTTATGTGCTTGGCGCATATAACAGCGTAATTATTAAAGGAATTTAAATGATTTTAGTAACAGGTGGTGCTGGTTTTATTGGCACCAGCTTTATCCTTGATTGGTTAGCAAAATCTGATGAAACAATAGTTAACCTTGACAAGCTTACTTACGCAGGGAATCTACAGAATTTAGCTGTCTTGGCTGAAGACCCTAGGCATATCTTTGTTCAGGGTGATATTGGTGATGCGGCATTATTAGCGCAATTACTGACTAAGCATCAACCGCGTGCGATTATTCATTTTGCTGCGGAAAGCCATGTTGACAAATCAATTCACGGGCCAGGTGACTTTATTCAAACTAATATTGTTGGTAGTTTTCAATTATTAGAATCTGTTCGTGCTTATTGGGAACAATTAGAAAAACCTGAAAGAAACAACTTCCGCTTTCTTCATGTTTCAACTGATGAAGTTTTTGGCTCTTTGGCCAAAGATGAACCTGCATTTACTGAGCAACATAGCTATGAACCGAATAGCCCTTATTCGGCGAGTAAAGCATCCAGTGATCATTTAGTGCGCGCCTATCATCATACTTACGGTTTGCCGGTACTAACTACACATTGCTCTAACAATTATGGTCCTTATCAATTTCCTGAAAAATTGATTCCATTAATGATTGTTAATGCTTTGGCTGGAAAATCTTTGCCAATTTATGGTGATGGTCAGCAGGTTCGTGATTGGCTGTATGTTGATGATCACTGTCGTGCGATTTGTCGTGTCCTGGAAGCAGGAACACCAGGAGAAACTTATAATGTTGGTGGCTGGAATGAGCAACCAAATATTGATATTGTGCATACTATCTGTGACTTACTAGGAGAATTACACCCAGCTGCTAGTCTCGATTATCGTGCATTGATTACTTATGTTGCTGATCGTGCCGGACATGATCGTCGTTATGCAGTTGATGCCCATAAAATTGAGCGTGAACTAGGCTGGAGGCCAGTTGAAACTTTTGCAACAGGTATTCGTAAAACTATTCAATGGTATCTAGATAATCAAGATTGGTTGAATAATGTTCAATCAGGTGCTTATCGAGAATGGATTGAGACAAATTATCATCAACGTAGCGTATGAAAATTTTATTATTTGGTGGTAGCGGGCAAGTTGGCTGGGAATTGCAGCGCAGTCTTGCTCCCTTGGGTGAATTGGTTTCACTGGGTAGAAATAGCATAGAACTCTGTGGTGATCTTGCCGACTTAAAAGGGATCGCACAAACAGTTGATGTAGTTAAGCCGGATATTATTGTTAATGCTGCAGCTTATACTGCAGTAGATAATGCTGAAAGCGAGTCAGATTTAGCGCGTACGGTTAACACACTTGCACCAGGTGCATTAGCAATAGCCGCCAAGTGTAACAATGCTTTGCTGGTTCATTATTCAACTGACTATGTATTTGATGGCAGTGGTGATCACCCTAGAACAGAAGACGAGCCTACTGCGCCGATAAATGTTTATGGCGAGACTAAATTGGGTGGTGAGCAACAGATTGTTACTTCAGGTTGCCAGCATCTAATTTTTCGTACTAGTTGGGTTTATGCAACCTATGGTGATAATTTTATTAAAACCATGCTGCGCTTGGCTCAGGAACGTGACAGCTTAAAAGTTATTAATGACCAAATTGGCGCACCGACCGGTGCTGATTTATTAGCGGATATTAGTGCGCATTGTATTCGTACGACGCAACAGCAAGCTATCACCTCTGGTTGCTACAATCTAGTTGCTAAGGGTTATACTTCATGGTACGACTATGCTGATTTTATTTTTAATTTTGCTAGGCAAGTTAATATTCCGCTTAAAATAAAACCAGAAGATGTTTTGTCGGTACCTAGCCATGAATTTTCTACTGTGGCAAAACGTCCATTTAATTCACGCTTAGATACTAGCAAGTTACAAAATACCTTTGGTTTAAATTTACCTCCTTGGCAAATGGGAGTGGCTAGGGTGTTAATAGAAATTCTTAAAAAATAGTCTGTTGCCAATAACGTCGCCGCAAATCTCGCCAAGTTTCAACCGTTAAGCCGTTAGCTGTAAAACGTAATAAGATAGCGCCATCATGGTCACTACGTAATGATTTAATTTCCAGCGCCTGATAACGTTCAACCACTTCGTCCCTAGGATGATTAAAACGATTACGGTAGCCGACAGTAAAAATATTTAATTCAGGGTTTACTTGGCGAATAAATGGCATGATTGAAGAAGTATTACTGCCATGATGTGGGGCAATTAGTACTGTTGCAGGAAGTTTGTCTGCGGCGCGGTTAAGTAATGCACGCTCAGCTTGTCTGCCGATATCTGCCGGTAATAACACGCTGCCATGAGGCGAAGTAATTTTTAAAACACAGCTTGAGGCGTTAGTGTTGCGCCTAGGGTCTACATAACTTTGTAGTAATGGGTGCAATAATTCAAAATGCACCTCATCCCATTGCCAGGATTGTTCGCTATGGCATTGATCTTGTTGTTTAGCAATTTGTTGTATCGGGTGGTCAGGATTTAAACCAGATAATGACTTGGCTACAGGCAGCGAATTCAATATCGATAATGCTCCGCCACTATGGTCTGAATCTGCATGCGACACCATCAAAACATCTAGTTGCCGAATACCTTCTCCGCGCAGAAAAGGCATAATAATCCGGCTGCCACTATCTGCTTGGCCAAAATTTGGACCAGTATCAAACAACAAAGTGTGTTGCTTGGTCTGTGCAACGACAGCGAGTCCTTGACCGACATCTAGCACGGTTAACCATAATTCTCCTGTCTTTGGTTTTGGTGGTAGCACCAGGAACATAGGCAATAATGCAGCAAACCCTAACCAACGCGCAGGAAAACCTGTTGGTAGTAGTACCCAGATAATGCCAATAATGGCGACTAACATAGTCCAGCCTGGTGGCGTATGTTGTTGCCAAACGGCCTGAGGTAATTCACTAAGCCATTGCAATAACTGCATTCCATAACTTAATGCAACATGCGCAAGTGGTAACACGAAATCTAACAGTGGGATAGTTGCTAGCAAAGTTAGCGGCACCACTACCAAGCTGACTAATGGAATAGCTATTGCATTGGCAATCGGTGACACCAGTGATACTTGCTGAAACATGACCAATAGCAAAGGAATCAATCCAAGTGTAATTGCACCCTGTACACGCAACCAAGCAACTAACCAATGCACCTGGCCAATTCGTCCGACAGTGATTAAAAGAATGATAGTAATTGCACCAAATGAAAGCCAAAACCCAGGTGATTGAACTGCCCATGGGTCAATTATTACCACCATCAATAAAGCCCAGCTCAATACTGTTGTTGCTGAAGTGAAACGCCCTTGCCATAAAGCAATTGCTACTACCGCCAACATATAAAATGCCCGCTGCGCAGGAATCGCAAAACCAGAAAGTAAGGTATAAACAAACGCCACAATTAATCCGGCAATTGCAGCAACTCGCCGTGCCGGAAAGCGTAATAATAAATAAGGATTCCAGCGCCATGCCCAATAAACTAATGCAAAAACTATGCTGGATACCATGGTGATATGTAGTCCAGAAATAGCCATAAGGTGATTGGTGCCAGTGCGGGTGAATACTTGCCAATGATCGGGGTGGATTGCGCGTTGATCACCTGTTGCTAGGGTAATTAGCACTCCCAGATAAGCGTGCTCAGGCAAAATTTCAGCAAAACGCTGTTGAATCCCCTGACGTATACGTTGCACCCAATAAATTGGTCTGTTCACCATAGAATCTATGCGTATATTGTCGCTAGATTGGCGTACATACCCTGTGGCTCTGATATTTCGCTCCAGTGCCCAGGATTCATAATCAAAGCCATGTGGGTTGGAGGTGCCGTGTGGTCGTTTAAGGCGCACAGTCATTTGCCAACGCTCACCAGCATTAAGCTGTGGTAGTGTGTCAGCAGTATTATATGTGGCACGATTTCTATACCAAGCAAGAGAAATATGCTGGGGAACAACTGCTCCGTTGGTTAATACTTGCTCAACATCAAAACGGAAGCGTACATTGCGATCATTACTTTGTGGCAAATTAGCTACCACTCCGATAAGCTGAATATCTTCACCTTCCCACACCTGTGGTAGTGAATCAGCGAGACGTAATTGTGCAAAAAAAACTGCCCATAAAAAACCTACGCCAAGGAAAAACAACCATAAACTTATTTTTCCTGCGGTAACAAAAAGAGTGGATTGTGATTGATAGTGCCAAAGTACCCATGCCGTACTAACAATCGGTAATAAACTCCACACCCAAATCATTTCAGGTAATTCAGCTTGTCGTTGCAACAAGCTTGCGCCTAAAACAAAGGCAATAATAAATGATTGGGTTAACAAACCGTGATTAAATCATTTTCCAGCTTAAATTTTTTCCAGCATAGAGTGGAATTAATTTTTCTCCAGCAAATTGAAAATGTGGCGGAATAGTCCACTTTTCTTTTTTTAATGTGATCTGATCATTATTGCGTGGCAATTGATAGAAATCAGCACCATAAAAACTGGCAAAAGCTTCTAATTTATCTATAGATTCTGCCTGTTCAAAAGCTTCGGCATAAAATTCAATTGCGGCATGTGCGGTATAAATGCCCGCGCAACCACAAGCTGTTTCTTTATTGGACTGAGAATGAGGTGCACTATCAGTACCTAAGAAGAACTTAGGGTTACCACTGGTAGCCGCTTCAATAAGAGCTAAGCGGTGTGTTTCACGCTTTAGAACTGGTAAGCAAAAATGATGGGGATGGATTCCCCCCTGAAAAATATCATTACGATTAAGCAATAAATGATGAGCGGTTATCGTGGCTGCAATATTCTTGGAAGTTTCTTTTACAAAAGAAACCGCATCACTGGTAGTTATATGTTCAAAGACAATGCGCAAAGTTGGAAAACGTTGCGTAAGTGGCAGTAAAGTTTGTTCAATAAAGATTTTCTCTTTATCAAAGATATCTACACCTGGAGTAGTAACTTCTCCATGAACTAACAATGGTAGATTAATTTGTGCCATCTTCTCGAGAGTGGCGTCACATTTAAAAATATCAGTAACACCAGCAGCAGAATTAGTGGTGGCACCTGCTGGATAAAATTTGATGCCGTGAATTATTCCGCTTTGTTTTGCCCTAATTATTTCCTCTGGTTGGGTGTTATTTGTCAGATAAAGTGTCATTAATGGGTTAAAACATGTTCGCATAGTGGCTGGCAGAGCAGCAAGTATCCGTTCCCTATATGCCAAAGCCATAGCAGTGCTTGTGACTGGCGGCTTAAGGTTGGGCATAATAATTGCCCGCGCAAATTGTTGTGCAGTATGTGGTAATACGGCATGCATTTGGCTGCCATCCCGTAGATGTAGGTGCCAGTCATCAGGGCGAGTAATGGTTAATGTGTTCAAAGTAGGTTTATGGCTTGATGTAAAGAAATGGTGCCTGGTCACTAACAATGCTCAAAGTTGGTGGCGTTAAATCCCATTTAAATCAATGGGTCATCCAGTTTTGTTTTTTAGATCTGCTATTGTACCTTGCTTTTGTAGAGTTCAAGGTGGCAGCCAGCCTGATTTTTATTTCAGCTATTGCCATTGCAGACTATTTTAAGATCAAATTGGCCGATTCATTAATCCTAAAAATAGGCTAACGGTAAAATTCAAATTAATTCTTTTTCTCTAAAATGTTAATATTCATTACATGGCCACTAAATACGCACATATTAACCCTAAAAATATCAGTTGGGCGCGAGAACGCGCTCAACTGAGTACATATGTGTTTGCAAAAAAACTAAATATAGATGAGAAAAAGTTACTTGCTTGGGAAAATGGAGAAAAGAAAGTTACCTTTAGACAAGCTCAAAAACTTGCAGATAACCTACTAATTCCTTTTGGCTATCTTTTTTTAAAACATTTGCAAAAAAAACAGCTTCCTATTCCTGACTTACGAACCTTGGGTAGCCATGGTATTGATGAGCCTAGTGTAGAGCTTCTCAAGATAATACAAATTGTTCAAGAACAACAGCTTTGGTACAAAGATTATTTGCTTTCTCAGGGTGTTGAGAAAAATATGTTTATTACGCATTTTAATATTAATAGTGGTATCAATAAAATCGTCACAGATATGCGTAATGTTCTTGACATAACAGTAGCTCAACGCAAGGGAAGTTGGGAAGATTTTTCTAGGTTACTTATTAAAAAAATTGAAAGCATTGGCGTGATGGTTGTACGAAAAGGAAATTTAGGGCACTCTAGCAAACCTTTCTCTGTTGAGGAGTTTCGTGGTTTTGCTATCTTTGATGCAGTAGCTCCTGTAATTTTTATTAACCAAGCAGATATACCAAGTGCCAGGTTATTTACATTGATTCATGAATTAGCACACATATGGATTGGGCAAAGCGGTGTTTCTGATGCATCGGTTCAAACCGAGCAAAAAAAAGAAATTTTATGTAATGCTGTAGCTGCTGAATTTCTTGTTCCTAGTGACGAGTTTATTAAATTATGGAAAGAGCATGATAGCTGGATAGCTAATTTAATAGAGTTAAAATCTTACTTTCATGTTAGTGATTGGGTATTAGTTAGACGCGCTTTAACTTTGGACTTTATTGATTACTCTGAATATATTCACTACACAAAAAAACTTAAATTAGATTATAAAAATAAGCCTAAAAAAGACAGTGCTCCTAGTTACTATAGAGCCCAAAAGAGCCAGTTAAGTGAGAATTTTTCTCGTGCTATTGTTTCAGAAGCTTTAAGTGGTCGGATTTTATTGCGGGATGCGGGGCATATTCTTGGTATGAAGCCTAATAATATCGTAAAGTTTGCTAAGGAGTTGGGCATTTGAACTACCTTTTAGATTCTAATACATATATTCAAGCGAAAAATTTTCATTACAATATGAATTTTTGCCCTGCATATTGGGAATGGTTAGATTTACAATATACAAATGGGAATGTCGCTAGTATTAGTAGTGTATATGATGAGCTATATCAACCTCAAAATGGAGATGAACTAAGTGACTGGGTAAGAGATAGACGAGAGCAATTTGTTTCTGTTGAAGATGATGCTACGCAACAGAAATACGCTGAAATCATTCAATATACCTATGATTTATGCAACAAGAATACTAACAAAGTTGATATGTTTTTGAATAAAGCAGATCCTTGGCTAATCGCTAAAGCCTGTGTAACTGGTGCAAAAATAGTTACTCATGAGAAAAGAGTGCCACCAGAAAGCAAAGATGTAAAAATTCCAAATATTGGCGATGCTTTTGGTGTGGTATGTATTTCTACTTTCAAATTATTACAAGAGCTTGATGCTCGGTTTGTTTTACAAGTAGATTGAAATATACAGAGAAAGTAAAAGCCCTAGAACATTAGATAATGATTGCAGCCTCAAAAATGATTCCACATTGAAATTGCATATATGGGCTTAGCTAAGTGACAGCTATTCTGACACAGGAGGGGAAAGACCGTTGTCTTGCGGGAAGAAATGTAAGATTTGTCAGGTCCAACATTGCTGCATTTATATGTTAAATTCTAGCTATAACAAAATCTTTAAGACTATGAATGTGCAGGCTCGATTTATCACGACGTCACTTCCAGAGGATACAGGCGTGAGGACACTCACCTGGATGAGGACAACTGAAATGAATGGGTGCAAGTATTAGCTTATATTAAGCGAGCATTAATGCATTGATTTTTAAGTAACCTCATGAGATCAGAAGGTCAAATTCAAAAAAATCAGCATGTTTTTTTATTTACTGCAACACGATATATTTAAACAGATAAGTTGCAACCACCTGAAACAGCCAAATGCTTTTTCAATGCATTGATATTTACGGTTAATTAAATCAAAAAACTTTAAATAATAATTACACGCGTATTAACTATGAATATTGCTCCAGAAATTCTGGCATTACATGCCGATATGCGCCATTGGCGTAGACAGTTGCATCAATATCCAGAAACTGCATTTGAAGAAACCGCAACAGCGCAACTGATTGCAGAACAACTGCAACAGATGGGAATCGAAGTTCACCGGGGTATGGCTAAAACTGGGGTTGTTGGTGTTTTGCGCCGAGGTAACAGTACTCATAGCATCGCCTTGCGCGCTGATATGGATGCGTTGTTTATTCAAGAACAAAACCATTTTGCGCATGTATCTTGCCATCACGGTAAGATGCATGCCTGCGGCCATGATGGCCATTGCGCCATGCTGCTTGGCGCAGCTCATTATCTGGCTCAATACGGTTGTTTTGACGGTACGGTCTATTTTATCTTTCAGCCGGCAGAAGAAGCTAGAGCCGGTGCTCATCAAATGATTCAAGAAGGTTTGTTTGAACAATTCCCTGCACAACAAGTGTTCGGCATGCATAATTTTCCAGATGTTCCTGTTGGCCACTTTGCGGTTAAAACTGGCGCTATGATGGCTTCGTTTGATTGCTTTGAAATCACCCTTAATGGACAGGCTACCCATGCTGCTATGCCACATTTAGGCCAGGATGTGCTGGTTGCTGCAGCGCATTTAGTTACCCAATTACAAACTATTGTCAGTCGAAGAATTAATCCTGCCGACCCGGCCGTTGTTAGCGTAACTCAAATCCATGCTGGTAACACCTGGAATGCGCTGCCTGATTCGGCTGTGTTACGTGGCACTTACCGAAGTTTTAAAGATTCTGTTCGTACACAGCTGGAACAAAGTATCCAGCATCTCTCCCGAACGGTTGCAGACAGCTTTAATATGGCTGCCGACATTCGTTTTAATCCAAAAAATGTCGGCTATCCGGTTACCGTTAACACGCCAAATGAAACCGCCAGCGCCATACGGGCAGCTACTGCTGTTGCTGGTAGCGACTGTGTTAATACAAACCCAACTCCCAGCATGGGTGCTGAAGATTTTGCCTTTATGTTGCAGCAAAAACCTGGTTGTTATCTGTGGATAGGCAATGGTAGCTCAGATGGTGGTTGCCTATTACATAACCCTAACTATGATTTTAACGACGATATACTTTCCCTTGGCGCTGCTTATTGGGTCAAACTAGTTGAGAATGAACTACTTTGTTAATGAACGTGCATGATAATAGATGAAAATATGCTGGCATTGTAAGCATACTTGCATGATCTAGGTAATGTTAAATTCTGTTGCTAAACTCTCTATTTTGTTGTCATGTTAAATGAGCTTTTTCACTATTACACCAGCCCTTGTCCTAAAATTTACCGTCGCCTCGGCTATCTATCTGGGCTGATTGCGATTCAAGCACGCTATAAGCGTGTTGCTGAACAATGGCGGCCGCATCTTGAAAATAGCCGTAAATTAATTTTACAAGCGGCATCAGAAGTATCGCAACGTAATAAGGTAGTGGTGTTAGGCTCAGGGTTATTGATTGATGTACCTTTGCAAGAGTTAGCCAAACAGTTCGATAGTGTGATTCTGATTGATATCGTTCATCTGATTAGAGTGCGTAGTTTTTGCAGGAAGCTGGACAACATCGTTATGTTGGAACATGATATTACCGGTTTAGCAGAAGCAGTTTTATCCTATCGACTAGGAATGGCATTGCCGTGTCCCAGTGCCAAACTGCCTGACATTGCTCAAGATGCAGATTTAATCATTAGTTGTAATCTGTTGTCACAACTTGCCATTACACCGAGTCAGTATCTACAGAAACACTTTATCATTGATGCTGAACAGCTGGCAAACTGGCAGCAAGAAATCATCGCCAGCCATCTATCTTTATTGGCCGATCAATCTGGCCGGCGGGTATTGTTATGTGACGCTTGCCATAACTATCTGGATAAAGAAGGTCGTCTGCTTAGAAGAGAAGAAATGCTGCACGGAATCAACCTTGGTGAAGCTGAGCAGCAATGGAGCTGGTTAATTGCTCCCTTGGGAGAATTGGATGGTCAGTATCAGTTGCAATCTGCTGTGTTTGGTTTTAGTGATTGGTTTTTACCAAATAAAAACGTTATTGGTCGCAGGTTTGGCTCACTACCAATTGTTCCTTAAGTACTGGCTCGACTATTGGGGTCCACTATACTTTTGTGTGGGTTCGCTTGGGACAAAGCAGAGCGAGTTCCTCCTCTGAACTAATATAGCCATAATGTAATCCATAAAGCTAACCAGGGACTCTTCAGTAATTTTAAATTTTGGGGAGGTACTGCTATGATTTTTCTGGCAAATGCCTGAAACCAAATTGAGGTTGGTGTTGATAACTGAATAGCGTTGAGTTGATATTTATCCTTTTTTTCTATGTATATACTTTGCGCGGTCATGGTTTTGGTTTTCTAGTGGATCATTTTTGCCAATATTAGAGCTACTGAAACAATTACATAGCTACTAGCTATGCGCTTGTTTCAGAGCCTTGTTCTTGACAAAAATTATCACACTATAAAATCCTAAACCATGACCGCGTAAAGTATAACCAAAATATTGGTATAGTGAAATAGTGATGCTGGTTAACCGATAGCATTATGATATTGAGTCATCTTTTATTAATAACGCCTGTTTATACAAGCTGTTTTTATTCTCTCCAGTAATCGTTACAGCAAGTTGCACGGCTTGTTTTAGTGGTAAATCTTGTAGTAATACTTGCAAAGTATGTTGGGCTTGATCGCTAATTATTCCCTTGTCTATTGTTTCTGCGCCAGTAAGCAATAATACAAACTCTCCTTTTTGTTGATTGCTATCAGCCTCTAACCAGGTTAGTGCGTCGCCTAAAGAGCAGCGGTGAATAGTCTCAAAAAGTTTGGTTAATTCTCTAGCTATTGTAATTTGGCGTTGTGTGCCAAATACGGTAATTAAATCTTTAATGCATCCAATGATTCGATGTGGGGCTTCATAGAATATTAATGTAAATGGTAGTGATGTTAATGTTTCTAGGGTACGTTTGCGTGCAACTGTTTTGTTTGGTAGGAAGCCTATGAATAAAAAGTTTGGGTGGATGATTCCTGCGGCAGATAAGGCACAAATTGCAGCATTAGCACCAGGAATTGGAACCACTTGATAGCCTTGGTTATGTAATAAATTAACTATTATTCCACCGGGGTCAGAAATGCCTGGGGTGCCTGCGTCGGTAACGATTGCTACTGTTTTTTCGGCATCAAGCAATGCTTTGATTTTTTCAGCAACTATGCTTTCATTATGCTGATGTAAAGTAATTGTTTTGGTTGTTATCCTATGGTGTGCAAGTAAGTGGCCAGATATATGTATATGTTCTGCAGCGATGATATCAACTTCTGCTAAAACATCTAGTGCACGTAAACTAATGTCACGTAAATTTCCTATCGGTGTGGCAACCACATATAATGTACTTTTTGTTAGCATATTTTTCTCAATGCAACGTTTATTTAAAATTCTGTTTGTATCGATCATTGCACTATACGGTAGCGCACAGGCATTTTCTACTAATCTAGACGATAATTTCTTTGGTGCGCAGGCTGCACCGGTGCCGCATATTGCGTTGTTGTTACCTTTGCAATCGTCTTCATTTGGCTCTGCCGCTGAAATTGTTAAGCAGGGTTTTGTGGCTGCAACTATGCGTGAAACAGCTTTGCCATGGACAATTAGGATTTATCCGACTACCGATGATCCGTTGGATATCTTGATTAGTTACCGAGAAGCTTTGTATGCTGGTGCCATTATGGTAGTTGGGCCACTTACGCGTGATGGAGTGTCTGCGGTGGCATCAAGTCATTTTGTGACGGTTCCAACCTTGGCATTAAATGTTCCAGATGGTGCGAGTGCTTTGCCTTCTAATCTATATTTATTTGGCTTGCAAATGGAGAATGAAGCCAGACAAATTGCAGAATTGGTTGCTATGACGCAGATAAATAAGCGCCATGCGATTATTATTAATACGAATAATGCATTATCTTTACGATTACAAACATCTTTTGTTGATTGGTGGTTAGAGCATGGGCGCAATACGACGGCTGAATCTGTTCATTTTGATGGTAATCAAGCAGCGCTTGGTGCATTACGCAAGTATACAGGCGGTAATGATAAAGTTGTTTTTCTTGCATTAGGTGCTGAGAAAGCACGTTTAATACGTCCATTTTTGCATCCTTCTACACCAGTTTATGCAACTTCGCAGGTTTTTATTGGGAATAATGATCCGTTATTTAATCATGATCTTAACGGTGTTCGGTTTTTAGATGTGCCTTGGTTATTACAATCTGACCACCCTGCTGTAATGGCTTATGAGCGATTGAATACATTTACAAGTACAGGTGAGGAGCGTCTCTATGCCTTAGGTATTGACGCTTTTCGATTAATGACTTTGATGTTTCATGCGCAAACAGCAAGTGAAATTGCATTTGATGGTGTTACTGGTTATATTTATTTTGCTCCACCTAATAAGTTTGTACGTAGACCGGTTGCAGCAGTGTTCAGCGGTGGAAAAGTGTTGCCTTTAGATTTGTTATTGCATGAAAGGTGAAGATGCTGAGTTGATGGCAGTTGCATATTTGCAGCGCCATCATCTAGTGTTAATAGAAAAAAATTATCATTGTCGTTTTGGTGAGATTGATTTAATTATGCGTGATGGGCCTGCTTTGGTGTTTGTTGAAGTAAGAATGCGTGCAAGCACTTTTTTTGGCGGTGCTGCTGCCAGTATTACAGCATCAAAGCAAATGAAGTTATTGCGTGCAGCTAGGCATTATATTGCAGGTAGAGATAGTGAGCCAAATTGTCGTTTTGATGTTGTTTTGTTATCTGGAGCGAATGGTCAAGCGATAGAATGGATTAAGAATGCTTTTGGTGAATGATATTTGTATGTGTTTTTCTAAGTTATAAATTGATGCTGCGCCCACCATCTACGGTGATAATTTGTCCTGTGATATAAGGTGCGTCAGCAAGCATAAAGTATACGGTTTTGGCAATATCATCAGGTTCTCCGCTACGCTTAAGTAGAGTTTTATTAATTATATCTTGGCGTATAGTTTGGTTTGCCCATGCATCTGTTTCTGGCCATAAGATAGGTCCTGGTGAGACACCGTTTACTCTGATTTCTGGTGCAAGTTCTACTGCTAATGATTTGGTTAGTGAGACTAAACCACCTTTGGCAAGATTGTATACAACATAATCTTTTAATGGCCGGTCAGCATGAATGTCAATAATGTTGATAATAGATCCATGTTGTTTTACAAGGTAGGGTGCGGCGGCTTGTGATAAGAATAAGGGCGCTTTAAGATTGCTTCCAACTAGATCATCCCATGCATTTTCAGTGATGCTACCGATTGTTGTAGAGAAAAAACTTGAAGCATTATTAATCAATGCATTTAACTTTCCAAACTGAGCAATTGTTTTATCAACTAAAATTGGTAGCTGATTAAGCTCTAATAAATCAGCTTGCACTAACGCTACAGAGTTCGTACGTATTTGATTGAGCTCAAATTGTAAGGATTGCGCTTCTTTAAATGAAGATCGATAATGTATCATTAGGTTTGCACCGCCTGCATGTAACTTGCGGCAAATAGCCGCCCCCACACGTTTAGCTCCGCCGGTAATCAATATTACATTTTCTTGCACGTATTTTTCTCCTTCGGGGATTGTTGCGTCATGACCTTGTCTGTGAAGTCTACTCTGTTGAGAGAAAGATCGCTAAAGATTGATTGTTGTGAAGAGAAAAACAATAAACTCTTCAAATTATTTCTAGTGCCAGCGAATAAACTACCACTATTCTTAATGGCACATAGTTCCTGCGTAGTTTGCCATATGAAACAGTCTGTTATGCAATGCAGGTATGCTCTCTTGCAGGATCTAGGTAGCATATTGCTTTATACTAATAATCTTACGTTACGTGTTATGCATTCACAGCTATGTTGTTAATTGGCAAGTTATATTCGTCTGGCTATTGGTAAAATAGCAATCTTCTTTGTTACAAATGGCAGTATTTACCTACTTATTCCATTAATTATTTGGTGTTATTTCTGTTAAGTTTACGCATATGACTGATTTCATCGGGAAGGGTTATCTTTCGCAATCCAATGAGCTACACTTTACCCGAGGATATATGGTCTGTTTATGGTGCCATTTTAGGAGGGCGTTATGCAGCAAGCAATCAGAAAAAGCAATGTATTGCGGTTGGTGAAGCCAATAAAACCTGTTAGAGATCAAGTCATGGTAGATAGTAAAAAGACAACAATTGGTTCTGAGGAGTATTACAAGCAGGTTGAGCATTATGCGCAGAAAATCCGTCGCACAAGTGATGTTGATGAAATTATTGGTATTCTTGATGTTGTATTAGCAGAAACCAGGGGTTTGCATCTTGCTGATGAAGTGCATACTGCGCAAGCTCAAGTACAACATGCAGAGCAAAAGATTGAGTTGTTGAAAGATGAATTGGCGCAACTTAGAGAATTGGTTCATGCGGACCAAATGACAGGTGCTTTTAATCGTCGTGGGCTTAATGAAATTTTTATGCGTGAAGCAGCGCGTGCTGATAGGAGTGACACACCTTTGTGTGTTGCGTTGCTTGATATAGATAATTTCAAACAAATTAACGATACCTATGGCCATCAGTTTGGTGATAGTGTGTTGATGCATCTAGTTGCTATTGCAAAGGAAATTTTGCGTCCTAGTGATATTGTTGCGCGCTTTGGTGGGGAGGAATTTGTTGTTTTATTGCCTGATATATGTATAGACGAAGCTATTTTTGTGATGAATCGATTACGAGAAAATATTGCAAAAAAATGTTTGCTGCAACCAGATAATAAACCGTTTTCTTTTACGTTTAGTGCTGGTATAGCTGTGCGTAAATATGACGAGCTGCAAAATTCTGTTATTCAGCGTGCCGATGAGGCGATGTACCGAGCTAAGCATTCTGGTAAAGATAAGGTTTTGTCTGCTTTAGCCTAGTTTTGTGTATTTGGAAGTGAATAAATTTAGTTTGTTACTGATTTATTTACTTTGGAGAAGGTATCGTTAGTTGATTTGTAGTTTATCCAATAGTTGTAAAATTATTTCAATCTTATTTAATTTAGGTGAATGTAGTTGAGTAATAAAATACATTGTTGGTGTGTGTGGAAGCATCATGAATTAAAATAAGTGGTTTTTTAAGTAACATCATCAAAATAGGCGACAACTACATCATAAGTTGCGCTATCCTCAAAATCGTAATTACGATCAATAAATTCTAGAGCATTTAGTCTCTTACTTCTTAAACTTGAAATTTCAAACTGCCGGTTAACTGGCTGTCAAGCGTAAATTATGGCAAATATTGGTTTTATTGGTCTTGGTGTAATGGGAATGCCTATGGCTGGGCACTTGATTAAAGGTGGGCATGCGTTATATTTACATACGCGTAGCGGTGTTCCGGTAGATTTGGTAACACAGGGTGCGAACGTTTGCTTGCAACCGAAAGAAGTTGCGCAGCATGCTGACATTATTATTACGATGTTGCCGAATACGCCAGATGTTGAGAAAGTTTTGTTTGGTGAAAATGGTGTGGTTGAAGGATTGGTTTCTGGGGTGCCAAAAATAATCGTTGATATGAGTTCTATTTCCCCGGCTGAAACATGTAAATTTGCTGCTCAAATTAATCAATTAGGCTGTGATTATGTGGATGCTCCGGTATCTGGAGGAGATGTTGGTGCTCAACAAGCAACATTAACTATTATGGTAGGTGCGTCAGCAGGTGTTTTTGCGAGAATTAAACCAATTCTTGCTTTAATGGGGGCGAATGTTACTTTGGTTGGGGAAAATGGCGCTGGGCAGATTTGTAAAATTGCTAACCAGATTGTTGTTGCGCTGACGATTGAGGCTGTAGCAGAGGCATTGCTACTGGTATCAAAAGCAGGTGTTGATCCAGAAAAGGTGCGGCAGGCATTAATGGGTGGCTTTGCTGCCTCACGTGTATTGGATGTTCATGGTAACCGCATGATTCAGCGTGAGTTTAAGCCTGGATTTCGTGTTGATTTGCAGCAAAAAGATTTAGATATTGCGCTGTCTAGTGCATCTGAATTAGGAGTTAGTCTGCCTAATACTGCGGCGGTCCGTGAGCTGTTTAATGCTTGTGTCGCGCATGGGGGAGGGCAATTGGATAGTTCTGCAATTGTGAAAGTGTTAGAAAAATTAGCTAATCACGAACTTAATAAGTTTAAGGAATAAACGTATGTCTCTTGATGAGCTGGTTGATTGTTTGCTTGCTTTTTTACCTTCAGAAGCTGTGCTGCATGAAGTAGAAGATTTAACACCTTATGAGTGTGATGGTTTGTCAGCGTATCGTCAGTTACCTATGCTTGTTGTTTTGCCACAAACTGACGCGCAGATTGTTAAGGTGCTAAAACTTTGTTATGCAAATAAAATACCAGTGGTGGCGCGTGGAGCTGGCACCGGGTTGTCGGGTGGTGCGTTGCCGCATGCTAAAGGTGTTTTGTTATCACTGGCTAAGTTGAATCAAATCATTGAAATTGACGCTGATGCACGTACAGCGCGGATGCAGCCTGGCGTGAGAAATCTGGCAATTAGTGAGGCTGCAGCTCCCTACGGCTTATATTATGCTCCTGATCCTTCATCACAAGTTGCTTGCTCTATTGGCGGCAATGTAGCTGAAAATTCAGGTGGTGTTCATTGTCTCAAGTATGGTCTTACCGTACATAATATTCTTAAATTGCGTGTGCTAACCATTGAAGGGGAATGTCTGGAAATTGGTGGAGTTAGTTTGGATAGCCCTGGTTATGATCTATTAGCGTTGATGACCGGTAGTGAGGGCATGCTGGCTATTGTCACCGAGATTACAGTGAAGCTGCTTGCTCTGCCAGAAAAGGCGCGGTTGGTGATGGCGGCTTTTGATGACGTGCAGAAAGCAGGTAGTGCGGTGGCTAATGTTATTGCCGCAGGAATTATTCCTGCAGGTATGGAAATGATGGACAAGATAACGATTCATGCGGTGGAGGAATTTCTGAAGGCAGGTTACGATTTAGATGCTGAGGCTATTTTGTTGTGCGAATCTGATGGGATGGTGGAGGAAGTTGCTGATGAGATTCATCAGATAAATCGTATTATGGAAAAGAGTGGTGCTATCAAAATTAATGTTTCTAATGATGAAACACAGAGGCTACGATTTTGGGCTGGACGTAAGGCTGCTTTTCCTGCTGCAGGTAGAATATCTCCTGATTATTATTGTATGGATGGCACCATTCCACGTAAACATTTAGCTAACGTACTGCAAGGTATTGAGAATCTTTCTGTAGAGTATGGGTTGCGTTGTATGAATGTATTTCATGCGGGAGACGGTAATTTGCATCCGTTGATTCTTTATGATGCCAATCAGTCAGGTGAATTGAAAAAAACAGAGGAATTTGGTGCGAAAATTTTAGAAATGTGCATTCGTGTTGGTGGCACTATAACTGGTGAGCATGGTGTTGGTATGGAGAAGATCGATCAAATGTGTGTGCAGTTTCAGGCTCAAGAGTTGGCAGTTTTTCATGCCATCAAAAGAAGTTTTGATTCTGATGGCTTGTTAAATCCAGGTAAGGCGGTTCCTTCTTTGCATCGTTGTGCTGAACTGGGTGCTATGCATGTACATGCTGGTGAGGATAAATTTCCCGAGTTACCAAGATTCTAGTGCTTGTAGTAATGATTATTTTGATTGCTATCGAAGTAAGAGTACGGGAGTTTGTGAAGTTTAGTTTGACAGGCTATTGTTTCACTGGGTATGGTTGTACGCTTGGGCATTTGCTTGTTGTGCCTGAGTTCTGCGGATAATAACGTTTTCTGTGTGTTGCGGAATTTAGGTTTTATTGTTGAGTAATTAATTGGAGTGAAAATGAAAAAAGTAACGACACTATTAGCGGTTTCTGCATTGTTGGTCTTGGTTGGATGTGGAAAATCTAATGAATATACGCCGCCAGCTGATGCAAGTGGTGAGGCGATTTTTAGTGCTGCTTGTACGCAATGTCATACTCCGGTGAGTCAGGATGTGGCTATGGTGTTGAGTGAGGGTGTGGCGAATAAAGAGGCAATCATTGCCAAGGTGCAGTCAGGAAGTATGAGAATGCCTAGTTTTACAAATATCCAAGGTGAAGCGGCTGATCGTTTGGCTGATTATGTGTTATCTCATAGCGGGTCACAATAATTATTTGTTTTTGCTTGTAAATGCCAGGGTGTTTGCAGGTTGTTTTTTGGTGCGAGGGGGAATCTGTTGCTCTTTTCTGCTTTGTATATACTTCTGCGTGTGTGATGTTAAAGTGAGAAAGTAGGTTTTTCCCGTACTTGTATTCTACAAGTAAAGTTGCACGCATGATGAGCAATAAATTGTTTTATAGGGCAAATTCTACTCTGTAGGGAATGCTTGTTAATATTTCTAAGGATTTCTAGAGAATATAGCTTGCTGTATTTAATGCAATAATCCGTGTGCACAGGATATATGCGGCTGACTGTAGGGATCTTTATAGGATTTAGGTGTAACTAGTCTAAAGTTATGCGATTTTAAACTAGCCCCATTCTCCATAGCAAAACATGTAGAATGATACCCGAATGGTTTTTTTTTGTTTTGATCTAGATCAACTCATGGCGTTACAATTTGTAATGCTGGTTATTCGGGAAAATAATATTGTCAAATACTATTTCAATAAATATCAAATCAAGTTGTGCGTCATGCGGTTTGCGCGATCTATGTTTACCGGTTGGTCTTAATTCAAATGAGATAGAAATTTTGGGTAACTTAGTAAATCATAAGCGTGCTGTTAAACGTGGTAAGTATTTGCATCGTACGGGTACAAGCTTTCAATCGTTATATGCTGTTCGTAGAGGGTTCTTCAAAACATTTATCTTAGAAAAAGATGGCCGCCAACAAGTAACTGGGTTTCATATGACTGGTGAATTGATTGGATTGGATGCGATTAGTGCAGAGATCTATACATGTGATGCTGTCGCACTTGAAGATAGTGAGGTTTGTGAGGTTCCTTTCTCTAAATTAGAAGAAATAAGTCGTGTGATTCCTTCATTAATGAAGCATTTTCATAAAATTATGAGTGGTGAGATTGTTAAAGACCATGAGGTGATGATGTTGCTTGGCAGCATGAAGGCGGAAGAGCGTTTAATTACTTTTTTACTGAATCTATCTGGACGCTTTTCTAAGCGAGGTTATTCTTCGGTAGATTTTGTTTTGCGGATGACGCGTGAAGAGATTGGTAATTATTTAGGGTTAAAGCTAGAAACTGTTAGTAGAGCTTTTTCTAAGTTGCAAGAAGAAAGTATTATAAGTGTTAATAATAAGCATATTCATATTCATGACATGGATCGCCTGAAAAATAAAGTTGATGTCTAGATAGCTGCAAATGATCATACATATGATAGAGCTGCTGGTAATTGCTGCGTTTTGATGTCACGTGGGACGGGATTAAAGTCCTACTTACTAGTAAGTATATATTTTGAAAGTATGTTATCTGGTGCCGATAGCATACCTGGATCCTGCAAGTAATCGTGCATATAATGTGCAATAAATTGTTTCATAGAGTGAATCTTATTCTGCGTGGAATACTTATTGATATTTCCAAATAATAAGGTTTTCTATATGGAACAATCTGTTGTGCAGTATGTGTGCGATTACTTGCAGGATCTAGGTGATATTGCTTCGTGCCACTCTCCTAATTAATTTTATTGATGTCCCACCTTAAGGGACGAGGAAATAATAATTCATCCATTTATACTTGCCCTTTTACTCTGATCTTTCGTTGATCCTACGGTTACATAGAATGACTATGCGCCCTACGGATCGCCTCAAATCAGAGCAAAATGACTTCGCCTAAATTGGATGAATTATTATTTCCTCGTCCCTAAGTTGGTAGCCAGTTGTTTCATAGAATGAATTTATTTTGTGTCATCTTGAGTGGTTGTTGGAACATGTTATAATGCTGCGGCAATTTGTTGTTGGCTGTATTTAAGTTTTAATCAACAGTAAATTAATACACACACTTGTTAAGTAAAGGGTGTTTCACTATGTGAAATGACAACGGCAAGTGGAGGCTTAACCCTAAAGGAGAATTTATGTCAGTAACGATGCGGCAAATGTTGGAAGCGGGTGTTCATTTCGGACATCAAACCCGTTTTTGGAATCCGAGAATGGCTCCATATATTTTTGGTCAGCGCAATAAGATTCATATTATAAACCTAGAAAAAACCATGGTTATGTATGAAGACGCAATGAAGTACATTCATCAGTTATCAGCTAATAAAGGAACAGTTTTGTTTGTTGGTACTAAACGTCAGGCTCGAGATGTTGTTCGTGAAGAGGCTATTCGTTGTGGTTCACCTTATGTTGATCAGCGTTGGTTAGGTGGTATGTTGACCAATTTTAAAACTATAAAGTTATCCATCAAAAGATTGCATGACATGGAAAAAATGTTGGAAGATGGCACTTTAGATAAACTAGTTAAGAAAGAGGCGCTTGATTTGCAGCGTGAACTGGACAAACTTAACAGTAGCTTGGGTGGTATTAAAAATATGAAAGGGTTGCCAGACGCGATGTTTGTAATTGATGTTGGTTACCAAAAAGGTGCAATCACCGAAGCTAACAAGCTTGGTATTCCTGTTGTAGGTGTAGTTGATACTAATAACAGTCCAGATGGTATGCATTATGTGATCCCAGGTAATGATGATTCTGGTCAGTCAATACGGCTTTATGCTCGTGGTGTGGCAGATGCGATTTTAGAAGGGCGTAGTCAGTCTATTAATGAAATTGTTGAAATGAGTAACGCCGCTGATTAAAGGTAAGGGTTGTTGTGTGCACCGTTTTATAGTTGTTGTTTCTCTGTGTGGAGAGCAAAATAATTAGAATGGTGTGTGTGGCTAGTTTATTCGTGTTTTTAAATAACTAGATAATTTGTGTTTTACATGTTGTTGGTTATTTAGAATAAGAAATACTAGAATAAGTATCAATAGTGTGACTAAAATAATTTTGTGTCTGGAGTAAATATGGCGGATATTACCGCGAGTATGGTAAAAGAATTACGCGAGTTGACAGGACTCGGGATGATGGATTGTAAAAAAGCGTTAATGGAAACTAGCGGCGATATAAAAGCTGCCGAGGATTTATTGCGAATTAAGAGTGGAGCGAAAGCTAATAAAGCAGCCGGGCGGATAGCTGCAGAAGGTGTCGTTGGTGCATATATTACACCGGATGGTAAATCTGGTGCGTTGGTGGAAGTAAATTGTGAAACAGATTTTGTTGCTAAAAATGATGATTTGATAAATTTTGCTAAAAGTCTAGCTGAGTTAGTTGTGGTGAAAAATATAGCAGATGTAACAGCATTGATTGATTCATCTTTGCCATGTGGTGAGACTGTAGAAGCTTCACGTAAGGCACTGGTGATGAAGTTAGGTGAAAATATTACAGTTCGTCGTTGTGCTGCGCATGTGACGCAGGGTCGCTTGGTGTCTTATCTACATGGAACAAAGATTGGTGTAATTGTTGATTGCACCGGTGGTGATGAGGTTTTAGGTAAAGACTTAGCCATGCATATTGCTGCAAGTAAACCGGTTTGTGTTTCTAAAGAACAAGTGTCTGCTGATTTATTGGCACGCGAGCGTCAGATATTTTCAGCACAGGCGGCAGAAAGTGGTAAACCAGCTAACATCATTGAAAAAATGGTAGAAGGGCGTGTCGCTAAGTATCTTGCTGAGGTAACGTTACTTGGCCAGCCCTTTGTTAAAGATACAGATCAGACTGTTGAAAAATTGTTGGCGACTAAATCAGCAAGTGTTAATGGATTTTCTATGTTTGTTGTTGGTGAGGGAATAGAAAAGAAAGTTGATAATTTTGCGGATGAAGTAATGGCGCAGTTAAATCAATCAGCATCTTGATATATACTTAGGAACGTGTATGAAATAACTTGAGCATCTAGCTTTGTCTTTATGCTCATCTTCTGCATTATGTAAACAGTTACATAGCCGTGCTATGCGCCCGTTTACACGCTTTGAATATGAGCATAAATCCTGTGCTAGTTGCTCAAGTTGTTTCATGCACGTTCCTTAGCACGGTCATAGTTTAGGTTTTCTGGTGGGTCATTTTTGCCAATGTCAGCGTTACTGAAACAATTACATGGTTGGCTATGAACTTGTTTCAGCGCCTTGTTCTTGACAAAAATTATCACACTATAAAATCCGAAACTATGACCGTGCTAGGTATAACTAGGTATAGTTATTAGTGAGTATTCTGGTATCTGCAATACCTTCGCCAATTTGATTTTTAACTAACTGTAATTTCTTGCTGGTTTTGTATTTTGGCGAAGGCGTTAGTATCGAGGAAAGTAAATTAAAGTGCTATGTGATATAGCTGATAAGCTATTTGATACCTATGCTTTAACGTAGCATTTCTTTTGTTGCGATTATTATTTATTCCATGCACGTTCCTTAGAAAAATATAACCTAGATTGTGCATATAATGTGTGATAAATTATTTCATAGAGAGAATTTTATTTTGCGTAGAATACCTGTTGTTGATATTTGCAAAGAACAAGGTTTGCTATATGGAGCAGGGTGTGTGCGTAATTTGCAGGGTCTAGGGATAAACTTATACAGTTATGATTGCTTATAAACGTGTTTTGTTGAAACTTTCTGGTGAAGCATTAATGGGTGAAGATGCTTATGGTATTAATCGCACAGTTATGCAGCGTATTGTCACTGAAATTGGTGAAATAAAGCAATTAGGTGTTGAGATTGCAATAGTTATTGGTGGTGGAAATATTTTTCGTGGTATGCGGGCAGCTGATGATGGTATTGAGCGTGTTACTGCGGATTATATGGGCATGCTTGCGACGGTTATGAATGCATTAGCATTGCGGGATGTGATGAAGCAGAATGGGTTGGCACCACGAATACAGTCTGCATTAAATATTGATCAAGTGGTGGAGCCGTATATTCGTGGTAAGGCGATAAATTATTTAAAAGAAGGTAAGGTGCTTATTTTTGCTGCTGGTACTGGCAACCCTTTTTTTACAACAGATACAGCTGCTGCTTTACGTGGAATGGAAATGGATGTGGATATTATGCTTAAAGCTACTAAAGTAGATGGGATCTATACTAGTGACCCTAAAATAAATCCAAGTGCTACACGTTTTGATAGGCTAACATTTGATGAGGCGATTACAAGGAATCTGCAGGTGATGGATGCTACAGCTTTAACTTTATGTCGAGATCAGAAACTACCGCTTAATGTATTTAGCATTTTTAAGGTGGGGGCGCTTAAAAGTATAGTCGTCGGAGAAAATGAAGGAACATTAGTTACAGTTTGAGTTTGTTATGAGTCATAGAGGGTGCAGTTTTTGTTGTTGTGCGCCTGATTAACTAATACCTAGATCCTGCAAGTGATAGTACATATTATGTGTGCGATCACTTGCAGGATCTAGGTAATATCTAGACATTGCACTGCAAGTTGTTTCACATTTGCTTATATGGTCTGGATAATATTAATAGGTTGGATAGATAGTATGGTTGCCAATGTAATAAAGAATGCTGAGCAGAGAATGCAAAAAAGTATTGAGGCGTTAAAGATTGATCTAAGTAAAGTACGTAGTGGGCGTCCACATACTGGCTTGTTAGATCATATTACTGTTGAGTCTTATGGAGTGTCGACACCGCTTAATCAAGTGGCTAACGTTACGTTGGCTGATTCTAGGACAATTGGAGTAGTTCCTTGGGATAAAAAAATGCTAAGTAGCATTGAAAAAGCTATTCGTAATTCTGATTTAGGTTTAAATCCAATGTCTGTTGGTGAAATGGTTCGTGTACCAATGCCACCATTGACTGAAGAGCGTCGTCGTGATCTTACTAAAGTAGTAAAACATGAAGCAGAGTTGGTGCGTGTTGCCATACGTAATATTCGGCGCGATGCAAATTCACAAGTAAAAGAGTTGGTTAAAGAAAAAGAAATTTCAACAGATGATGAACGTCGTGGACAAGATGAAATTCAAAAGTTAACTGATCGTTATATTGCTGAAATAGAAAAGTTATTACAAGAGAAGGAAGCTGAATTAATGGCTGTTTGATATGCCTAAAGATCCAAGCTCTACACGCGAGATTCCAGAAACAACAATTATACCGCGACATATTGCGATTATTATGGATGGCAATGGTCGCTGGGCAAAGAAAGGTTTGTTGCCGCGAATTGCTGGTCATAAACAAGGTGTAGAGACTGTGCGTGAAGTTATTAAAGCTTGTGTAGAGCAGCGTGTTGAATTTTTAACGTTATTTGCTTTTAGTAGTGAGAATTGGCGGCGACCAAGTGATGAGGTCTCGTATCTAATGCGGCTCTTTTTTAGTGCGTTGGAACAGGAAATTGATAAACTACATGAGAATAATATTCAGTTTAAAGTTATTGGTGATCTATCAAAATTTGAACCAAAAATAATTGAGTTTATTCGGCGTGGAGAGGAATTGACTGCTGGAAATACACGTCTTATTTTTACGATTGCAGCAAATTATGGTGGTCGTTGGGATATTTTGCAGGCAATCAACAAAATTTTATCTCAAGCTACATCATTACCTAAAAATCTAACAGAAGAAGATCTGGCTCAGCATCTTGCTATGAGTTATGCGCCAGAACCTGATTTGTTCATTCGTACTGCTGGTGAGTATCGTATTAGTAATTTCTTATTGTGGCAATTAGCCTACACAGAATTATATTTTACTCAGACACTTTGGCCTGATTTTAATGCACAAGAGTTAAATCTTGCAATTAAATCTTATCAGCAGCGAGAGCGAAAGTTTGGACGTACTAGTGAGCAACTTAAAATTTCTTCAGATACATAATTAATCAATACAATGTCGCATAATTCAATGTAATCATAATGTTCGGGCAAGTATTTTATGTGCGTTCCTTGTCCCGTTCTATCAGGCAAAAGGCTCTTCTTCCATGCTTAAAACTCGTGTCATAACTGCAGCGATTGTATTACCATTATTCTTAGCGGCAGTGTTATATTTTCAGCCAATTTTTTGGGCAGCATTGCTGCTTGTTTTGACCGTACTTGGTGCACAAGAATGGTGCAAATTGGTGAAGTTTTCAATTGGGAATATGATTATATTTATGGTATTGACCACCTTGATTGGTGGTGAACTATTGTTTTTGTTAGGTGAGGAAGTACGTGTAGATCCCTATACTTCAATTTATTTATCAATCTACATGTTGTCTTTTTTATTTTGGTTAATTGCAGTACCTATTCTTTTGCGTTCAAATGCACCACTTAAAAATCCATTTATGTTGATGTTGGTAGGCTGGTTGGTTCTTTTGCCAATTTGTTTAGCATTGTACCAACTACGTTCAATCAGTCCGTTACTTTTGTTGGGTATAATGGCCACGGTGTGGATTTCAGATAGTGCTGCGTATTTTTCTGGGCGAGCATTTGGTAAACGTAAGCTTGCGCCGACTATTAGTCCTGGAAAAACTTGGGAAGGTGTAGCTGGGGCTTTAGTTGCTGTTTTAGGCTATGCTCTAGTTTGGCATCTGATGACAGATGACGAGTCATTGACAAGTTTTTTAGTTCCATTGTTGCTAGCTCTTGCGGTATTGGGGATTATTGGGGATTTATTTGAATCTCAAATGAAACGTAATGCAGGTGTCAAGGATAGTGGTAATATTTTACCTGGTCACGGTGGCATACTGGATCGTATTGATGCGCTTACTTCAACGCTTCCGGTTGCTATGCTAGCAATACTTCTTTATTATTAAATTCAGATATGAAAATTATTCGTCACCTAACTATTCTTGGCTCCACTGGTAGTATTGGTGAAAGTACTTTGAAGGTAGTTGCACTACATCTTGATAGATTTAATGTTGTTGCACTAACAGCTAATAAAAATGTTGAAAAAATGCTGTCACAGTGCCACTGTTTTCATCCACGTTATGTCGTAATGTTAGATCATGATAGTGCGGAACAGTTAACAGTAGCTTGTCATAAGGATGGATTAGATACAACTGTTCTATCAGGTGTTGAATCTTTAGAAAAAGTTGCATCTTTGGATGAAGTAGATATGGTGATGGCTGCCATTGTTGGGGCTGCAGGTATTCGACCAACATTCGCTGCAGCACGTGCAGGCAAACAGGTGTTATTAGCCAATAAAGAAACTCTGGTGATGGCTGGACGAATTTTTATGGATATGGTTAAACAGCATAATGCAACATTATTGCCTATAGATAGTGAGCATAATGCCATTTACCAAGCATTGCCGCATGATTTTGCAGGAGACCTTTCTGCAAAAGGGGTGCGTCGTATTTTATTAACAGCATCCGGTGGGCCATTTAGAGGTGTACCTTTATCTGAATTGCAACAAGTAACTCCTGAACAGGCTTGTGCACATCCTAATTGGGATATGGGGCAGAAGATTTCAGTAGATTCTGCGACTATGATGAATAAAGGGCTGGAGGTTATTGAAGCACACTGGCTATTTAATGCAATGCCAGAAAAAATTCAGGTTGTTATTCACCCTCAAAGTGTTATTCATTCGATGGTTGAATATATTGATGGTTCGGTAGTGGCACAATTAGGGAACCCTGATATGTGTACTCCGATTGCACATGCAATGGGTTATCCAGAACGAATTGAGAGCGGTGTTGCTTCATTAGATCTATTTGAAATCTCTCGCCTAGATTTTGAACAACCTGACTTAGTTCGTTTTCCTTGTCTGGCGTTAGCTTATCAGGCGCTTGCAACAGGTGGTAATATGCCCGCAGTACTTAATGCAGCTAATGAAATAGCTGTTGCTTCATTTCTTGCAAGAAAACTGGCATTCACTGCAATTCCTACTTTGATAGAACAAGTTATGCAAACCATCTCATATAATGCGATAGCAAGTTTGGATGATGTGCTGGAAGCAGATAATTTGGCGCGGGAAGCTGCGCGTGATTGGCTTGCGCATCATGGTTAAGTATTTGTGGTTAGCTAAAATTATTGTATATATTTCCTCGTATACTGTTTCTAAGGGTATAAAAATCTGATATGACCATACTTTTATCGATTGCTGCATTCATTATTGCGTTAGGTGTGTTAATTACCTTTCATGAGTTTGGCCATTATCTGATCGCACGCTGGAATGGGGTTAAAGTATTACGTTTCTCAATTGGTTTTGGTAAGCCATTGTTTCGTAAGCAATGGGGAAAAGACCAGACTGAATGGGTTGTTGCCGCGATTCCACTTGGCGGCTATGTCAAAATGCTGGATGAACGAGAAGGTAAAGTTGCACCAGAAGATTTACCTCGCTCATTTAATCAACAGTCAGTAGCAAGCCGTTTTGCGATTGTTTCTGCCGGACCAATTGCTAACTTTTTGTTGGCAATTTTTTTATATTGGATACTTTTTATATCAGGTGTTAGTGGTATGAAGCCGATATTAGGTCCAATAGAACCAACAACACCAGCAGCTTTTGCAGCCTTTGAAGCAGAAGAAACTATCCATAAAATAGAAGGTGAAGCGGTTGCAAGTTGGCAAGATGCACGTTGGTTATTATTAACTCATGCGATTGATAGAAAACCTCAAGTAATGGTTGAAACTACCAATAAGTATGGCGATATTGCGCATCGTAATTTAGATTTAAGTAGTTTATCTGCGGATGATTTAGATGGTGATTTTTTAGGTAAAATAGGTTTAACTATCTATCAACCGATTATTTCTCCGATTATTGCGCAGGTAATTCCAGATGGTTCAGCTTATCGTGCAGGCTTGCTGGAAGGTGATGAAATTTTAGCGATTAATGATCAAGATATCTATGACTGGATGGAATTAGTCATGGCTATTAGAGAACACCCTGGGCAACCACTTATGTTGTCTATATTACGTAATGAAGTGGTTATTAATATCACGGTTACACCGGATGCAGCAACAGAACAAGGTAAACAAATTGGCAGGGTTGGTATCGCGCCACTAATTGATCAAGCTGAGTTTGATAGATTAACAGTAACAGTTAGTTATCCTGTTGGTGTCGCTGTATTAAAGGCACTAGAAAGGACTTGGGAAACAACTAAATTAACTTTTCAAATGCTGTTTAAAATGGTGACTGGGGAAGCCTCGTGGAAAAATATCAGTGGTCCTATTTCGATTGCTGATTATGCCGGCCAGTCTGCACAAATTGGATTCGCCTCATATATTGGTTTTTTGGCGTTGATTAGCATTAGTTTAGGGGTGTTAAACCTGTTACCAATTCCGATACTTGATGGTGGTCACTTAATGTTTTATATCATTGAAATTATTAAGGGGTCACCTGTTTCTGAAAAAGTTATGCTTATTGGTCAACAAATAGGAGTGGCAATGTTATTTACATTGATGACTTTTGCTATATTTAATGATGTTTCTCGGATTTTTTCCAGTTAAACCATGAGTTTTAGGTACCTGTTAGTATTTGTTTGCTTTTTCTATGCTGCTAATGTTTGGGCGAGTAGTGGTTTTGTTGTTCAGGATATTAGAGTAGAAGGTATACAGCGTACTGAAGCAGGAACTGTGTTCAGTTATCTACCAATAAAGGTTGGAGATATGCTGGACGATGCAAAGGCTGCAGCGGCAATTAAGTCACTTTATGCGACAGGTTTTTTTAAAGATGTGAAATTAAAATCTAGGCAGGGAGTATTAATTGTTCAAGTGGAAGAGCGTCCAGTTGTTGCAAATATTGCGATTAATGGAGCTAAAGAATTTGAACCAGATAAATTAAAAGAAGGCTTGAAACAAGCTGGCCTATCAGAGTCTCGTGTTTTTAGTCGCACGCTTTTAGATCGGGCAGAACAAGAATTAAAACGTCAGTATATTAGTATGGGTAAGTATTCGGTGAAAATCACCACTACTACTACCCCACTAGAACGTAATCGTGTGGGGATTAACTTTGATATTGATGAAGGTAGAACAGCAAGAATTAGAAGAATTAGTTTTGTTGGCAATGAAATGTTTGGTGATGATGACTTGCGTGGACTTTTTGTACTTCGAACGCCAGGTCTAATAACTTGGTTTACTAAGAATGATCAATACTCTAAACAAAAATTATCAGCTGATTTAGAAACCTTACGTTCTTACTATTTGGATCGTGGATATTTAGAATTTAGCATCGATTCAACCCAAGTTTCTATTACTCCGAATATGCAGGATATTTATATTATGATAAATATCTCGGAGGGTGCGCAGTTTACTGTTTCTGATATTAAGCTGGCTGGTGAGTATGTGGTTCCAGAAGAAGAATTATATTCGTTGATTCAGCTTGACCCTGGTGCCGTGTTTGCACGCGAGAAATTAACTGAATCAGTTAAACTTATTACTGATCGACTAGGTGATGAGGGTTATGCTTTTGCTAATATTAATGCTGCACCTGAGTTAGATAAAGAAAACCAACAAGCCGGTTTTACTTTTTTTGTTGACCCTGGTCGTCGTGTCTATGTTAGACGAATCAATATTTCTGGTAATGATCGTACTCGTGATGAAGTTATTCGGCGGGAATTTCGTCAGATGGAGGGTGGCTGGCATTCAACTTCTAAAATCAACCTATCGCGGCAGCGTGTAGATAGATTAGCTTTTTTTTCCAGCGTTAATATAGAAACACCGCCAGTTCCAGATGCACCTGATCAGGTGGATATTAATGTTAGTGTTGTTGAAAGGCCTACTGGTGCAATTATGTTTGGCGCAGGTTTTTCTGATCAGCAAGGTCTTATATTAAATGCATCTGTATCACAGAATAATATTTTCGGTACTGGTAACTTTCTTAGCCTTAACGTCAATACCGGAAGTATCAACAAAGTAATTTCTGCATCTTTCACTAACCCTTATTTTACGGTTGATGGGGTTAGTTTAGGAATGGATGTATTTAGGCGTAGTTTAAATACCAATCGATTATCAAGGGTTAGTGCATTTAGAACAACTACAACTGGTGCTACGGCACGTCTTGGTATTCCAATTGCTGAAAATGATATTATTTCATTCGGTCTTGGTGCAGAACAAACTGATATTGGTATCTTTGAAGATAGTCTGCCACGTAACAAAAGTTTTGTAGAAGAGTTTGGTAATCCTACCAATAATTTTCCAGTAACTGTTAGCTGGGCGCGTGATCGGCGTGATAGCGCAATTTATACTACTTCTGGCACTACACATCGCCTGTTTGGTGAAGTTAGTGTGCCTGGTGGTGATTTAAATTATTTTAAAATTAGTTATGCGCAAAAAACTTTTTTCCCGCTTAGTAGGCACCTTACTTTGTTGTTGAATACTGAAATTGGAGCTGGTGGTGGTTATGACGGAAGATCTTTACCATTTTTTAAGAACTTTTTTGCTGGTGGTAATAACTCTGTCCGAGGCTTTAATCTTAATTCGTTGGGGCCACGTGAGTTAAGTAGCACAGGCAGAAGTCTTGCTCTAGGTGGTAGCAAACGTGTCGTAGGAAATCTAGAAATATTATTCCCTGTTCCTTTTATGCAAGACGATAGATCTTTGCGCTTTAGTACCTTCATAGATGGTGGTAGCGTTTTTGCTAGTAAAATAGAGCTTGATGATATGCGTTATTCAGCAGGAGTTGCGCTTTCTTGGATATCGCCAATGGGACCACTAAAGGTTAGTCTTGCCAAGCCATTGAATGATAAAGAAGGTGATAATTTACAGGTGTTTCAATTTCAATTTGGGCAGCAGTTCTAATAAACAATTCAAGCCGCTTGGTAGTTCCTTAGTTAGGAGATAATATTGAAGCAGACACTTTTGTTGGTTAATGTGTTGATTGTAATGGTGTTTGCTGTTGTTGGTTTTAGTGTTGTCGCTGGTGATATTAAAATAGGAGTTGTTAACACAGATAAAATATTACGTGAGTCCATACCTGCAATCAAAGCTCAAAATAAAATAGACCAGGAATTTATATCGCGTGATGAACAGAATAAGAAAATGGCCGCACGTGCAAAGATGTTACAACAGCAATTGGAGCAAGATAGTTTAACTATCACAGATTCAGAGCGACGTGAGCGGGAGCGTAAACTTGCTAGTCTTAGTCGTGAGTACCAACGTGCACAGCGGCAAATGCGGGAAGACTTCAGTGAGCGTCAAAATGATGAATATAGTTTAATTTTAGAAAAAACAAATATTGCGATTGAGCGGATTGCAAAAGAAGAAAAATATGATTTAATCTTGCAATTACAAGATTCTGTTTATCGTAGTGAACGTATTGATATTACCGATCAAGTGATTAAAGAATTGGCTGATCAGTGATTAGGTTATTTAAATAAGGAGAAAAAATGGATGATATGGACATTCGTGAAATTTTAAAATATCTACCGCATCGCTATCCTTTTCTTTTGGTAGATAGAGTGGTTTCTTACGAGGCAGGCAAAGATATTGTTGTACTAAAGAACGTAACTATTAATGAACCATTCTTTAGTGGCCATTTTCCGCATTATCCAGTTATGCCAGGGGTATTGATTGTTGAAGCTTTGGCGCAGGCGGCAGCGATTCTTTCATTAAGAACTGAAGGTATAACTAATGATAGCGATTCAGTTTATTATTTTGCTGGAATAGATGGTGTTAGGTTTAAAAAACCAGTTGTACCAGGAGATCAGTTGATTCTTAAGGTTAAGATAGATCAGCAGCGTAAAGGGATATGGAAATATACTGCTCGTGCAGAAGTTGATGATAAATTAGTAACAGAAGCTAAATTAATGTGCACAGCGAAAGCGATATAAAATTAATTTGTGGGGTTGATGAAGCAGGTAGAGGGCCGTTGGCGGGGCCTGTTTGTGCTGCTTGCGTCATATTAGATCCAGATTTCAAGATTTCAGGGCTAGCTGATTCTAAGAAAATAAGTGCCAAAAAACGTGACGACCTCACGATTGCTATTAAGAAGCATGCCAAAGCATGGGCGATTGCTTATGCTTCGGTGTTAGAAATTGATCAATTAAATATTTTACAAGCCAGTTTGTTGGCGATGAAGCGTGCAGTTGAGAATTTGCCGATTGCTCCTGGGATGGTTTTAATTGATGGCACATATTGTCCACAGTTAGATTATCCGGTACGTGCGGTTATTAAGGGTGATAGTAAAGTGGCTGAAATATCAGCAGCTTCTATTTTAGCTAAAACAGCACGTGATGCCGAGATGTTAATATTACATCAACACTTTCCTGTGTATGGGTTTGATCAACATAAAGGGTATCCAACTAAGAAACATATTGCGGCATTACAGGAGCATGGTGTTTCGGTAGTACACAGACGTAGTTTTTCACCAGTAAAAAAATTATGTAAATTCTAGTACCTTATACGCTAAATAACCAGGAAAATCTGTGGCACAAATTGCCGATAACTGCGTTGAAGAAACTTGACGTATGATCAATATGCCTGCGCTTCTTCGCCTTGTTCTCGACAATTTTTGCATTTCCCCATATTTTCCTGGTTATTTAGCGTACAAGGTACTAGGTGCTATCCTTGTCTGTCATTTGTTTCAATAAATAGAGCTTTTCTAATGCTTGTCTTGGACTTAATTCATCAGGTTTAATTGTTGCTAAGGCTGTAATTACTGGATGTTGTTCTTTATGGTTTGTATCATAAGTATCCATTTCCATAGCAAATAAATCTAGTTGTTGTTCTTTTCCAGTATTTCCTTGTTCTAGTGTTAATAGCTGTTTTCTTGCGACTTTAATGGTTGCTTCTGGTACCCCTGCTAGTCTAGCTACTTGTAAACCATAACTTTGATTAGCTGGTCCTGCGCATACTTGATGTAAAAAAACAATATGGTTCTTATGTTCGATAGCTTCTAAGTGAACATTGATCGCTTGTTTAAATGTTTCTGCAAGTTTTGTTAATTCAAAATAATGGGTCGCGAATAAGGTGTAGCTTTTATTCTTAGTTAATAAATGCTTGGAAATAGCAAAAGCTAAGGCTAAGCCATCAAAAGTAGACGTGCCGCGTCCAACTTCATCCATTAATACCAGGCTGTTGTTGGTTGCATTATGTAGAATATTTGCAGTTTCAGTCATTTCTACCATAAATGTTGAGCGTCCACCAGCAATATCATCAGCAGCACCAATACGGGTAAATATTTGATCCAACGCTCCTAAGTGTGCTTTTTTAGCAGGTACAAAACTACCGCAATGAGCAAGTAATGCGATTAATGCAACTTGTCGCATGTAGGTTGATTTGCCTCCCATGTTAGGACCAGTAACAATTAACATTTGGCGTGTAAATTGATTGTTAGCACCTAATTGCACATCATTAGCAATAAAATTGTCTACCTGATTTTCTACAACAGGGTGACGACCTGCTTCAATTTCAATCAATGTTTCATCACTAAAATGTGGGGCAGTATAATTAAGCTCCTGTGCACGTTCAGCAAAAGTAGCCAGTACATCTATTGTTGCAATAGATGTTGCAATTTGCTGCAATAGGCTAATATGTGATGTGAGAGCATCTAGTAGCGCTTCGTATAAAAACTTTTCTCTAGCTAGTGCGCGATCTTTTGCAGCCAGAGCTTTATCTTCAAATGTCTTAAGTTCTGGTGTTACATAGCGTTCTGCATTTTTAAGGGTTTGTCTGCGGCGATAATCGTCTGGAACTTTTTCACTATGTGCATGGGTTACTTCAATATAAAAACCATGTACTCGGTTATATTCAACTTTAAGGCTGGATATTCCTGTGCGTTCTTTTTCACGGGTTTCTAGTTGTAATAAAAATTCACTACAGTTGTTTTGTAAGCATCTTAGTTCATCTAATTCAGCATCATGACCATCGGCTATAACCCCGCCTTCGCGTACCAATGTATTTGGCTCTGCATGCAGAGTTTGTTCTAATAAGTTGATTAAAACAGGTTCTGGTATCAGTGTTTGGGTTAGCTGATTAATTAACAAGCTATTGCATTCTGCAACTAGCGTCACAATTTGAGGTAATTGTTTCAGACTATCACGTAGCCCGGATAAATCTTTGGGGCGGGCAGATTTTAAGGCAATCCGTGCACTAATACGTTCAATGTCGACAATATGTCGCAGGCTATCGCGTACGGCTGGATAGATAGCCTGGTTATGTGTGCCAATTAACTCAGTTACGCCATCTAGCCGGTTTCTAATGGCATCATGATTGCGTAGTGGGTGATGTAACCAATGCTGTAATAAACGACTGCCCATATTGCTGGAACAAGTGTCAAGTAGTGATAGTAAGGTGGGTGCTTTTTCTCCACGCATGGTTTCTGAGATTTCCAAGTTACGGCGGGTAGCTGCATCTAAGCGCACATAAATACTGTCTTGCTCTACTTGTAATGCAGTGATATGTACAATACTGGCTTTTTGTGTCAGACGTATATATTCAAGTAATGCGCCTGCTGCGCTTATTGCGACTGGTAAATTTTCGCAGCCAAAGCCAGATAGATCATTAGTTTCAAATTGTTGAGTTAAATGTCTTGTTGCGCTATCTAAAGCAAATTGCCATGCTGGTAAATGCTTAAGTGCTAGTTGCTTATCAAGTCCATTGGGAATTGTTAATGAATCAGGTAACAGAACCTCGGCTGGTCTTAATCGTTCTAGTTCGTTAGGTAAATTATTCAGCGTGGTTTCCATTACACGCATTTGTCCTGCTGCTAGATTAAGCCATGCTAGCCCAAGTGTTTTGTTTTGGATAAATATGGCAAGTAAAATACAATCATGTTTATCATCCAGTAAAGCTGCATCGGTTAATGTGCCGGGTGTAATAATTCTAGCTACTTCACGGGCTACAGGACCTTTGCTTGTCGCTGGGTCACCAACTTGTTCACAGATAACAATTGATTCGCCTAGGTTAACCAGCTTAGCTAGATATTGTTCTGCAGCATGGTAAGGTACTCCAGCCATTTTAATAGGTTCCCCTGCTGACGAGCCGCGTCGTGTCAGTGTAATACCTAGTAGTTTGGCTGCTTTCTCGGCATCCTCAAAGAATAATTCATAGAAGTCACCCATACGATAAAACATCAGCATGTCAGGATGTTGTGCTTTAATATGTAAGTATTGTTGCATCATAGGTGTATGTGTATTTTTTTTATCTATTAAAGGAGGCGCCTTTTTAGTTGCTTTGTTGGTATAATCCATTGTATTTTATATAGTATTAGAAATTTTATGGTGTTTTATTTGGTTGTTGGTGCATCTAAGGAATGTGCATGAACTAATTTAGGCAATTAGCCTTGTCTTTATGTTTGTTTTCTGTGTGGCGCACTTATTTACATGTATTGAATATGAGCATAAATCTGTGTTAATTGTTTAAGCTGTTTTTATGTAGGTTTCTTTGCATTAAAGATTTCAGGCTCTTTGTCGCTGAGTACTGGTTATATTAGCTAGGTATTATTCAGTCATTGATGCATTATGAGATGTTGTAATGTAACCTGGATCATGTGATCTTTCTCATTTCATAGGAGCAATCACTATAGAGTTTAGGTATAAATAAGAGGTGATTAAATGAAGCGTGAGACAGAATCTGAAACGTTACCAGATAATACAGAAGCTACTTGTAATGTTATTGTGGACGAATATTTTACTGGTATTAAGGGTGAATTGGGTCAAGCTGAGAGATTAGTTAATGATGCTGTAAACAACTTGGTAGTAAATTTTAAATATATCAATGAGCTAAGTAAGGAGCATCATGATATGGTGCTGGCTATTGAGAAAATGATTATACCTACTGATAATGAAGCTGCTTTGGAATTATTAAGCAGGCAAATTAAGACGGCTGAAAAAATTGAACAAGAATTAGAACTTACTATTACTTCCTTACAGTTTGGTGATTTGGTTACACAATTGTTGGTTCATACTACACGTCAGATTGATACGCTTCATGTTACGTTGCAACAGCTAGACAAAGAGCGTAGTTGTCGTGAGAATCCTGGTGAAATTCAAAATAATCTTTCAACAGTAGTGAGTACGGTAAGAACAGAAAGCAAAAAAAAACCAGTAGTGCAGCAAGGTATGCATATGGGTGATATTGAATTATTTTAATGATACGGTTATTTAATTTACCTTATTAAAGTAGTTGGGTGGTACTTTGTTGTTTAAGTAATAAAAATATTTGAACTTATTTGGTTAACACTATAGGTAATTGAGCATGACTAAAACAATACTTGCGGTTGATGACTCTGCGTCAATCCGACAAATGGTTACTTTTACGTTAAAAGGCGCAGGTTATGACGTGATTGAGGCGGTCGACGGGCAAGATGGGCTTAATAAAGCGAATCAACACCAGGTTGATTTGGTTTTGACTGACATTAATATGCCGCGTATGGACGGATTGCAATTGCTTACGTCATTGCGTGAGTTAACAAGTTATAAGTTGATACCTATTCTAGTCTTGACGACAGAGTCTGATAGTGATATGAAGGCGAAGGGAAGGGCTGCTGGTGCGACGGGGTGGTTGGTTAAACCGTTTAATCCGAAAAGTCTACTGGAAGTGATTAGTAAGGTAATTAAGTAATGTAAATTAACGTAGATACCTGATGATATTTAATGATTTTGTTTGTAAGTAGCTTGTATTAGCGAAACGGGTAATGGTTTCTCGGAGAGCCTCCTAGTTTAAGTAGGTAATGAGTAAACATGTTAAATAAATTTATAGGAGTTTCAGATGTTTAACGTTAAAAAAATAAAGTTTCAGTTGATGATAGCTATTAGTGTGCTTGTGTTGTTGTTAGTGGCTATTGGTGGACTGGGGTTGTATGGTATTGGCAAGTCAAATGATGTACGAGATACAGTTTATGATGATCGTGTTATTCCATTAGTGGATTTGGCTACTATTAATGATAAATGGCAATTGGTGCGGTTTAATTCTATTGTTGCTGCCAATTCTGATGATAGGGGTGTCGCTCGCGATATAACTTTGAATTCGGATAGTTTGTTACAAGAAATCCAGAAGTTATGGTCTAAATTTTCTGTTACTGTATTAACTTCTGAAGAAAGATTTCTTGCTGAAACCTATACGGGACAAGTTGCTGCCTACGAGGCAGCACATGCTCGCATTATGTTGGTGGCAAGTGATGGTGATTTTGAGGGTGCGCTAGAGAATTCTCAAAACGATGCAGAGAGCAAATTTAACGCTATGAATGACACTTTGCTTAGGTTAATTAAGTTACAGCGTACGGTAGCGAATGAGGAATTTGCTGAGGCAGACAGTGTACAGGGTACAATTCTGATAATTACAATTTTGATATTAATTGCTGGCATTGGCGCGGCAGCTTATTTTGTTCGTTTGTTACTACGTGCCATCATTGAGCCATTAGACGAGCTTAACGTACGTGCATCAATTACCGACATGACTTGTATCGTTTCCGATGCGAATTTAAAAGGGGACATCCTAAGTGTCAATGATAAATATATAGAGGTTTCAAAATATAGTAGAAATGAATTAATCGGGCAACCACATAGTATTACACGTCATCCAGATATGCCTAAATCTGTATTCAAGAAAGTATGGTCCACAATTGGGAGGGGCGGGGTTTTTCGTGGAGTAATAAAAAATCTGGCCAAAAATGGTGAACCATATTATGTTGATGCGACTATTGCGCCAGTTTTGGGTAGTAACGGTAAACCGCGTAAGTATATTGGTGTTCGTTATGATATTACGGAAGCCGAACTTGAACGCCAAAACATGAAAGGTATTGTTGATGCGATTAATAGTGCTTATGGTTATATTGAGTTTGATACCGAGGGTAATATATTAGCCGCCAATCCAAATTTCTTGCAATTGATGGGCTATCAACTTGATGAAGTTGTTGGCAAGCATCATCGTATATTTGCTGAACCTGGTTTTGCTAATTCAGCTAGCTATACACAGTTTTGGGACGATTTGAGGTCAGGTAAGCATGTTACAGGTACTTTTCATCGTGTTACTAAGTCAGGTGGTGGTGTTTGGATACAGGCAACTTACTCCCCAGTAAAAGATGAAACAGGTAGAGTGTTTAAAGTAATTAAGATTGCCACTGATGTAACTAAAGAAAAGCTAGAAATTGTTGGTCAGTTGGATGCCATTGGTAAAGCGCAGGCGATGGCTGAGTTTTCTATGGATGGTGTGATACTCAATGCCAATGAAAATTTTCTTAATATGTTTGGTTATACGTACAATGAGCTTTGCGGGCAGAATTATAGTAGTTTGTTGGACCCTGCTGAGCGGAATTCATCTAAGAGTCAGGCAGTATGGGCAAAACTTCAACAAGGTGGTTTTGATGCCGGACAACATAAATATGCTGCTAAGGGTGGTGGGATCTTGTGGATACAGACATTCCACAGTGCATTGGTTGATTTAAATAATAAGCCATTCAAGGCTATTATGTATGCAACTGAAATTACCGATCAAATAATCGCATCACAGATGTTGGAAGCTGCCGTAGTACAAACCAGAGACGTTATTTCATCTGCTAAAGATGGCAATTTGGTGGAACGTGTTCCGATAGAAGGTAAAGATGGTGAAATTGCTGATTTATGTTCTAGTGTTAACTCATTGCTGGATACTACGGATAAGGTGATGAGCGAAGTAGGACGTGTACTAGAAGCATTGGCAAAAGGTAATTTGAATGAAAAAATTGACAATTCATATCAAGGATCTTTTGGTAAACTTTCCAGTGATGTTAATTTAACGACTAAAAATTTACTTGATATTGTTGGCAGTATTTCTAAGTCTGCAAATATCATATCAGTTACTTCTGGCGAGATTGCAGCAGGGAATAGTGATTTGTCAGCACGTACTGAAAAGCAGGCGGCTAGTTTAGAAGAAACTGCAGCTAGTATTGAAGAGATGACTAGCACTGTTAAACAAAATGCAGATAATGCACAGCAGGCGAATCAACTTGCGATTGGTGCTTCTGGTGTTGCTGAAAAAGGTGGTGAGGTTGTTAATCAAGTTGTAGTGACTATGTCTTCAATTAATGATAGCTCCAAGAAAATTGTTGATATTATTGGTGTTATAGACGGGATTGCATTTCAGACTAATATTTTGGCATTAAATGCTGCGGTAGAAGCTGCGCGAGCAGGTGAACAAGGGCGTGGTTTTGCTGTAGTTGCTACTGAGGTTCGTAATCTTGCGCAAAGAAGTGCGGCAGCTGCAAAAGAGATTAAAACTCTAATTGGAGATTCAGTTAATAAAGTTGCTGATGGAACCAAACTGGTTGATGAAGCTGGTGAAACTATGCTTGAAATTGTTAATTCAATTAAGCATGTTACCGATATTATGGGCGAGATAACTGCTGCCTCACGTGAGCAAAGCATTGGTATTCAACAAGTAAATGATGCGATCGCACAGGTCGATGAAGTTACTCAACAAAATGCTGCGCTAGTGGAGCAATCTGCAGCTGCGGCAGAGGAAATGCAAATTCAGGCACGGCAGCTAACAGATGCTATATCTGCATTTGATTTGTCTGCAGTTTCTTCTGCAGGTGTGGCGTCTGATACGTCTGAGCATCGACCAGCGAGAACACGTTCGCTTGCTGATTCACGCCCATCATCAGGTAGGAAAGCAATTGCTGTTAAATCTCTGCCAAATAAGTCTAGTACTTCGGCTGCTAACAGTAGGGTTACGTCCAATCAAGAAGGAAGTGAATGGAGTGAGTTTTAGTAAGACTTTGAAAGTGTTGTGAAGTGTGTTTTGTCTAAATAGCTGGTGTGAAATAGCTTCTATTTGCAGTAGTCAGGTAGAAGTTATTTTGTGTCGGTTATTTGTGATTCTAGCTTGTTGAAAAACATATGAATTTGTCAATATGTTAATATATTCCTGGCATCTGTTTTTATGTCAAAATTAACGCGAATTAATAATTTGTAACTAATTGGTTTCACAAAATAATATTAAATGGTATTCAGAGCCTAATTAATAAATTTTAGGGATAACACTTACTGTTCTTGTTGTAGGTTATTTTTGCCTGAAATAAATACCATAGAGCTTTCATGTTGATCCATAAGTATGGGAAAGTATGTGTGCTTCTTCATCGCAGTGCTGAAACAAATTTCCAGCAGGTAGGCTGGTCATAATTTTGAAAAATAGGATTAGAGATGAGTACAGACCTTGAGCAGTTTTATGAAGTTTTTTTCGAGGAATCAGCTGAATTGCTAGCTGAGATGGAGACTTGTTTACTTAGGCTTGATGTTAATTCACCAGATTTGGAGGATATGAATGCAATATTCCGTGCTGCGCATTCAATTAAGGGTGGAGCAGGGACTTTTGGTTTTATGGATATGATGGAGATGACGCATATGTTGGAATCACTACTCGATAAGTTACGCAAAGGTGAGATTGAGGTCAAAAGTGAAATGATTGATTCCTTTCTTAGAGCAGGTGATGTAATTAGAGGGCAATTGGCGGGGCATCGAGGTGATGGTGAAGCAGATCCAGCTGACGCTGCTGTAGTATGTGAAGAATTAAAACGGTTTTCTGAGACAATATCTGAGTCAGCAGTGGGCAGTGTTGCTCCTACTCCCGTTGAATCAAATATTGAATTAGCTACGGCTGAACCTGAATCTGTTGTTGCATTAGATCCAGCTGGAACTGCTTTTTCTATTGAATTTCCTGGTGAAGGGGTTACTTCTAAGGTAATGGATAATTTGTTGGATAATCTTGAAGATATGGGTTCGCTTGAACGGATATCGGAGGTTGTTGATGGTGTTCACTGTAGATTACGTTTGGTAACTGAATCCAGTGAAGAGGATATTTGGGAAATATTAGCTTTTGTGGTAGATCCATCCGAATTAAAAATAGTAGCAGAAACAGCAGGAAAACAAGCAGTGCCTGTAGATAATGCGTTAGAAGTTAAAAGTTCAGTAGCAGATGAAAGTCTAGCAGAGCTTGATACTGCAACTGCTTCTGATGATTCTAATCAGGAGCAGGAAACTTCGTTGTCACAACAACAACCGTATGGTTTTTTCCCTGGGGCTCCTGCAGCACCTGCAGATGTCACAGAGGATGATAGTATGGGTGCTGAAAGTCAATCAGCATCTAATAATACTAAACCTGCTAAGGTAGAGAAGAAATCAGGGAAACCAGCATCAACATCAAGTGAGTCGTCATCTATTCGGGTAAGTATTGAAAAAGTTGATCAGATGATTAATTTGGTTGGTGAGTTAGTGATTACTAGGGCTATGCTTGCACAAGCAGTTTCTATGGTTGATCCGGTAATTTGTGAGAAACTTTTGGGTGGAATGAGTCAGCTAGAACATAATACGCGTGATTTACAAGAAGCGGTAATGTCGATTCGTATGCTGCCGATTAGTTTTGTATTCAGTCGCTATCCACGTGTTGTTCGTGATTTGGCAATGAAACTTAACAAGCAGGTTGAATTAAAGACGGTGGGTGAAAGTACCGAATTGGATAAAGGTTTGATTGAGAAAATTACTGACCCATTAAATCATTTGGTTCGTAACAGTCTTGACCATGGGATTGAATTGCCGGATAAAAGACTAGCTGCTGGTAAACCAGCCAAAGGTACGGTTACACTGCGAGCCTTTCATCAGGGGGGCAGTATTGTGATTGAAGTGAGCGATGATGGCGCTGGCTTAAGTAGGGATAGGATTCTTTCTGTGGCACGAACACGTGGTTTGTCTGTTCATGATGGTATGGCTGATCAGGAAGTTTGGATGTTAATATTTGATGCTGGTTTTTCTACTGCAGCAGTGGTTACTGATGTTTCTGGTCGTGGTGTTGGAATGGATGTTGTGAAGCGTAATATTCAAGCCATGGGTGGGCGTATAGAAATTGATTCTGTTTTTGGTGTGGGTACCAGAATTAGTATCCGCTTGCCATTAACGTTGGCTATTTTGGACGGGTTGTCGGTATCAGTTGGTGATCAGATGTTTATTGTGCCAATTTCACATATTACTGAATCTTTTCAGGCGCAGCCGGGTGATGTTAAAACTGTAAGTGGGAGTGGGCAAGTTGTGCATGTGCGCGGGGAGTATTTACCTGTCATTGCTTTACATGAGATATTTAATATACGACCGAAGACTTCTGATATTGATAAAGGAATTCTTGTTATTCTTGAGTCTGAAGGAGGTAAAGTGGCGATGTTTGTTGATGCTTTGATAGGTCAGCATCAGGTGGTGATTAAAAGCCTTGAGAACAACTATCGACGAGTGCAGGGTGTTTCAGGTGCTACTATTATGGGTGATGGTAAGGTAGCATTAATCTTGGATGTTGATGGATTGGTAACAGCATCAAAGTGAATACTAGGAGCATGTAGGTCCTATGATTTAGAAGCGAATACTTTGGGGTATTTAACGAGAGCAGGGGAGTATTTGGGATGATTTCTCCAAACTTACAGCCGAAATTCATAAGTCCGACAGGCTTCTAGGTTAATTTTAGTTTGGCTTCTGTACAATAGATTATTTTATGGAGCAATCTATATCGTATTTGCAGGAGTTATGTTTATATTTGACTAAATTAAGGAGTAAGCAATATGTCACAACAATTGTCAGTTGCAGACAAAATGCCAAATGAGGCTGTAGGGTTTGCATCAAATGAGTTCCTTACTTTTCGTTTAGGAAGTGAAGAGTATGGGATTGATATTTTAAAAGTTCAGGAAATTCGTGGATACGATGCTATTACACAAATTGCGAATGCACCTGAGTTTATTAAAGGAGTAGTTAATCTAAGAGGCATAATTGTACCAATTGTTGATATGCGCATTAAATTTAGCTTAGGCCATGCTGAATATGATCAATTTACGGTTGTTATTATTCTTAATGTTGCTGGGCGTGTGATGGGTGTTGTGGTTGATGGTGTTTCTGATGTCATAACTTTGGAAGCAGGTCAGATGCGACCAACACCAGAATTTGGATCCATCATTAATACCGAATATATCAAAGGATTAGGTACTGTGGACGAACGAATGCTGATCTTGTTGGATATTGAAAAACTTATGGGTAGTACTGATATGGGGTTGATTGACCAGGTTGTAAATTAAAGTGTTAAAAAGGTGTGGATGTATTTATGCGCCAATACAATGTGTTCACTATTTGGTTTTTTAATGATCCCTATCAAGATTTAAAACATTTAGTGCATTTAGAATAAGTTTTATTGCAGTTTATAGTTTCAGTTTTCGCTAATTCTTACTTTGGCTAAGGTGTGAAAAAATAGAGAATGCTTTTAATTAATTGGTAATAATAAACCTGAGTGTCAGGTAATAAAAAATCAGTTAACAAGGAGATTGTTATGTTAATTTTAGATAATATGAACTTGCCGAAGAAACTTATGATGCTTGGTGTCATTGTGCTGCTGGCTGCGGCTGTGCCGACTACATCATATGTAACAAGAGTTTGGTTGGATCTTGATGTCGCGAGTCGTGAAGAATCAGGGGTTTCTCCCATCATT
>JAJFJL010000032.1 GCA_021774055.1 Nitrosomonas sp. | reverse complement strand
GAAGAAGCATAACATTGAATACGATCAGTTTACTGCGGGTGAATTTAAAAGAACCGTAACCTTGTTTGGTGAAAATACTGATGAAGCAAAGGCTAAATTTCGCGAAGAAATTGAGGATATTCACGTATTGTTTAAAGATTTCATTGTTCAACACCGACCCGACGTCGACATCGTTAAGGTCTCTACCGGTGAAAGTTGGCCCGGAACACGCGCATTGGAAAAGAAACTGATTGATGAGCTGAAAACCAGTGATGACTACTTGTTGGAAAGTAGCATAGATGCCGATATTTATGAAATTACATATGTGAGCAAAAAATCATTGAGTGAAAGAATGGGGATCCAAATTCAGCGACTTATCGACAAGGCGCAATATGGTTGAATTGCGTTTCACCTCGATGTAAAGGAGTTCTGGGGACACAATGCTTAATTTCTGAAAGAAAGGTGAGTTTACCCAATTAGAAATTAATTAAATATTGTGTCCCCAGAACTTGCAGAACTTTCCACCTTTGGCTGCAATTGAAGTAGCTGTAGTAGATTGAGCTGCGACTTTTTCTCAATGCCGCAGCTTTAATTGTTGGTCATCATCGCTCCTTTTCTATCTCTAGGGCAATCAGGCCGTTTTGTCCAACTTATGCTAACGGGATGCATTTAAATAGTGAATTATTTTTTGCAATACTAGGCGGCCCATATATGAACCCTCCATGGGCACTCATCAAAATCACCCCACTTTATTTTTAAATGTTATGCTTACGAAGGTTTAAGTATTTTTTAATTTATCTTATTCTCTTCAGGAATCATATTCCTTTATTTTAGAGAGTTAAGTTTTAAGAAATACCTGACTTTCTAAAAGCCTATTTTTTCTTCGTGGAAATGCGGCACGAATCCATATAAAGATCGCAGTCCAGGCATGGGGCTTGTAGCTGAACAAGTTTCAACGTGAAATAAAACAATACTAAAAGTAATATATATTAAATTTAAAGGAGATTGTAATGAAATACTCACTTATTGCTGCAGTCCTTGTAGCATTTGCATTAAGCGCTTGTGGTGATCCAAAACCAGGCCAGTACCCGCCTGGATTCATGGATGAGCGTGAAGGAATGGATGAACTTGACGCTGCCCTGGAAGAAACAGCAGAACAAGAAAAAACTGTAATGGATACAATAGAAGAAGCAGTTGAAGAAGCAATAGAAGCTGTAGAAGAAGCTGTAGAAGAAGCATTTGATGGTGACGAATCTGAAGACGACGATGCTGATGATGAAGCTGAAGACGATGATGAAGCTGAAGCTGAAGATGATGAAGCTGAAGATGATGAAGCTGAAGAATAATTAATCGCTTATACCCAACAAAAAGGAAGTTCATGGGACACGTTAATTATCTTTTGGCGATTAAGAATTATGTCCTCTGAGCTTCCTGAACTACTGAATTATCTGGGTTCTACGCTGTTGAAATCCATGCGATTTGGTAAGTCTGGTGAGTAAAATTGCATCGACACGTACCTATAATTGTCCTGTAGGTGGCGAATTACAATTCAAGCTGCCATCTGCGTCTGAAATAGATCTCGGCAATGTGATTTCACCTGTGCTCGTTGATGTTCGTCTTGCCCAGCACATCATTTCCGCTGAAACTTAATGGCAGCTCGCCATCTAATGCAGCGTGAACACGGTAACCGTTATAATAGTCTTTGAAGGCATCGAGTTTCTTTTCTAAATCGCGTGCATTCCAAAGTAAACCTGATCAAGATACTCGCGCCTGAGAGTGCCGATTAGTCTTTCATCGCGAGTGTGGTAGGAAAATACACAACAAGTAAAAGGACAGTTCTCATCGATCTCGATATTATGTGTGTCCGAGATAATTACAAGGCTGGCAACGGGATTGATTTTTGGCGAGAATTAGTAATTCGCCATGCACAGGTTAATTTCTGACTGTTAATGGCGCGCTGAAATGAGGAAGAAATGTCTCAAAACAACAATCGTCGCCTCGTCTTTGCTACGGATGGATCTCATAATAATTTATGTGATAAATGTGGCCTCAATCCCTGCCAATGCCGTTTAGATCAGAAGATAATTCCTGCTGATCTGACTCTTAAAATCAGAATCGAAAAAAATGGCCGTGGCGGTAAGTCGGTCAGTGTCCTTTTCGAACTCCCTCAGAATGAAAAATACTGGTTAGGACTTACCAAGAAACTCAAAGCGCATTGTGGTTCTGGTGGAACTTATAAAGAGGGGACGATTGAGATTCAAGGGGACCATCGTGACAAATTGAGAAGTTATCTCGAGAAAATTGGTTTCTCGGTTAAGTTGGCAGGAGGATAGAAATCGTTACTCCAAATAGTCTTAGTTTCATGCATGCTACTGTAAATCAGCTTCCAATATTTTACAGTGTCAGCACCTGTAATTAAACTTACTATTCTGTGAAAACAATGGTATAAAAATTAAATTGGTAAATCTGGGTGCTGTTTTCTGAAAAAAACCGGGAGTTCTGGGGAGTGCGGCCGAGCAAGGTCGATAGTTCCAGCGGGTGTGAATCCCGTTCCGGCAAGGCAGGTCAGCCACCGGATAGCAATCATCGGGCAGGTGGAGGCAACTCCAAATGTTAAGCACGATGGGCGTAAGCCAACAGGCCGTAAACTAGAGTTGAAGTGATTTAGCCTCGAAAGACTCTGCACGAGCAGGGCGACAGAGTTCCCCTTCTGGAAGCCTCCATTTTATGATACGACAGACAAGTGTCATAAAGCTGCTCCGGGGTTGTAAAGCATGGCATGTTAGACATTAGGAATAATCGGCAACTCGGGAGATCCCAAGTGATCTTTCAAATGTGAGAGTAGGTTGAACAAGTGATAATAAAACAAGACCAACTGATGCTACTTGGGAAGTCGGATGATGGCGTAGTACCGTTGATAGATGTGTAATGCATCAGGAGGAAAGGCCATCACAATAACAACAGCGTTTTAAGGACACACAAATCGTGCACAGAAACGAAGAACCCGTGGCAACAAAACTAAAACGCATAGCCAACATCAAATTTGAAATGAATATAGTGCGTTTCATCAGCACCAAACTCTTCCCCCAAGCTGATTATACCGCTACCAGAAAGCGGCAGATTTTCTCGACGAAGATAGAATTTTTTACCATCGCTTAAACAAACATAAGTGCCGTTGGTACTTTGGTCCACAAGAATAAATTTACCCCTGTTGAACTTAATAGCCGCATGATTTCTGGATGCAACTGGGGACTGCACAACAATGTCACATTGTTCACTTCTGCCCATCAGCACCGGGCCTGTTTCACTAGAAATTGTTTTCTTAAAATCCTGATAGGTGACTAGTAGGGGTTTAACAGCTGAGGCTTTTGGTGTGATATTCAGAATAGGTACTAGGCGAGTTACATATTGCGGTTCCCATACAACTTCATATATTACTAACGATTCTGCTTTACCTTTTACTTCTGCCCGATCAAATTCACGGCACTTAAGTTTTAGATGTTCGTTTAAATGAGAAACCGTGTCTTCAGTGGTAATAATTTGTCTTGCCTGTGCAATTCCTGTCATCCTTGCGGCCACATTGACCACATCGCCAAATAGATCACCATCTTCCTGTAGGAGGGCAGGCCCCCAATGTATGCCTGTTCTTACGACGAGTATTATTTTCTGAAACGGTGGATTTATGTCCAACTGCTCATTGAATTCACACGCGGACTCAACCGCGTTGTCTACGTGATCAAAGCGACACATAACTTCATCGCCGATAGTTTTTATTAAAATACCACCATGTTGCTCAACTATTTCAGTCATTATATTGAGCGTTGTGTTAATGATTGCGCTGGCTTTTGTATCGCCAAATTTTTCATAAATATGAGTGCTACCGGCAACATCGGCAAATAGGACTGCAAAGTTTTTTTGTGTTTTTTCCATATCTAAGTAGTTTATTATAACTATGTTTCTAGATAATAAATTAATCTATCCGTTAAGCCAACAAATCGTTTGTTCTACTGGTAACTAACTAGGTTAAGTGCCATAATAAATACATACACTAATCGACAGGGTGGGGGAGAAATGTTTGAAGCAGTCGAACTTGGGCGAAAAGTATCAAAAGAAGAATACAAAAAACAGGAACCTGAAATTCGTACGCAGTTGCTTGATGTGCAAGGCAAACTAAAAGATTCCAATATGCCGGTAATTGTTATTATTTCTGGTGTGGAAGGCGCTGGCAAAGGTGAAGTTGTTAATCGGCTCAATGAGTGGCTGGATACGCGTGGTCTCCAGACTCATGCCTTTTGGGATCATACTGATGAAGAAAGTGAACGACCACATTTTTGGCGTTTTTGGCGAAAATTGCCACCGCGAGGAACTATTGGCATTATGTTTGGTTCCTGGTATACCCATCCTATTGTTGATCGTGTGTTTAATAAAATTGAAGATGCAGAGTTTGAAACAGAACTTAGCCGAATTGTTGAACTGGAGAATACACTAACCAGAGACGGTGCCTTGGTTATTAAATTTTGGTTTCATCTCACCAAAGATGATCAGTCTATTCGTTTGCGAGAAGATGATGAGAAATTTAAGAAAAAGAAAGGGGAGTCGTTGAAGCAACGGTATGCGAAACGTTATAATCGTTTCGCCGAAGTTTCAGAAAGCGCAATTAGACAAACCGATAGTGGAAAAAGCCCGTGGTACCTGATTGAAGCATCAGACAAATTTTACAGGGATTTGACAGTAGGACGAACGCTAATTGAAGCCATACGTCAACGTCTTAATGACAAAGTGATTTCTACAGAACCTGATGGCATCCATAGCCCATTATCCCCCGAAGCGGCATCCGCAACCATTACTATTCTAGATCAAGTTGATTTATCACAATCTCTTTCCCGTAAGGATTATAAAAAACAATTAACAAAATATCAAAATCGTTTGAGTAAGCTAAGTTGGCAGGCACGTAATAAACAATGTTCCAGTGTTGCCGTATTTGAAGGCTGGGATGCAGCTGGAAAAGGTGGAGCTATTCGCCAGGTTACTGCATCAATTGATGCTCGTTTGTATCGAACAATATCTGTTGCAGCACCAACGGATGAAGAACTTGCTCAACATTATTTGTGGCGTTTCTGGCGACATATTCCACGAGCTGGTTATGTGACACTTTATGATCGGTCCTGGTATGGTCGTGTATTGGTTGAACGAGTCGAAGGATTTGCAAAAGAAAATGAATGGATGCGCGCTTATCAGGAAATTAATAGTTTTGAAGAACAATTGTTTTCGCATGGCACAGTGGTCAATAAATTTTGGGTGCATATAAGTCAGGAAGAACAGTTAAAACGTTTTAAAGAACGAGAACTAGTGGCATGGAAACAATATAAAATTACCGATGAAGATTGGCGAAATAGAGAAAAGTGGGATGATTATAAAGAAGCCGTCAATGAGATGGTAACCCGCACAAGTACAGCCGGCTCGAGATGGCATATTATTCCTGGCAATGATAAAAAGTTCGCTCGTGTAGAAATTCTCAAAATATTGTGTAAAAGTTTGGAAGAGGTGTTGGATTCATAAATTAGCGTTTGTGATTATTGATAAATCCAAAAAACATGATAACAAGACGAGCTGAATTAGGTGACATATGGGGCGGAGTTGCATCCGCATTTGTGGTTTTACCTCAAGCGATGGCATTTGGTGTTGCGTTATGGAGTATATTCGGTGGTGATGCTGCCACCGGGGCATTGGCCGGACTTATTACTGCTGCTGCATTGAGTTTTTCATCCGGTGTGGCGGGTGGCACTTGTGGAATGGTTAGCTCTCCAACAGGTCCTACGCTGGTATTACTGAGCGGCACCTTATTGAGTTTACAAGCGTCTGGTATGCAAGCTGACGTGTTACCAGAAGTTCTTGTGATCATATTGTTGTTGACAGGTTTTTTTCAGATACTCATTGGCTTATCCAATGGTGGTTGTCTCATAAAATTTATTCCCTACCCAGTTGTTGCCGGATTCATGACTGGTTCAGCTTTTCTGATGATTTCCTCCCAACTCGAATCAGCCACTGGAGCACAAGTCGCAACTTTTTTTGATAGTTTGCATTATGTCCCTATATTAACCACGCTAACAACGTTTGTAGCAATGATGTTCATTCCTCGCTGGTTGCCTTTCATCCCTGGAACTGTCGCTGGATTGATTGGAGGAACCGTCGCTTTTTATCTTCTGTTATGGGTAACTTCAAGTGATGTTGCAAACCATTGGGTAATCGGTCAGTTACCTGGTCCTGACAGTATTAATATTGGTGTCTCTACAAAACTATTTGAAGGTTTACCCTGGAATATAATTATTGCAGCAAGTATGGCACTTGCGGTGCTAGCTTCACTTGATACACTGTTAACATCAGTTGTTGCAGATGTAAGCACAGGTAAACGCCACAATGCCAGGCGAGAATTAATAGGGCAGGGTGTTGGGCAAATACTTTCAGGATTATTAGGTGGAACATCCGGAGCAGGAAGTACTGGAGCAACGGTTATTGCTGTTAATAGTGGCGGGCGCCATTGGGTTGCTGTTGCAACAGGTTTCACTATCTTACTGCTTGTATTATTGGTGGGGTCAGCAGCGGCTTATCTACCGATAAGTGTGCTTGCAGGAATTATTCTCCACGTTGCAATTGTTGGAATAATTGAACGCGATATCCCCGCTTGGTTACGTCGTAAAAGCACGCGCATGGATGGCGCAATTGCCGTATTGGTAACAATCGTGACAGTTGTTTATGACCTTATGGTTGCAGTTGGTGCCGGAGTTCTGATAGCTGTTTTTCAATTTGTACATGCGCAAGTTAAAGCTCCTGTTATACATAGCCAATCAACTGCATCGCAACGAGCATCCTTGCGAAGAAGACCTGAGGCGGAGCGCGATCTACTAGCAGAGCATGGTGAACGCATTATTCGTTATGAACTACAAGGTAATCTTTTTTTTGGAACTGTTGACATTTTGTTTGGGGAAATGGAAACTGCTCTTGATCGGCCAGTATGGATAATTTTAGATATGGGTCGTGTAACTCGAGTGGATTTAACTGCTGCGAAGATTCTTCAGCAGATGGCTTCTCGGCTTATGTCACACGGCGGAGAATTAGTCTTCGCAACAGTGCGTACCGGTGAAGGTTTAGGTGATAAAGTAGAAAAAACCTTACGTAAAATAAGTCCACATGGAACCACTGTTGCGATAAAGACTTTTATAGATTCTGACGAGTCACTGGAATACGCAGAAAATGCTTTGTTAGAGTCGCTTGGCAAACCTCACCAACTACCTACACAAGCTGTTGACCTGGAAGAAATAGAATTGTTCAACGAGCTTTCTACTGCTGAACTATCTGAACTGGCAGAGGTGTTAAAAAAACAAACGTATTCAGCGGGAGATATTCTGTTTCGCAGTGGTGATAGCGGTGACGAATTATTTATTATATTAAGTGGAGAAGTCGATATCACACTTCCGTTTGGTGGCCACCACTACAAACGCCTGGCAACTTTTGGTACAGGCACTTTTTTTGGTGAAATTTGTTTTTTACAATCTGGTACAAGAACCGCTGATGCGCGAGTAACTCATGATACTGAATTATATGTGTTGGATAAAAAAGGTTTTGAGAAGTTACAACAAAACAGCCCATCAGCAACGATCAGTATATTAACTGAGTTAAGTCAAGCCCTGAGTGAACATCTGCGTTGGGCAGATGCAGAGTTGCAGAGGGTGATTGATTAACTTTTATAGGATTCAACTGGTTTTTTCCAGTTTTCTATAATTAAATGCATAGCACGGTAGGTTGGGGAGAGGAACGAACCCCAACAGAAAAATGCCCCAGCAACTAAAAAACACTTTAAAATCATGCGTTATCGTAGAGCTAAATAAGGGGTTATGAGTCACATATGATAATATTGAAAAATACACATGACCCCTTATTTTATTCAGTACAGTCTATGTTTCCAGTGACTTCAGCTGCAGAAATGGCTGGCCAGCCAGGTGAAAACTCAATTGCCGATGCTACAGCACAAGGTAATCTTGCTGGTCCAGATGGTGTATGGGTGCAACTAGCGGATCGTTTGCGTACCAATAGTGAATATGTAGAGTTATTTATTGATGCCTTTGATGATGTCAATACGGCTACTGATATCACCTTTGTACATGCTGCAAATGCTATCGCTGAATTTGAAGCAACTGCGTGGAAATGTGATAACTCTCCATTTGACCAGTTTGTTAGAACAGGTTCTCTAGACACGATAAGTTCTAAAGTGCTTAGGGGTGGTGAATTATTTTATGGCAAAGCTAGCTGCTCTACCTGTCATACAGGGTTATTCCAGACCGACAATAAATACCATGCAATTGCTATGCCTCAGATTGGTCCTGGCAAGGGTGATGGTTTAAACGGTCATGAGGACTTTGGTCGTGAACGTGTAACTGGAGAGATTGTTGATCGTTATAAATTTCGTACACCTACGCTACGTCAAGTTGCATTTACTGGGCCATGGGGACATGATGGTGCTTACAATAGTCTGGAAGCAGTTGTGCGCCATCACTTAAATCCAGTGGAAGCATTAAATAATTACGACACAACTCAAGCATTACTAGTTTCTAGAGATGACCTAGATCAACTAGATTTTATTGCACATAATGATGCAAGTATTCGTCAGGCTATTGCTAACGCCAATGAATTGGAGTCAATTGACCTAACAAATAGTGAAATATCGGATCTACTAGAGTTCTTAATAGTTGGTTTGACTGATGTTGGTTGTACCGATTTGCGTCGTGATGTACCAAAACAACTGCCAAGCGGCTTACCAGTTGCAGACTAGCATCATATCTGTGTAATTAATATTCTCCTAATGCCTATTTTGGTATTGGGAGGAATTTAACGCTAGAGCAGATGTAACACCTTGATTAAAATAAGGGGTGTGCGGCCGAGCAAGGTCGATAATTCCAGCGGGTGTGAATCCCGTTCCGGCAAGGTAGGTCAGCCACTGGATAGCAAGCATCGGGCAGGCGGAGGCAACTCCAAATGTTAAGCACGATGGGCGTAAGCCAATAGGCCGTAAACGAAAAAGTTGAAGTGATTTAGCCTCGAAAGTTTTCACACGAGCAGGGCGACAGCGTACCCCTTCTGGAAGCCTCCATTTTATGATACGAGAGACAAGTATCATAAAGCTGCTCCGGGGTTGTAAAGCATGGCATGTTGGACATTAGGAATAATCGGCAACTCGGGAGATCCCAAGTGGTCTTTCAAATGTGAGAGTAGGTTGAACAAGTGATAATAAAGCAAGGGCAACTGATGCTACTTGGGAAGTCGGACGATGGCGTAGTACCGTTGATAGATGTGTAATGCATCAGGAGGAAAGGCCATTACAATAACAACAGCGTTTTAAGGACACAAAAATCGTGCACAGAAACGAACAAACCGTGGCAACAAAACTAAAACGCATAGCCAATAAGGCCAGAGTAGATAAGCAATTTAAATTCACCAGTTTATTTCATCTGATGAACAAAAGCTTATTGCTGGAATGTTTTTCGCAGCTGAAAGTAAATGCAGCGTCAGGCATAGATAACATAACCAAGGCAGAATATGCCGATGATTTAGATGCGAACCTTGATAGATTGGGTATCACGTCTGCATCAAATGGCATATAAGCCACAACCCGTGCTAAGAATCTACATACCTAAGTCGGGCAGCCATAAACAGCGACCACTTGGTATCCCAACGTTAGAAGATAAACTAGTGCAAGCCGGTCTAGTTAAGATCTTACAAGCGATCTATGAACAATACTTTATTGATGACTCTTATGGTTTCAGACCTGGACGTGGATGTCATGATGCACTTCGAGCGTTAAGTCAGAGCGTCGAAGGTGAACCAATCAATGTCATCGTCGAAGCAGACATAAAAGGCTTCTAGGACTTACGCATTGACAAATAAGAATATTGATTTATCAATAAGTTAGGTATATGAAAATTTACTTTTTGATTTTCTTTGCATGTATCAACTAGCTGATTAGAAAGTATATAATTTTGTCAATGCGTAAGTCCTAGCTTCTTTGATAATGTTGATCAAGAACAATTAATGGCATTTATCAGACATTGAATAGCGGACAAACGGATACTCAGAATGATCAAGCGCTTTTTAAAAGCGGGAATGCAAGAAGATGGTAAATATAAGGCTAGTGAAAATGGTACACCGCAAGGTGGTGTTATATCGCCACTTCTTGCCAATATTTATCTTCATTATGTACTTGATCTATGGTTTGAAAAGCGTGTTAAGCATGAATATCAAGGGTTTGCAAGACTGATAAGATACGCGGATGACTACGTTGTCTGTTTTCAGCAGACTGCAGATGCACAACACTTCATGCAAGCACGGCTTAAGCAATTTAATCTTGAAGTTGCCCCTGAAAAGACCAAGCTACTTGAATTTGGAGTTTTTGCCCAACAAAAAGCAAAAGCCAGAGGAGAGCGGGTTGCGACTTTTGATTTTCTGGGGTTTACGCATTACTGTTCCCGTAGTCTAGATGGCAGACGTTTTCGGATGAAACGAAAGACCATTAGCAAACGTTTCACAGTTAAGCTAATTGGTTTTAAGCAGTGGTTAAGGTCAAACAGGACATTAACTACAGCTGAAATCATGAAAACGAGCGCAGCTAAGTTGCGTGGGCATTTTGCTTATTATGGAGTAACAGATGATAGCAAATGTATCAGTAGTTTTAGTAACGCAAACGCTGTTTAAATGGCTAAATAGACGCGGAAAACGAGGTTGTTACACATGGGAGAAGTTTACAAAACTACTCCAGTTGTTTCCCTTGCCAAAGCAGCGAATCATGGTGAATTTATTGTCAACTTAGAGGTGAAGAGTGTTATTGAGGAGACGTGTGCGTAAATAGCGCAAGCACGGTTCTGAGAGGGGCTTGGCTACAACTTTTATTGGGTGTGAATTCAATATATTGGAGTGCCGGTCTACTCGACCAAAACTTGTTACATTCCCACTAAAGGCATGCAGGAATGACGGTGGGCAGGCATTGAAGTATGTCATATCTTGTCCCGTTCTAAGCTGGTAGTCCTGATTTTTCTGGGTTCCCGCTTTCACGGGAACGTCATAATTGAATTAATCAGCAGCTCCGTAAACAAGGATTTGCCGTTATAACGACGCAAACTCGAAGCTATTTTTCCCGTCCTTCTTCACCCGATACATTGCTTGATCGGCCTTTTTCATCAATGAAATAGTCGTATCGCCATGCTCCGGATAAAGGGATATGCCAATACTTGCACCGATTTGAATAACGTGACCCCTGATCTCATAAGGTTTGGCAATATTGTTGACTAGTTTCTGAGCGACGCTGGCTACCGCCGCTGAGTTTCTTACATCGGTTTGCAATACTAAAAATTCATCTCCACCAACGCGAGCAATCATGTCACAATCCCTTAAGCAGGAGGTCAACCGTTTTGCCACCTCCTGAAGCAGGCTATCGCCGATATCGTGACCCAATGTATCGTTGATTTGTTTAAAACCATCAAGGTCTATAAACATGACCGCAAAAATGGTTTTACTACGTTTAGAACGAGCCAGTTCAGCTTTCATTATTTCCCGACTGAGACGCAAACCAGGTAAATCTGTTAAGGCATCATGATTGGCCAAATGCTCTATTTGTGCTTCCTTTTCTCTTTGCTCAGTAATATCCAGAGCGATACCGACGATTTCAAACGGACGCTTTTTTTCATCATAATTTATTACGGCTGATACACGAAGATAGCGGACTTCACCACTGAGGCAAGTGATCCGGCACACCTGCTGCATTGAACCGTCGCACATTATTGTCTCGTCGTATTCACCAAGGAATCTATTTCCTTCATCGCCTAACACCATGCGAAAAGTCTCCAGCGTAGGTGGCACCGATTCAGGCTCAAATCCAAGGATGCGAAAGAGTTCATCTGACCACTCCATTTTTCCGGACTCGATATCTTTACGCCAGCTACCAAGGTGTGCAACTCTTTGAGCATCTTTTAACTGTGCTTCACTTTGCTGATATTTTCGAGTTCTTTCGGCCACCAATTCGGTTAAACGAAGGCGATGCGCTTCCAGCTCATTGAGGATTTGCCCTTCACCACGAACGACAAACCACAAAGCAACGGCATAAGCCAAAAATCTCAGGATATGCCATCCCCACCAAGAAACATCCCACAACATTGACTGTTGGAACATAATGGCTGCTGCACCAAACAGCATACAATGGAGACAAAATAGCAGATCATCGGTATTTTTATAACGCTGATAAGTGGCAATTAATTTAATGGCTGAAATAAACAACAACAAACCACCAGAAACATTGAGGAACACGGCAAAATTGGTAAATTCACCCTGCACAACCATCATCGGGAGAAGCTCAGGATAAAATAGAGCAAAAATGCCGATAAATATTGAACCAACCATTACTATATATGGCCAGCGATTAGCATCAAATATGCACCACTTCGATGGCACTAAAATAAATGCGAACAGCAAGCCACCGAGGAAAGTGGCCATGCTATGTAACCATACAAAGGCATTACCAACTACTATGACGGCATGAAATCCGTCGAGCACTCCCATGCCAATCAAGGCTGCGGCGATTCGAATGTTAAATTTGGTGCCCCGACCAAAACGCTCATAGCGAAGCAGAAACATAGCAACAAATAATGCCGTTATAGCACCGCTAATTTCCAATGATGTATGCACTGAAAGGCCTGTCCAGAGCCAGTCAGATAAAACAGTTTGAGCGACAACCACTATAATAATATGGATGATTAGGCTACCAACAATGATGAACCATAAAATAGTGGCAAGACCGGCATTTTTTGCCAGCACATCATTTTTCATAGTGTCTGCAACGGTATATTTACTAATATTCATGAACTTTTCTGAGTTAATGATTTGATATCACTAATGTGTATTCGCTAGGACTCAATCTAACAGTTACACATTTTTAGTGATTTAGTGCGTTATGTTTTTTTCGCACATATTCAACCAAATAATATACTACCGCACCAACCAGCCCAGTATAGATACAAAACTGGTGTAGTTGAGATATAGTTATTATCCCTAAAAGACCATTCTCTTGTGATAAAGGATAAAATGGTTCTACATCACTGTGCATTATGGCATCTAGAACCACATGGCTATAAGTCCCCAAAAAAGCGCTTAAAAACACCACCCACCATTTAATCAATATTGGAGCTGATTCTTTAGAAATGCGCAACACCTTTAACCCAAATTCGGCTAAATATTTACCTGATAGCGCGGAGAATATGGCCAGTAGTGTTGCCCCAACATATGTGTGCGAAAAACCATGTAAATGTCCGGATCCTGTAATAAGAACAATCAGTGGTTGAATGTCCATTACAATTTGCGCCCAACCAAATACCATTAAACTAAAACTGCTTTGCAATATTGCCTTTACCAAAATACCTGGCCCCATGTGGAATGGTGTAAATGGCACTTAATTCTCCTTTAATGCGTAGGCAGAGTCAGCTTATGAACGTAGCGAGATAACATATAACCCAGAATTCTAGGAAGCAGATGTTGATAGAGGTCTTATGGTGAATGCTAGGTTACGTTTTTTTACTATTATAAAAAACCTAACCCAGCCTACCGTGCTAAGCAAATCATTTTCATCGTTGCGATATTAAATTAGGGATTTTTGAACCTACCACGCTGAGGTTATTTTGAATAAAGGTACGTTGATTCTGTTGAGGTTTGTTCCTCTCTACGACCTACCGTGCTTATTGTTCTGGCTTAAGTTGCCTTTTTTCTCTAACTTGTTTTACTCTCGGGTTAATATTATTTTAGCGGATCAATTGTATAAGGTTGTTCACCTGATACTGCTAATCATATTCTCCCATTATTTATTAGTAGCCAATAATGCGCTAAAAAAACATTGCACCAAATATCCTACCATTGATGCAATGCTCTTCCACAAATCATCAGAATCTAATCCCGCACAATACGATAATTAGCTTCTAAACGACAACTATTACCTGGTGCAACTTGCACGATGTCCGATTCCGCGTTAGTAGTTTCAACACAAAGTAGATTCTGATAATCATCATCTTGCAGATCAGCCATTGCTGTTGCTATCTTTGCCCAGGGGTTCCATACCACTGCAGTAGTGTTTCCTTTGGATGTTATTTGAATACGACGCTTTAGTGCTGCATCATCAATTACTAAATTATCTTTAACATCCAGATAGACACGATCTACTTCTCCGCTAATGGTTACTGCGCCGGTTTGTTGCTTGGTTGAACCATTATCAACTTTATCAATATAATTACAGTCTTCAAGACCTAATACTGTTGCCTGGTTGATATCCCCTACTCTGAAATAAGTATGAAATGCTTGGGTAATTGGGAATGTTTCTGTACCGGTGTTACGTGTAATCAACGCCAGGTTCAAGGTATCACCAATAGTTATTTCTTGTGTTAGTACAAATGAATGTGGCCAGATTGCTTTGGTCTCATCAGTCGCTTCTAAGCCAAGTGTCACCAGAATATTACCGTCTGCTGTTACGCCGGTACTCACAACATTCCAGGCACGATTACGTACAAATCCATGACCTGGACGACCAAGGCCTTCTGGATCAGCACCAAACCAAGGCCAACAAATCGGCGCGCCACCTTTGATAGCTTTACCAGATTGATAATATGCTTTGTTACTTAAAAACATTAAATCGTCTGCTTCGTTATTTGGTTGAAAAGAAAGTACTTGACCAGCATGCAGAGAGATTAAAGCCTTAGCTTTAGCGTGATTGACTTCAATCATAGTCAATCCGCCATTACCTTCGATAAATTTAAGCTGCTCAGTAATTCCGTGATCGTTATTAAGTTGTTCAATACTCATTCGGTGGTTCCTGTTTAATAGAGATAGATTACTTTGCTAATACCTAGATCCTGCAGGTAATCGTACATATAATGTGTAACAAATTGTTTCATAGAGTGAATCTTATTCTGCGTGGAATACTTATTGATATTCCCAAAGAATAAGGTTTACTCTATGGAGCAATCTGTTGTGCAGTATGTGTGCGATTACTTGCAGGATCTAGGTAATACCATAATTGCGTCCATTTCAACTAGCGCATCACGAGGCAATGATTTAACACAAACCGCTGCACGTGCTGGATAAGGCTGACTAAAATAACTGCCCATAATTTCATTTACCATGGCGAAGTCATCCATGCTAGTCAGAAAAATATTTAATTTAACAATATCTTTTAAACTTCCACCACTAGCTGTTGCCACTGCTTTTAGATTTAAAAAAACTTGCTGAATTTGTGCTTCAATACCATTCACCATCTGCATAGTGACTGCATCTAAGCCAATTTGACCAGAAAGATAAACTGTATCGCCAGCACTAACACGAATTGCCTGCGAATAAGTGCCAATCGCTTTAGGTGCATCATTTGTTTGTATTATTTGTTTTTCCATTTGTTTCCTCCTTAGGGACGAGGACATAATACTTTATCCATTTATGCTTGCCCTTTTACTCTGATTTTTCGTTGGTCCTACGGTTACATAGAATAACTATGCGCCCTACGGACCGCCTCAAATCAGAGCAAAATGACTTCGCCTAAATGGACAAACTATTATTTCCTCGTCCATTAATTAAACCTAGATTAAATTTTTAAACGTTCAACAACACGTCCATTTTTTAAATGTTCCTCAATGATTTCATCAACATCTTCTTTGTCAACATAGGTATACCATGTCTCTTCTGGATAGATCACAATCACCGGACCTTCATCACAGCGATCTAAACAGCCGGCATTATTAATACGGATTTTTCCTGCACCCGATAATTTTAGTGATTTAATCTGCTTTTTAGCATAATCACGAACTTCCTGCGCATTACAGTTGTTGCAGCATACGGCGCCGTCTGCACGCTGATTAACACAGAAAAATACATGTTGTTGGTAATAGCTCATATGAATTTATGTGAAAAGTTAAAGGGAATATTAGCGTAGCTTTATTTCTGTCCATAACCGACTTAACAGCCGGCGTTGTTTATGGTCAAGATCTTGCAACATTTCTAACCGATCAAGTACTGCTTGATCAGGAAAAATTGCTTTGTTTTTAATTAGCTCTGGATAAATGAATGGTATTGCCTGCTGATTAGGATTGCCAGAACCGATTAGATTAGTCAATTCAGCAGCATTCTCTCCCACTAACATAAAATTAATAAATTGATGCGCAAGGTCAGGACGCAAGCCAGTTTTATGTAATACCATACTATCAAGAGCTAGCACAGCGCCTTCTTTTGGAGTTGCATAATGAATGCTGAAATTTCGTCCTGTGTTATTTGCATCCAATGCAGCTTGAAATAAATCATTTGAATAACCATGTGCTACCCATATATTACCAACAGCTAATTCTCTAATATAACTAGTATTACTAAATGTAGCCCAGTAAGGTTTGGCACGTATGATTAAATCTTTAGCTTGCTGCCAATGATCTAAATTGTTATCGTTTACTGAATAGCCTAGATATTTAAGCGCTGCGGCCATTAATTCACGTTGGCTATCAAGTACTGTGATCCGCCCTTTTATTTTTTCTAGATACTTTGGTTCAAAGATAATCGCCCAGCTATCCATTGGTAAATCAAGCTGCTGCATTTTATCGTAATTAAAGCCAAGCACTGTTAAGGTGTAAGCATAAGGGACTGAATATTTATTTGCAGCATCAAATTCAGTGTTTAGATAGGCTGAACTAATGTTCTTAAAGCTTGGCAATTGTGATTTATCTACGGGTCTAAGTGCATCTTGACGAATCAAAGTATCCATTGCATTACCAGTTGGCACTAATAAATCATAACCACTTGCACCTGCTGCTAACTTCGCCAACATTTCTTCATTATCAGAATAATAATCTTGTGCTACCCGGCAGTTACATTCATCTTCAAACCGTTTCAAGGTTTCTGGTGCAATATAATTATTCCAGTTAAATAAATATAGTGTACCAAGTGAACCATCATTAGCCGAAGATGATTGCTGTCCATTACAAGCAACTAGCAATAACAACCCAAAGATCAATATAAACGGACGAATAAATCTATTAAAAGTCACTGCTTAGAACCACCCTGCAACATACTAGAATCAAATCTTGTTGCAATAATTATCATGATTAAAGTGAGCAACATTAATAAGCTTGAAATAGCATTAACTTCTGGTGTCACTGCAACCTTAATCATGGTGTAAATTTGCGTAGCTAAAATTGGCTCCCCTACCCCTTTAACAAAAAAAGTAATTACAAAATCATCAATTGACAAGGTAAATGACATCAAAGCACCAGCAACAACTGCAGGCATAATTAGCGGTAAAGTAATTTGATGAAATGTTTGCCAAGGAGTAGCACCTAGATCACGGGCAGCCTCAAAAATACTTTCATCCATTCCTTGCAAACGTGCTCGCACAATAATAGCCACAAAACCAATACAAAAAACAGTGTGTGCCAGAATAATAGACAGCATCCCTAAGGTTAAATTAAGCACTTGCAGAAAGAACAACAGCAAAGCAACTCCTAGTAAAATTTCAGGTATCGCTAGTGGTGTGAATGCTAATATTGGTAATACTTTAAGTTTGTAACGATGGATTGCCAAACCAGCCATCGTGCCAAGCACAGTTGCCAACAAGCTGGCACTAACTGCAATAATTAATGAATTACGCGCAGCGGTAAGCATTTCTGTATTGTTGAATAATGCTTTGTACCAGTACAAGGTGAAACCTACCCATTCAGCATTTAACCTGGAATCATTAAATGAATACACCACGACGATAATCAATGGAATATAAAGAAAAGCATAGACTAGAATTGCTGCTACCCACAGCGCAATAGAATTACGTGCCATCGTTTGTTATTGTTTGTCTGTTAGCAGGACGGGCAAGCCAAGTTACTAAACCTACAATTGCTAATACAACCAATGTCAACATAATTGATAAAGTCGCACCAAAAGGCCAGTCACGTGACCCTAAGAACTGGTCTTTAATTAGATTTCCTATCAATATGTCACCAGTTCCACCCAGAATATCAGGTACCGCAAACATACCTAAAACCGGAATAAAAACCAATGCTGAACCAGCAAATATTCCTGGCAATGACTGAGGTAAAGTGATTCGCCAAAAACGTTGCCAACTATTTGCTCCTAAATCCTGAGCGGCGTCCAACAATACCGGGTCATGTTTTTCTAAATTAGTATAAAGCGGCAATATCATAAATGGTAGATGGACATAGACCATACCGACTAACACTGCAAATGATGAAAACAACAAGGTGACTGGTGCAATACCAAATAAAGCTAAAATAGTATTAATTAAATAACTAAATGCTGATTCTGGCCCAAGGATAATCATCCAAGCGTATATACGAATTAGGAAATTACTAGCAAATGGCAATATCACCAGCATAATCATTAGATTACGAAAACGTTTCTGACTACGTGCGATAAATAATGCTAGTGGATAAGCCATCACCAGACAAATCAAGGTAGTTATTGCTGCGACAGTCAAAGATTTCAGAAAAATTTCAGCATAAATAATATCACTGAAAAAAAATTGATAGGTCTCCAGTGTTAAACCATATTCATGGTTTGTTTCTTCTGCGGTTGGTGCAATTGGAGCTAAACCACCAAATTCACCTGGGAAACGAAACGAAGTCAACAGCATAATCAGACTTGGTAGCGCAAAGAATACCAGTAAAAACAGCAAAGGTGGCCAACTTATCAAATATCTATTTAGTCGGTTATTTTTATTTATTTGTTGATCATGCTTCATTTTTAAGAAATTTTCCTGAAGCATATTCCCAATTAACCACTACAGGATCACCGATGTTAAAAAACTGCGTCCGCCCTGGTGTGGCATTTGGTGTTAATGCCTCAATACAAGCACCATTAGGCAGCTGCACCAGGTAAGTTGTCACATCGCCAACATAAAGAAAATCTTTTACTTTACCAAGAAAACCATCGACTGCTTCTTCTGGTGTAGAGTAATACTTAATTGTTACCTGTTCAGGTCGAATTGCGATGACTCCTTGCGCACCAACATTAACCGCTTCTTTGCTTAGTACCTTTACTACACCTAACCCAGTAACTTCAAGTTCTAATTGTTGATCAGTAATTGCCAATACTTGAGCATTCAGGCTGTTAATTTTGCCAATAAAGTTAGCTACAAAATAGTTATCTGGGAAATTATAAATTTGCGAGGGGGTGTCAATTTGCTTGATAGTACCGTGATTCATAACCGCAATACGATGTGACAATGCTAAGGCTTCATTCTGTGAGTGGGTAATAAAAACAAAAGTGATTCCGCTATCTTTTTGTAGTTTAATAAGTTCTCTCTGCATATCGACACGTAATTTTTCATCCAAAGCGCCCAATGGTTCATCCAGTAACAATAATTGCGGGCGGTTGATCAAACCACGTGCAAAGGCAACTCGTTGTTTTTGTCCGCCAGATAATTCTTGCGGAAACCGATGACCAAACTTTGTTAACTGTACATCATTAAGTGCCTGCTTAACTCTAGCTTTTATCTCAGCAGGCAACTCCCCTGACATTTTGAGAGGAAATGAAATATTGTCAGCCACAGTCATATGTGGAAATAAAGCATAACTTTGGAATACGGTATGAATTGGACGTTTCTCTGGAGGTAGTTGAGTGATATCCATACCATCAAGAATAATTTGACCGGTATCAGGAGCATCAAATCCAGCAATTAGGCGTAGAAGTGTAGTTTTTCCACAACCAGAAGGCCCAAGCAATGTAAAAAATTCACCTGCTTCAACGCTAAAACTAACTTTATCAATTGCAGCGAAGTCACCAAATGACTTAGTTAGATTACAAATTTCCAAAAGTGCCATAAATACTAAAATTATAGGTATGAAATAAGTTGGTAGCCCATATTATTACTAATCATTTCAACTAACTGATATTACACAATAGTTAACTTGGGTGATAAGTTTCTATCCGTCACCTATTTTATATCGGATAGAGCTGCTGCTAAATTTATCTTGCGCTGAATTTTACCTGTTGGCGTTTGTTTAAATTGATTTAGAAAACGAATTACTTTAGGTTGCTGATACTTATCTAACTGATGACTAATTTGATCTTGAAGTGTTTTCATTTCAAGCAATGTAAAAGGCTGACCTTCTATCCATAAAACTAACTTACTGCCTAACTTTTCATCGTCAACCCCACTAATAAAAAAACGCCGTGTTGGGATAAAGCGCTCTATTTGAGCTTCTAATTGTTCAGGGTTAAATTTTATTCCCCCTGAATTAATGATGTTATCAATACGTCCTAATAACTCAAATTGATTCTTTGAATGCAGTCTAATCACATCATGGGTTTTTAATTGATGAACGCCTAAATGTGGCGCGTGGATAACTAAACGCCCTTGCATGTCTTGTTTAATTTGAATCCCTTCTAATACGCTATAAGTTAATTCTTGTGGTGAATTTAAACAGCGAATAGCAATGTGGCTAACAGTTTCAGTCATTCCATAGCTTTGATAAACCTTTGTTGTTAAGTTTTGGATCGCATGTAAACTTTTTAGACTTACACTCGCTCCCCCGATTAATACCGTTTTGATCGTTTTAAACTTTTCTAAAGTGGGGTTTGATGCTAAGAGCTGATAAAGTTGTAATGGCAGCATGGCGACAAAATCAATACACTGATTAAATGCGCCAAATGAAATAGCATTAGGTCGAATAGGGATTAAATTTAATCCTAAAACAAACGCACGAACCACCATCATTTGTCCTGCAATATAGGTGGTTGGCAAACACAGTAACGCATTATCATTGGGTTTAAGTTGGAAATACTGTCCTGTCATCTGTGCGGACTGCCTCATTGCAGATTTAAACACGTTAATCGTTTTTGCAGTACCTGTTGAACCTGAGGTTTTTATAGCGATCGTCTGAGTATTATCCAGCCATTGCTGAATAAATAAATACAGATTCCTTTCCCAATCTGCAAGGTGATTACTTGTTATTTTATGTTGGCATAAGTTGATTAATTTAGCCTGTTTATAACACTGACCATTGAGTAATAAACTAGACCTTAGCATTAAAAAAGGTGTTCCATGCTTCGTTAAGCGGATAATCGGGGGAAAAATGCAGTTCCCCACGGTGAATTGATAATGCCGAAGGTAAATTATTACTATAAAGTAAACCTGTTCCTAATCCTTGGGGAAGCGGGTTGTTTAAAGTTGAAGTCCATTGAGCGAGTACATTCAACCCTAAATTTGATTCTAGTGCCGAAGTAATCCACCATTTCATATTACGTTGCTGAGCTAAGGTTATCCATTGTTTTGTTTGATAAAAGCCACCTAAAAAACTGGGTTTCAAAATAATATAATCGGGTTGAATACAGTCCAGTAATTCTATTCGTTTGTGTTGCTGATAAAGACCAATAAGCTCTTCATCTAGGGCAATCGGCAACGGGCTCTTCTCAACCAATTCTGCCATAGTTTCAAATTGTCCTGCGGCAATTGGTTGTTCAATCGAATGAAGTTGTAAATCTGCTAAACGTTGTAATTTTTCCAAAGCGTGATCTTGATGAAAGGCTCCATTCGCATCCACACGAATCTCAATATCATCAACGGAATATTGCCGACGAATTGTCCTTAATAAACCATATTCTTCTTCAAAATCAAGTGCGCCAATTTTAAGTTTTAAACACTTAAAACCTTGAGCTAATTTTTTGTTGATTTGTTGTAACATGTTCGCTTTAGATGCCATCCAAATCAATCCATTAATCGGGATGACTTGTTTACCTTGCGTAAACGGCGTTGTAAAGAGAGTGTTTTCTTTAGATTCTAAGGCTAATAACGCATTTTCTAAGCCACATTGAATCGCAGGAAAGGTCTGTAGTGTTTTCAAAAAATTAGTTTGGTAAGCATTTATTTCCTGACAAACTTCTGTTAATTTGTTTTCAAACTGTGTTAAATCATCAATACTTAATCCTGCTAAAGGACTGCATTCACCGATCCCTATTTTTAGCGTCTTCGTCTCTTTAAGCAATAGAAACCAACTAGGTTTTTGTGTTAAGGTATCACGAGAGGTGGTTATGGGACGTTTAAACTGCAAATTGTGTTGATGCCAAGTGGCTAATAGCATAAGTTATGCTCACAGTTTTAAATACATTAGTTATAAAGGGCTGTCACAAGAAACCAATATTGCTTTCCCAGAAGATCTTGCCGATGTCGATGCTTAACCAATCCCATACCCTGCTGGATGTAATACTTTTTACTAAGTCCTACGATAGCAAAGATTCCACCACCATTATCCGTTAATCCTAAAACAACGCTACCTAAGGGCATATTAGCCAGGCCAGGTTCAAAATCAACACAAATATGACTTTTACCGACATCTGTCACGTTTTAAATAGTATTTAGGGAAATTTTTGGTACTGGCTAAAGTCAGGCTCGCGTTTTTCTAAAAAGGCCTGCTTACCTTCTTTGGCTTCTTCGGTTAAGTAATATAATAAGGTTGCATTTCCTGCTAATTCTTGAATACCCGCTTGTCCATCTAACTCAGCATTAAATGCTGATTTTAATAATCGCAACGCTATCGGTGATTTTTTTAGCATTTTTTGGCACCATGCTAGCGTGGTTTCTTCTAATTGATCTAATGGAACAACCTTGTTCACCAATCCCATCGTTAAGGCTTCTTCAGCATCATATTGATCGCATAAAAACCAAATCTCACGGGCTTTTTTCTGTCCAACAATCCGTGCTAAATAAGATGCACCAAAGCCGCCATCAAAAGAGCCTACATTAGGCCCTGTCTGCCCAAAGCGTGCATTATCAGCGGCAATGGTTAAATCACAAATCACATGCAGAACATGGCCGCCGCCTATTGCCCAACCTGCGACCATTGCAACCACAGGTTTAGGCAAAGAGCGGATTTGTTTTTGTAAGTCTAAGACATTCAAACGTGGGACTTCATCGTCACCTAAATATCCCCCGTCACCACGCACAGATTGATCACCACCACTACAAAAAGCCTTCCCGCCTTCGCCTGTAATGACTACAACCCCAATGTCTTTATTTTCACGACAAAGTGCTACTGCATCTAACATTTCTTGAATCGTTAACGGGGTGAACGCATTATGTTTATGAGGGCGGTTAATACTAATTTTACCGATGCCTTGGTAATATTGAAATAAAATTTCTTGATAACTTTTGATTGTTTTCCAAGCCACATTAGTTTGCATAAACCTGTTTCCATTGTTGTTTAAAATCTTTAAAAATCAGGCTATTGGTATTAATTTTTGTATTAATCTCTAAAAGTTTTGATTGTTTAGCGGGTCTAAAAAAATGGTTTAGGATGTTGTGCAATTGAGCCAAATTATCGCACGAGTAATACTCTAAGCCAAAATCATCAGCGGTGTTTTTAGCAGTTAATTGATGCGGAGTAATAAAGCAGTCATTTAATTCAGGTAATTGCCGTGAGTCGGGAAGAATATCAAAAATTCCTCCCCCCTGATTATTTAATAATACAATTCTTAAGTTTAAAGGGCTTGAGTTATGCCAGAGTGCATTTTTATCATAAAAAAAACTTATATCACCAATAATAAGAATATTCAATAAATCACTCGCCAAACTATGACCTGCCGCAGTACTCATACAGCCATCAATACCCGATGTACCACGATTAGCATAAACGACGCTCTCTTTTTTATTTAAACCCACTAAGTTTGCATAACGAATCGGCATACTATTACCTAAATGCAATAAACACCGTTTAGGCAATGAATCCATCAGTGTTTTAACCGCTAAAAATTCGTTAAATACTTGTTTAATAAAAAATGTGTTTAATAATGCTTGGGCTTTATCTTCTAAAATACGCCATCCAGTTTGATAACTAGGGTCAATGGCGACTAAATCCTGTTGCTTTAGTCGATTAAAAAAATCAACTGGATTGATGCGAATGATTTGAGTTAACGATTGATAGCTATCAGCCACCTGCCCTGCTACTTGTAAATGCCAATGCTGGTTTGCAGGATACGCTCTTAAATACAATTTAAGATTCTTGGAAATGATGGATTGCCCAAAGCTAATTAATAAATCAGGGCGTAGCTGTTGTTGAGTGGTTTCATCAATAGCACTTAAAAAATTATCGCTATGCTGAATCAATGGTTCTATGCCGTGTACATTGGAAATAATATCCCCGATAACAGTGATATTTAATTGATTTAAACAGGATAATTGTTTGTAATCTAAAAATTGCTGTCCCACGACAATTAAAATACGTTTCGCTTGCTTAAGCTCACCGATAAGCGACTGCCATTGCGTTTCATTTAATACCGCTTGGCTATTTAATTGTTGAATGATTTTTATCTTAGGATTAAACCCAATCGTTTGTTGAGCTTGTGGATAAAAAGGCTCTCGAAAAGGCAGATTTAAATGCACGGGTGCAAAAGCGGGGCTCATGGCTAAATTAACGGCTTCGGCCACTGTTCGCTCAATATGCCAAATAGAGTCAGGATGATGATTATCAACAGGTAAGTTATAACTTGCTTTGACGTAATTTTGATAAATGCCTACTTGATTAATGGTTTGTCCATCTTGCTGTCCAATCCATTCGGGAGGACGGTCGCAGGTAAAAACAATTAAGGGAATCGTTTGATAATACGCTTCGGCAATCGCTGGGCAATAATTTAATGCTGCAGTTCCTGAGGTACACACGATAACCACAGGACTTTGTTTTTGCTGAGCAATACCTAACGCAATAAAAGCAGCTGCGCGTTCATCAACAACAGTGTTTACCTTTATATTAGGATGGCGATTAAAGGCAATCACCAACGGTGCGCAACGTGAACCTGCGGAAAGAATCGCATCTTCCACCCCTAGCCGCGCACAAATCTCGGCAATGTTCATAATGGATTCTAAATAAGTCTTAGACATTTATAAAAAATCCAATAAGGTTTGGCATTTTAACTCGGTCTCTTCCCATTCCTTTTCAGGATCAGAAGCCTCGGTAATCCCTGCACCTGCATATAAAATCGCATGATGAGTGACTAGTTGCAAACAACGAATGTTGACATATAATTGAATTTTTCCCTTATCAATATTACAAGGGCCTAAATAACCACAATATAATTGTCGATCAAAACTTTCATGCTGCTGGATAAAATCTAAAGCCTCTTGTTTGGGCATTCCACAAACCGCAGGGGTGGGGTGTAATAACGCTAACAAACGTTCCGCCGTTTGATTAAGCGATTGTTGTGAATTTAAATGAATTTTAAATTGCGTTTGTAAATGTTTAAATGCACCAATTGTCAAATTAGTCGGCGGCATTTCTTCAACATCCATAATCGTAAGTTGATGTAATTGTTGTCTAATAAACTCAGTGACTAATGCCTGCTCTTGATATTCCTTTTCTGTCCACGCCTGTGTGTTTAGTTTTGTCCCAGCTAATGATACTGTTTGTAAGGCTAAACCTTCAATGGCAAGTAATAATTCAGGGCTACATCCCAGCCATGATCCATAGTCTGCCGTTGAAATCAATGAAATAAAATGTTGGGGATACGTTTGCCGAATTCGTTGAAAAGTAGAGATTAAATCAAAATTATCGGGTAATTTAATGGTTTTAGTCCGCGCAAAAACAATTTTTTCAAATGCTGAATTTTTAATTTCTCTCAAACCTTGCTTAACTAAGGCAATAAAACAGGCTTTAAGATCAGCTGAGCTATCCACGGGGGCTATCCCGACAAAATAATCGCTTTTTTTGGCTTGATTTAAACAATTTATAACTGTAGTTAAAAACGCTTGTTTTTTAGCATGACCTACAATACTTTTTTCCAATAATTGTTTATTTTCAATGGTATAAAATAATTCCGCCTGTAAAAAAAAACAGGCTTTATTGGTTGATAAAAAAGGACTAAAAATAAACCCTGCCGCTAATTTATCTGAAATTTGACAGGCAACCGCTTGGCTAAAATTCACTAATAAACACAGTTGTTGCGAATTAGGCTCATTCCAAAAAACAATTGAGGCTTGATGACAGGTTGCCGCCTGTAAAAAAGCGTTTAAAATTTGTGATTCGGAATAATTTTTTCCATTAATATGTGTTGTTGTCATTAGTATTTATTAATAATGGCTAACGTGACTCGACTAATATAAACCAGATCATTAAACTCATCCATACTACGGGACATTTTTTAATTGCCGATCAGCTACAAAACTATAACCACATGATTCAAGCATTGTTAAAAACATATCTGTTATTCTTATTTTTGTATTCACGAAGTCCTTTCTGATAATATTTAGCCCCAACCTAAAGATTGACCTCTCTTTATAACCGTGTTTTTTTATTGGCTCATCTTTATGATGGCGGGCATAAATACAAAGGAACCTGCATGGAATAACTTGAGCATCTAGCTTTGTCTTTATATTCATCTTCTGCATTATGTAAACAGTTACATAGCCTTGCTATACACCTGTTTACACGCTTTGAATATGAGCATAAATCCTGTGTGCTAGCTGCTCAAGTTATTTCATGCACGTCCCTTAGTGTTCACGTTGTAAAACATACATTGAAAGCGCGGTCATTTTATCTTTTTCAAAACCATCTGAAAATACGTCTAATGCTGTGATCGCCTCTTCAGTGAGTTGCCGCGCTTTTTCACACGTGTAATTAAAGCCTCCTGTTTTTTCAATCAAGGCTTTAATCGACTTAAATTCACTCATACGCGTATTTTCATCTGTTTTTAATATGCTAACTAACCATTGTTTATCCTTATCCGTCGCATGATTTAGCGTATAAATTAAGGGTAAAGTCATTTTATTCTTCCTAATATCATTGCCCCTCATTTTGCCTGTTTTTTCAGGTTCACCTAAATAATCCAGCAAATCATCAACAATTTGAAAAGTTAAACCCATATTCGTCCCTAAAATGGTCAACGCCTGACATTGAGCCTTGGTTGCATTAGATAATATCCCACCTGTCTGACAAGCCGCGCTGATTAAAGCGGCTGTTTTCCCCAAAAGTACCTGCAGATACGGTTGCTCTGATATATTTAAACTATTCGTGTTATCAATCTGTATAAATTCAGCATTCACCATCGCTTGGATTGCATCACAAATAATGCCTAAACACTGTTGATTACCGAGTGTGCCTGCAAGTGACATTGCTCGTGAATGTAGAAAATCACCCGCAAGAATAACCTGTGTATTATCCCAAATCCTATTAGCACTTTTTTGCCCTCTGCGCTGCTGGGCTTTATCAATCACATCATCATGTAATAAACTGGCAGCATGAAGGTACTCAAAACATATCGCAAAACGATATAAGTTAGTTTCATTAAGAGATATCTTTGTTTGGCACAAACGCGCGGCTAAGATGGTTAATAAAGGCCGAATGCGCTTCCCGCCATTAAAAATAGCATACGCGATCACTTGATGTAGGTGTTGATTAGTAATTGTATTAAGATCACAACGCATAATGGCATCAATTTTTTCACTATCAGCTTTAAGTAAGGCCATTAATTTATCATGCGTCATAAGTTAACTTCCGTTGAAAACATTTAAAATAATCCATAAAAGATTAGTGTTTGAAAGCATGTGCAAAATTTAAAAATTTATCAAACTTATCTTTATCCGCCATAATTACTAGGAATTTTGTATTTTTGGCATCATTAATTCATTCCTTTCTAACAATACCTTCGCCAATTTAATCAAGTTTCAAAATGAAATATAGCCAGGTAGCGTAAAATAATGAGCTTCAAAACAACAAATTTCACAAAACCTGACTATGAATGAGATCATAACAATTCTTACTACTCTTAACTCAACAATTTCTTCAAAAACACTCCGCCAATTAACTTTAATAATTGAAGCAACCCTATCAATGTCAGGTCGAGTGACCATGCTGGGAATTTCCCGGTGGACGGGAGAAGGTTGCAGTTATCGCACTGTTCAACGTTTTTTTAAGGATAAGCACGAATGGGGAAAATTATCCTGGATATTAGTTAAAGAACATCTTTGTAACAAACTATCAAAAACTTACGTGCTTGCTGGTGATGAAGTTGTGGTAACTAAATCAGGAAAACAAACATTTGGATTAGGTACGTTCTTCTCATCAATCCAAAAAAAACAGTTGCAAGCATCTGTTTCATCAGTATATCTTTAATAGACGTTGAATCTCGCAAATCTTATCCATTATATACAGAGCAATTAGTACGTGAAGACGTAAAAGAATCTGCACCTAAAGCTAAAAAAAGCAAAAAGAGCAAAAAAATAAAGTGTCAAATAAAAATACTGGTAGACCAAAAGGAAGTAAAAACAAGAATCTGGCTGAAGTAAATCTTTCCCCTTTTTTATTACAGCTAAAAGGATGTATTTTAGGAACTTTGCGACTAATTGCTTTAAAAATAAAAATCACCTATTTTGTTTATGATGGTGCGTTAGGAAACAATGCAGCACTGCAGATGATAAAACAAACTGGACTACATATTATTTCAAAGTTACGTCATGACTCAGAATTGTATTTCCCATATAAAGGTGAATACTCAGGTAAAGGAAAACCTCGAAAATATGGTGAGAAGGTCACTTTAGAGAGTCTAACTGATGAACACCTGTGCGAGGAAAAGACAGAAGGTAATATCAGAACTCGTATTTACCAAGTTCAAGTTTGGCACAAAAAATTTCCTAATATGTTGAATATTGTAATTATTGTACGTGTTAACCTTAGCAATGGGAAAATATCAAAAGTGTTGTTGTTCAGCAGTGACTTGGGACTGTCTCATGATAATTTAATTGACTATTACAAGTTACGTTTTCAAATTGAATTTAATTTTCGTGATGCCAAACAGTATTGGGGACTTGAAGATTTTATGAATATCAAGAAAGATCAAGTTAACAATGCAGCTAGTTTTTCTTTGTTTATGGTTACATTTTCACAGATATTATTACCAAAAGTAGAAGGCGTAAAATCTGGAAGTATGCAGGACTTAAAAACTTCTTGCAGAGCGCATAAACTCACACTTAGGGTTATTAATTCACTCGGCTTAAACCCTGATGACTTTTTAAATAACGACGACCTTTTCCAAGCTGCTGAAATTGGTAGAATTCATGCGAGAAAATAGTGTGATTTGGGGTGGTTTCTGGCGAAGGTATTGTTCTAAATTGCTTGCTTTAATCCCATAACCAAGCGACTGAAAATAAAATACTGTAAATCAATAATAACTGTCCTGTTTTTGCTAAAGTTTGATTTAAAATTTCCCCTGTTTTTGTCATCACCTCATAAATCATCGGAATAGCGATTAGACTAATAATAGACGCAATCAATGTCGCAGGGTGTTGGTTAGTTATTAAATAAAGACCGATCGGAATAAAGGCAGCAACGAGCAACGCGCTTAAATATTCAAACTGGGCAAATTTCACCCCAAAACGTACCACGAGGGTTTTTTTATTAGATTGTCGATCACTTTCAACATCGCGTAGATTATTAACGGTTAAAATTGCCACTGAAATTAAACCAGGGGCAATACCTGCAATTAAGACGCTTAGGTTTATTTCTAATGCTTGAGCATAATAAGTTCCTGCCACCGCTACAGGACCAAAAAAGATAAATACAAAGACATCACCTAAACCCATATAACCTAAGGCTTTAGACCCTGCGGTATAATAAATTCCTGATAAAATAGAGGTCACCGCTAAGACCGCCATAACCCAACCCGCGTGATTAATTAAAAATAACCAGCCGATGGCCGCCAAAACAAAACTGATAATAAAAGCCATCCGAATGGTTGATGGCGGTAACAGTCCTGCTTGCGTAACCCGCGTAGGGCCTATACGGTCTTCTCTATCAGATCCTTTTTTAAAATCAAAATAATCATTAGCGATATTTGTCCCAATTTGTAATAGCAATGCAGTTAATAAACAAATAAAGGCGATTAAACCATCGCCTTTATCATCACCAAAGGCCATTGCAGTTGCTATCATAATAGGGCCTACCGATGCGGTTAACGTTTTAGGTCGCAACGCCATCAGCCAAATTTTTATCGCAGAAGTTTGAGGATCCATCAAAATACCCTAATACTTGGTTTATTAAAAATTGAATAAGCACTCGAAACAACGTAATCCAGCATTAAGTATTTCTGGCTGAGTCACTATTTTACTCGACAGCTCATCTCATTGTTGCATAATCCCCTCTAAAACTCATTAAAGCTCAATTTAGGAATAAATTATGTATGAAATCCAGCAATTTAACCCTTCCTGTCCCGATGAGGTCATTTCATTCAATGATTTCTCTGCTGATTTTATTAGTGGCAACATGGCTTTAGCCTGGTCAAGCTTAATAAAAGAATCCTCAGATAGTGATATTGAGTTAATTTTTATTAAAGTGCTAAAAACGGATGAGGTTATTGGCGTAGCTATTTTAATGCTTCTCAAGGATCTTAAAATTTATACTTATTTAGGTCACCCTCTTTCTCGCATCATTCAGCAATCTACGTTACTTAAATCCCTATTTCCTAAATTAGCGATAGGATTCCTTGAAATTCCCATTTCAAATTATTCAGGGTTATTAACCCGCCAAAAACTAACGACTGATGAAAACCAGCTTATTTTTACTCAGATAAGTGATTATTTACATAAAACGGTCAAAATGCACGCCTTATGCATCAAAGAGGATACGATCACTGATAAATTCATCAATGATGGCCGATTTACAGCCCTTGATTTTTTACCCAATACATTGCTAACCATTCAGCATGATAGCTTTGAAGCTTATTTAAAAGCCCTATCTAGTAAAAAACGTCGGCGATTATTAGCCGACAAAAAACGTTTAACTGAAGCGGGTAGCTGTGTTGAAATTTGTGATTACCCTTCTGCGATTAGCTCAGAATTATATGCTTTATATAAAAAAACAACCGATAGAAAAAAACAAGACGATGATTATATACAAACCCCCATTGTGATTAATGAAGCTTTTTTTGCCAATTTATCATCTTATCAAGACTTAAATCCTCATGCTTTAATCATTCGTGTTAATAATAAACTCATTGCCTATTGCTTATTAATGCAAAATAATGAAACCTTATACTTTAAAAGTGTGGGGTTAGATTATGATAAATCGTATGATACACGGGCTTATTTTAATTTATTTTATGCCGCCATTGAGTTTGCAATAGAAAAGGGATGTAAAAAAATAGACTTTGGAATGACCAGTTATTGTTTTAAAAAAAGAATGTCTTGTAAACTTTTTCCATGTCGATATTATGTTGAGTTTTACCCTGCCTTATTGCGCTATTTAAGAAAAATAATTGTTTATTTATTAGGGCTTAAATTTGGGTCTTTGGAGATTTAACCATTAGAATTTATCAAATGTAATTACCCTCGGTTCGCTTATTTCTTTGTAATAATCTTATTTTTATAGATATAATCTTTTACTTTTCGGTAAAAAACATCATTTTAACCAATGTAACACACTGATTATAAAAGAAAACAAGATAATGGTAACATGTCAGCATTAAAAAAATAGGAGGGAGGATGATACTTACATTGAAACGTGTCGCCATGGAAGTATTTAGCAGAGCGTAACAGGAGATCTGGTTTATCTGTACTTCTTTTGCCAATTTCTGCGGTGGGGATGTGAATAGTTACATTCTGTTAGTGTCATATTTTATCCTTGGTTATTTAATTTAGTGGCTATACTTAATTAAATGAAAAGATGCCAATTAATTTACTGTATTACCAACCAAACCAACAACGCAGTTATTAGAATCGCCAGCAGTATTAATAAACGTGTTTGTCGTTTTTCTTCTGCCAGTAAATCTGTCATTCTTTCTTCCAATGCTTGAGCTTGTGCTCGATGTTCACTCAAATTTTGATGAATTAGGCGTGGAAATTGTGGGAAAATTAGTGCCCAATTAGGTGCTTCTTTTTGTAACCGACTAGCAAATCCACGCAAACCAATTTGTTCAGACATCCAGGTTTCTAAAAAAGGTTTGGCAGTTTTCCATAGATCAAGGTCAGGGTCAAGATCACGTCCTAAGCCTTCAATATTCAATAGTGTTTTTTGTAACAAGACTAATTGTGGTTGAATTTCAACATTAAATTGTCGAGATGCCCGGAATAATTGCAGCAATATTTTACCAAAAGAAATCTCTTTTAATGGCTTATCAAAA